>NZ_VJZD01000185.1 GCF_009377175.1 Streptomyces adustus
CGCCGGGGGTTCGAGGGGGACGCGGCTGCGCTTCGGGGTGATCAGCGGGTAGGCCGCGTCCGCGGTGTGCAGGTACCAGGTCAGCAGCCGCTCCACCGCCGCTTCCCGGTCCTGCGGGCTCTCCTCGGCCTGGACGCGTTCGGCGGCGTACACGCGCAGCAGGTCGTGCAGGGTGTAGCGGCCGGGGAAGTGCTCGGTGAGCAGATGCGCGCGGGTCAGCTCGACGAGCGGGCCGCGGACGTCCCGGGGGGCGAGCCCGGCGAGGGCGGCCGCCGCGGGCGTCGAGATGTCCGGCCCGGCGTGCAGACTCAGCAGGCGGAACAGGCGCGCGGCCGACGCGGACAGGGCTTCGTACGACGACGAGAAGACGGTCCGTACGTCGATGCTGTCGTCCCCGGTGAACGCGTCGAGGCTGCCGTGGCTGTCCCGGAGTTCCTCGGCGATGGCACTGAGCGGGAAGTCCGGGTGGGTGGCCGCGCGGGCTGCCACCACGGCCAGGGCGAGCGGCAGTTGGGCGCACCGCGCGATGATCTCCTGCACCGCCTCGGTCTCCTTCGCCAGCCGCTCGGGCCCGAGTCGGCGCGTCAGGAACTCGTGGGCCTCGGCGGGCGTCAGCTGGTTCAGTGTCAGCGGGTGCGCGCCCTCGCTCGCGACCAGGCCGGTGAGCTGGTTGCGGCTGGTGACGATGACGAGACAGCCGGGAGCACCCGGCAGCAGTGGGCGGACCTGCTCGCTGTCGCGGGCGTTGTCGAGGAGGATCAGCACCCGCCGCTCGGCGAGCACGCTGCGGTAGAGCGCCGTCTGGGCCTCAAGACCGGCGGGGATCCGCTGCGGGGCGACGCCGAGGGCGTCGAGCAGTACGCGGACGGCCTCGGCCGGGGGCGTCACCGAGCCGCTCGGGTCGAAGCCGTGCAGGTTGACGCAGAGCTGTCCGTCGGGGAAGTGGGCGGCGACCTGGTGGGCCAGGTGCACCGCGAGCGTGGTCTTGCCGACGCCCGCCATGCCGCCGATCGCGCTGATCAGCACCGTGGCCGGGGCGCTGCCGTCGACGGGCAGCAGGCCCCTGGCGCGCTCCAGTTCGGCGCGCCGCCCGATGAAGGAGGGCAGATCGGCGGGGAGTTGGGCGAGGCGCGGGGAGAAGGGCGGCTGGGCGGCGGGCCGGCGGACGGGCTCGGCGGGGGAAGGACCGGTGGTCCCGGCGTTCTCGTGGGTGCTGCTTCGAGCTGCGCCGGCGGTGTCCGCGGGTCCGGCGGAGGCGGCCCTGCCGTGCGGAACGCCCCGCGCGGGCGGCTCCACGGCCGCGTCGTCCGCGGGGTGACGCGCTCCGGCATCCGCGGCCGTGACGGGGCCCGAGGCCGGAGCGGAGACCGACGTCGGAGTGGAGACCGGTATCGGGGCGGGGCCGGGCGTCGGGGCGGCGAAGGGTGTCCGGTCGGAGACTGAGGTCGACGGGCCGGCCAGGGACGGGTCGGACGCCAGGATGCGCGCGTGCAGGTCGCGCAGGGGAGCGCCGGGTTCGATGCCCAGCTCGTTCACCAGCGTCGTGCGGATCCTGCGGTAGGCCGCCAGCGCCTCGGCCTGTCTGCCGGACCGGTACAGGGCCAGCACATACAGCCGGCACAGCTCCTCCCGCAGCGGGAACTCGCCGGTCAGCGACATCAGTTCCGAGACCACCTGGCCGTGCCGGCCGAGCCGGACGTCGAGGTCCAGGCGCCGCTCCAGCACGTTCAGCCGCTCCTCGGCCAGCCGGGACCGCTCGGCCTCGGCCAGCGGACCGGGCAGTCCGGCCAGCGCCACGCCCCGCCACCCGTCGAGGGCGTGGTGCAGTAGGGCCGCGGCGGCGGCCGTGTCGCCCGTGGCGGAAGCCCGCGCCGCGTCCGCCACCTGGCGCTCGAAGGCGGCCAGGTCGAGGGCGTCCTCCGGGATCTCGGCCCGGTATCCGTCGCCCACCGAGACGATCGTCCGCGGTGGGACGTCCGGGTCGCGGTCGGGCTCCAGCGCCTTGCGCAGGCGTGAGACATACGTGCGCAGCACGGACACGGCGGCCGTCGGTGGCTCCATCCCCCAGACGGCGTCGACGAGTTCGGCGAGCGTGACGGCTCGCCCCCGGCGCAGCAGCAGTGCGGCCAGCACGACCCGCTGCTGCGGCGACCCCAGGTCGAGCTCCCGGCCGCCGAGCCAGCCCCGTACCGGTCCAAGTACGGTCAAACGTAAGGAGGTTGTGTTCGTTCCGTTCACGGTTCGGACTCTAGTGACACTCCCTGCGCCCATGGGGCTTCGGTCATGAACTGTTTACGACCGGTGACCGTCGGGATACGCGTCCGGCACGGATCAGACCGTGAACTTGACCGCCTCCAGCCAGAGGTCGTTGCTGAGGGTGCCGCCGAAGATGTACGCGGGGCGCGGTCCGACACAACCCGTCTGGTTCCAGCCGACGTTGTGGACATGGGCGGTCTGGCAGACCTGGCCGCCGCTGCCGATGTTGATGGCGTAACCCAGCATGTCCGGGGCGCCCTTGGCGGTGCTGCCGATGTAGATGTCTTTGCCGTCGGCGGTGTTGGGCGTCCAGTGCGGCTTCCAGACGCCCCTCCCGTCGGTCGAGCCCGGTTTGTGCACAAAGGCGTTGGCGGCCACCCCGCCGGTCCCGCGCACAGCGATGTTCAGCGCCTTGATCGCCCGGTCCTGCCCCGTCGTACCGGCCACCGTGCCGTCGCACACGGGCTTCTGCCAGCCCTTTCCGGAGACGTAGGCGCGGTAGCAGATGTGCCGCCCGGGGTCGTTCCCGGCCAGCCGGTTCACGGCGCTGGCGGCGGTCTCCTTCGCGGGCGCGGCGGTCACGGTCGCCGTGGCCTTCGGGGGCCGTACGGTCACGGTCGCGGTGGCCCCGGCGGCACCGCCGGGCGAGGTGTGTTTCGGCTTGCCCTTGGCCTTCGGCGGCGTACTGGTCGAGGACGGTGTCGGGCTGGGCGTCACGGAGACGGTGGGCGTCGGCGTCGTACCGCCGCCCGCCGGGTCGTGGCCGGTACGGGAACGGCTCGGCCCGGCGCTCGCACCGGCGGCGGTGTTCTGCTGCCCGCCGTCGCCCGATCCGCCGCCCGTCATCGCGAGCGGCACGATGACGAGGGCGGCCACACCGAGGGCCACCGGCCCGACGATCAGGGGCCGGTGCAGCAGACCGGACGGCCGGTACTCGTCGTCCGACTGGCGCGGTGCCGCCCCCTCGGTGGTGCCCGGGCGTCGTAGGAGGGCGCCGGGCACGGGGGTCCGCCGGGCCGGAGGCGGCGGCTGCCGCAGCGGATACGCGCCTCGGTCTGCACCGTCGCCCTCCTCCGCGGCCTTGTCCTCGCCGTCGTCCCTGTCTGCGTCCGTGCGTGCGTACGTGCCTTCGTCATCGGGCGGTACGGCGTCCGGGCCGACGCGGGCCGCGACCGGCTCCGCCGTCGCCTCGACCGCCGCCGGTTCCGGCGAGGGCGGCCGCTCCACGAGCCTGCTCGAACCGTCGGGGGCGACCTCGACATAGGTCACGTCCGCCACGGCCGGGTCGGAGATGGCCGCCGTCACGGGCGAGTTCCGCCGGCTCGCATGCCCTTGCAGCGCGTCGAGGATCACCTCGTCGACGGCCGCCCCCGCCGGCATCGGCACGGGCACGCCGTCGATGGCGGCGGAGCCGTCGGCGGCGATGACCACCGAGAGCACCTTCGAGTCGTCCGTCTCTTCGTCCCGGCTCATGGCCGTCCCTCCCTGGCGTTCCGGATGCCAGTACAACGGGAGGCACCCGGGTGCGGTTCAAGCTCCGTGGGGTCGACCGGGATCAACGGCGCTTGACCTGTTTGCCGCCCTGGCGAGGGTCGGCGCGGTGGGCGGCCGCCGCGGGACGGGGATCCGGTCCCGTCGAGGTGCGCTCCTTCGGGGAGGTCGCGGGCCGACCCGTGTCGAACGGGGAGTACTGCCCGGCGCCTTGGCCGACGGGCGGCGTGAAGAGGGTCGACTGATCGGGCGCCCAGGTGGCCGGGAACATCGGGAAGTCCATGGCCGGGGCCGTCGCGGTCAACGAGGACATGGACGGGGCTTGAACCGTGGGGACGTACGGCGGCTGCGTGTCCTGCTGCCGCTCCGCGGGCGGGTCTTCCTGTGGTGTCGACATGTTCCGTGCCGCCTCTCCGCGCGGGACCGCCCGGCTGTGGGCGGTCGACGGGAGGCAGAAACGGGCCCGGCCGCCGAGCGGTTCGATCCGGCGGGCGGGCGCGCTCCGTTCAGGCCACGCCGGGACGCGGACCGAACGGGTCCCTGGCGTCCACCGGCGGGGCCTCCTTGGCCCGATGGCCGCCGGGCTTGCAGCCGGCGAACGGGCCCTGGGGGTCGCGCAGGGTGGCCATCACCGGGCCCAGGAAGTCCCGGTGCCAGGCGGCCGGCCCGGTGTGTCCCCCGTCGGGGCCGGTCAGTTCCCCCCAGGCCAGCCACAGGGCGTGCAGCTGGGCCACCGCCTCATGGTGTTCCCACCAGCGGGAACACCAGGGGGCGGTGGAGGTGACCTCACGGCCGTACACCGGGAGCAGCACGTTGTGCACCCACAGGGTCAGCCGCCGCAGCGTCTGCCCGTACTCGGCTCCTTGCAGGTACAGGATGAACCGCGGTGGGGCGGGCGCCTCCGGTTCGGGGGCGGGCCCCTCATGGTCCTCCGGCGCCTGGGGGGCGCCGGCCGGTTCGTCCCGGTGGTGCGCGGGTGCGGTGGCGGGGGCCGTGGGTGTCTCGGTGGTCATGGTGGGCACGTCCGTTCTTCGCTGCTCGGTTCCGGCCGGGTCGAGGACGAAACGCGCCCGCGCCGGGCGCGGTTCAACGGCCGGTTGAACCGGTCGCCCCGGACGGCCCGTTGTGCCTGCCATCGGCATCTCCGGCCCACGAGAGGGGCGCCATGCCCGACCTCAGTCCGAGCCCCCGGGACGCAAGCCGGTCGTCCGACTCCGCCGCGGCCGCCGCCGTCGACCTCGACCGGATGTCGGACGCCCTGCTCAAGCTGGAGCACTCCGGCCGCGCCCGGCGGGCCTGGGAGAGCACCCGGCGGCTGCTCGCCGAGGGGATGCGGAACCTGGCGCGGTTGATGCGGCGGATGTTCCGCCGCAGGTCCGGGGGAGGAGCGGGAGACGGAGGGTACGACCTTCCGTACGGCCCGGCGGGTGCGGCCGGACAGCAGCTGTCCGAGGGGTCCGAGAGGCGGCGGCAGTCGGACGGACGGCCCGAGGAACGGCAGCGGGAGGCCGGCCCCGAGCGGCAGCGGGACCGGGAGCTCTCGTCCCTCGACCAGTTGGTCCGGGCGGTCGGCGAGCTGCCGCCCGAGCACCGGCGGGCGTTCGAGGACACGGTCCTGGAGAAGATCAGGACCGACGACAGCTGGCTACGGGCCTACGACCGGGATGTCGCCGCGGGCCGGGACTCGTTCCTCGTCGAGTACGCCAACAACGCGTATCTGAGGGAAGTGGCGCCGTCCGACGGGCCGGACCCGCAAGAGGCGGGCGACGAGGCCGACTTCACGCAGGGACCCCCGGCGTACTCCGCAACACCGGACCGGGCCGCGGTGAACGACGCGACGCCCGAGCCGGTCCCGGACCGCGAATGGGTCGGAAACAGAGCACTGGACCTGAGCGACACACCGGACCTGAGCGACGCGCAGGATCGCGAAGAGGCGTACGACGGGAATGACACGCGGGACCGCGGCGACGCGGACGTCCTGATCGACGAGCCGGTCCTCGACCACTGGGATCGCTTTCTCGCGTCGATGGAGCGACCAGCAGGCCAGGAGCGGGACCCGGCCGCCCCTGCGACTCCGGCGCCGCTGCCTTCCCCCGACTCACGCACAAACCCACCCGACCTACGCACGAGTTCACCCGACTCACGTACGAGCTCACCCGTGTCGCCCGTGAGCCCGCCCGTGTCGCCCGTGAGCCCGCCCCTGCCCGCGGCGACCCCGCTGCCCGTCAATCCGCTGGGGCAGGGGGCCGAGCTGCACCGGCCGCAGACGGCGGGATCGACCCGGCGTACCACGCAGGGTCCCGACCGGGAGCGGCCCGTGGCGGGGTCTCCGCAGCCGCCGGGCGGCAACCGCGCCCGGCCGGGGCGACGGCGCTAGCGACGACGCGCCCCCGTAACACGCCGGTGTGTGCGCACCGGCGTCCATCCACGAGGCAAGAAGGAGGAAGACCGTATGGCGTGGAACGAGAACAAGTTCAACCGCGATGTGCAAAGAGGCCTGGACCGCATCGACCGGTGGGATGCGGTGGTGGGCACGGACGCGGTCCGCAACGCCTACATCAACTTCACCGACGTGATGCGTCGGGAGGGAGAGTTGATTCGCGCGGGCAATGCCCCCGCGAACTCGGGCTGGGAGAACCAGGCCGCGTCGGTGGCCGCGCGGGCCGAACTCATGGACGCGTTCCGGGCGGTGGACGCCTTCCGGGTCTCCGCCGCCTGGGCCACCGACAACCGCGGTGCCGACCCGGCGGAGCTGGCGCAGGCCCGGCGGGACGTGGCGGCCTCGTCCGCCGAGAACACGGCCTTCTGGGTGAAGTCGACCTCGCGTCCGGCGGAACAGCTCGGCGACACCCTGGAAGGGAGCGTCGGGGCCGGCGTGTTCGACCAGCTGACGTACGGCTTCGACAACGCGCGCGGGGAGTGGTCCCCCTCGCTGTGGCAGCTCTGGAACGAGATGTCACCCGAGTTCGCCCGAGGGACGCGCGGAGTCGCCCAGGCCACGGTGTTCGAAGGACTGCCGGAGCAGTGCGTCCTGCGGTCGGTGGAGTGGCCGGCGCTCAACGAGCTGATCGATCAGGGCCAGGTCGACCATCTGCACGTCAACGTGATCCGCAGGAACTCGGGCACCGGCCTGCTGGAGCAGGTCGGTCACTACGACGTGCGGTCGCAGCAGGAGTTCGACCACCTGCCCCAGGTGGCGCGGACCGACTCGTACATCGCGCGCCAGCAGCGGGAGTTCGTCACCCAGAATGTCGCCCGCGCGATCGAGCGCAACCGCGCGGGCGTGCAGACCACCCTCGACAACTTCCGTCGCCGGTGGTCCAACAGCGGCCAGGACGTCGAGTTCGTGCTGTCCCACCCGGACGGACCGGGCCCCGACCTCTCCGAGAGCCCCGCGAACCTGTCCAGGACGCAGACGAACACCTCGGGGCAGGGACGTGCTTCCTCGTCCGGGCGCAGGGGTTCGGCCGCATCGCTGATGTCCAGGCTGGAGACCCTGGAGGCCGAGCAGCAGCAGCGGGGCAGCGACACCGATTCCATCTTCCCCGGCCGCCGGGGCTCCAGCGCGGTCCCCACTCCGAGCCTGTCCCGGGCGCAGTCGTACGCGATCTCACCCGGCTACGGCGGTCTGCCGGCCACGACCGTCGACCAGTACATGGACCCGTCCTCGGTCGCGACCGGGTACCCGCCCGTGTCGACGTCCGGGTACTTCGACACCACCTTGCCCACCACCCTCCCGCCGATCTCGGAGAGCCATCCGATGCCGGCGCTCAGCGAGACCCTGGGTGCGTTCCACTTCCCGGTGGACGACGGCTACGGCTACGAAGACCAGGGGGACCAGTCGTTCGACGGCTACGACGACCGGGGAGACCAGTCGTTCGACTTCCCGGCGGCGCCCGTGGTCGACCCCACCAGCTTCAACCCGTCGACCACCAGGCGCACGAGCCGTTCGACGCCGAGCACCCGCTCGGTCGGCTCCTACGGTGACGACGGCGCCGATCTGGCCCGGGTCAACGCGCACACCGGCAACTCCCCGGAGCGCACTCCGGCGGCCCAGGAGCCGGCCGGGGAGACGCGGGAGCCCAAGAAGCCCAAGAAGAGCGGCAAGGTGGCGCACCCCAAGCTGAACGCCTTCTTCTCCGGCAAGAAGCCGCCGCCCGGCGCCGGTGGCGCCACCAGCAGCACCGGCAAGGTCAAGAAGAGGTAGTGGGTCACGGCCCGCTCACCCCGGCGCCCCTGACCGGACGGCAATCGTCCGGTCAGGGGCGCCGTGCCGTCCGCGTCCGGCCGGGAGTGCGGGCCCGCTCAGGCGTCCGGGTCCGGCCGCACCACGCCCAGGATCTGCATCGACCCCGCCGGGGACACGTACACGAACCGTCCGGGGCGCGGGGCCGAGATGATCTTGCCGTTGCCTATGTAGAGCGCGACATGGCTGGCGTCGGAGAAGTAGATGATGAGGTCGCCGGGGCGCATCTTGTCGACGGGGACGTGCGGCAGCCGCGCCCACTGCTCCTCGGAGGTGCGGGGGATGACGACCCCGGCGTGCAGCCAGGCCTGCGAGGTGAGGCCGGAGCAGTCGAAGGAGTCGGGGCCCTCGGCGCCCCAGACGTAGGGCTTGCCCAGCTGCTGCGTCGCGTAGGCGATGGCCTTCCGCCCGGCCGCGCCGGCCTCGGTGCCGACCTGGTCGAGGATGCCGGTGCCGACCCACTGCGCCTGAGCCTTGTCGGCGGCCTGCTTCTCCAGTGCGGCCAGACGCTGCCGTTCCTGCTCCTGGAGCCGTGCCTCAAGGGCGCGGGCCGCGTCGATGCGCTGCTCGATCGTGTCGCGGTGCTGGTCCATGGCCCGGCGGCTGGCGCGCAGGCCCGCCAGTTCGGCGGTGGCCTCGTCGGTGCGCTTGCGCAGCTCCTCGCGGGCCGCCTCCAGCATCGTCAGCCGCTGCTGCGTGGCCTGTTGCGCCTGTTGCGTCAACGCGGCGTCTTCCAGAGCGTGTTCGGGATGCGAGGACAGGGCGAACTGAAGTTCGGCGGGCAGGCCGCCGCCGCGGTACTGGGCTCGCGCCGCCGCGCCCAGCAGTTGCGTCAGCCGCGCCCGGCGTTGTCCGGCCTGCCGCACCTGGCCGTTCAGGATGTCGACCTTCTTCTGCTGGGCGCGGGCCTTCTCGTCGGCGGCGTCGTACTTCCCGGTGGCCACTTCGGCCTGGTGGTACAGCGCGTCGAGCTGGGCCCGCACCCCTTCGAGGGTGGTGGGGCCCGGGTCGGGTGCCGCGAGCGCGGGCGACTGGGCCGTCGCCGTCAGGGCGCACAGCAGGGTGAAGGCCGCCGCCGTCCGGTGGCCGTGTCCGTGTGCGCGGGGGGACCGTCTCATGCCGTCCGTAACTCCCTTCGCAGCCGACGTGGTGACGGCTTCGACCACACAACGGGGTTGTGACGTAGGGCGGTTCAAGTCCGCCCGGCCGATGTGAACCGGTCCGGTCCGGCACCCGTTGTGGCCTGTCGTGGCGAGCCACGCCTGTCGCGGCGGCCCACATGGACACGAGGGCGCCTGGACGACAAGGGGACCGGATGGAAACGGAGTTGGTGCTGCTCGCCCTGTGCACGGGAGCGGGTTCCGGCCTTCTGCTGCTCGCCGGCCGCGCGCTGCTGACAGCCGTGCGGCTGTGGGCGCGCGGCCTGTGCGTGACGGGGGTCGTCACCGCGCGGGCCCCGGCGGACCGACGGCGCGGCGGACTCGTGGCCTACTCCGATCACCTCGGCCGGGCCCGGCTCCTCGACCCGGGGGCGTACGGGGCGCTGTGCGGGCTGCCGCCGGTCGGGACCGCCGTGCCCGTGGTCTTCGTGCGGTCCCGGCCGGCGGCGGCCCGGCTGTGGACGCTGCGGCACCTGCTCGCCCCGTCCTTCGGGTGGTTCGTGTCCTCGACCGTCGCGTTCGGTACGGCGGTCGTGGTGGTGTCGCCGTGACGGGCGAGGAGCCCGGGCGCGCGGAGGGATCGGGGCGGGTCGGGGAGCTCGACATGCTCCGCGGGTTCGCGCTGCTCGGCATCCTGCTGGTCAACGCCCAGATGATGGCGGGTCCTTACGTGTCGCTGGGTGGCGGCCCGACGGTCTCCGGGGCGGATCGGGCGGTCGCCTGGGCGGTGACCGCGCTGGTCTCCGGCAAGTTCTACCTCCTGTTCTCCTTCCTGTTCGGGTACAGCTTCGTGCTCCAGCGGCGCTCGGCCCGCCGGGCGGGCGCCGCGTTCGCGCCCCGTCATCTGCGGCGTGTGCTGGGCCTGTTCGGGCTCGGACTGCTGCACGCCGTGCTGCTCTATCCCGGCGACATCCTGATGACGTACGCGGCGCTCGCGCTGGTCCTGTTCGGACTGCGCGACCTGGCCCCGCGCACCGCGCTGCGCCTCGCGGCGGGCCTGGTCCTCACCCTGTCCGTGCTGCTGCTCGGGTACGGGTTGCTCACCGTCGCCGCCACCGAGCCGGTCACCCCGGCCGAGTACGCGCCCTACGCCGCCCGTACCGTCGCCGCCTATCGAGGGAGCGTCTCGTCGGTGCTCGACGTGCATCTGCGCGAGCTGCCGGCCGTGCTCCGGGCGGACCTGACGTACGCCCCCGACATGCTGGCGGCCTTCCTGGCCGGGCTCGCGGCGGCCAGGACCCGGCTTGTCGAGCGGCGTGGACGGGACGGCCGATGGCTGCGCGCGGTCGTCGTGCGCTGGCTTCCGGTGGGGCTGGCCGGCGGGGTGGTCACCGCCTGCTGCGCGAACTGGCCGCTGGACAGCCGCTGGTTCCTCGTCGGCCACGCGGTGGACGTGCTCACCGCCCCCGCGCTGACCGCGTCGTACGCCTGCGCGCTGTTGCTCCTGGTGCGCGGCCGGGCGGCCGAAGTCCTTGCCGCGGCTGGACGCATGGCGCTGACCAACTACCTCACCCAGTCGCTGGTCCTCGCCGTCGTGTTCACCGGCTACGGTCTCGCCCTCTACGACAGGACAGGCGCCGCCGCCGTGACGGCGGGGTGCCTGGTCCTCTACGTCCTGCAACTCGCTTGCAGTCGCGCCCTGTTGTCCCGGGGGCGGTACGGTCCTGCCGAACTGCTGCTGCGCACCGTCACGCTGGCGCGGCGTCCCGCTCCCAGCGGCTGCGCTTCTCCAGCCGTACCCCGGCGGTACGCGCGGCGGCCCGTGCCGTGATGGCGTCAGCCTCCGCCTTCGCCTGCGCGGAGATGGCGTCGGCGCCGGGCTCCTTGTACCAGGGGCGCAGCCGGATCAGCGCCGGTCGGATGCCGGTGGCCAGCAGCAGTGCGGTGCCCTTGGGCAGGGCGCGGATCCTGTCCGGCGGCAGGATCGACTCCTGGCGGTAGGAGTACGAGCGCGAGGTGCCCTCCTTGCTGCGGGACAGGCTCGGTGTCTTCACGTCGTGCTGGCCGACCAGGGTCGAGATCTTCTGCACGAAGTCGGCGTCGTCCAGGCCCGCGCCGAGCAATTTGACGGTCGCCGCGCTCCACAGCGCGTCCATCCCCACCTCGCCCCACACCCGGGCGCCCTGGCGGTAACTCTGGAGCAGTGTCACCACGTTGATGCCGCGGGAGCCGAAGTGCGAGTAGAGGTCCGGGAGATCGGAGATGCGGCACACGTTGGCGGCCTCGTCGAGGACCGCGGTCAGCGGCGGGTCGAGACGGCCGCCCATGCGTTCGGCGGCCACCACGCCCGCCCGCATCGTCGCGTCGGCGAGGCCCGCGATGACCCCGGCCGCCGAGCCGCCGCCGTCCTTGGACAGCAGATACAGGGTGTCCGTGCCGACGACGTGCCGGTCGGGGCGGAACTCGGGCAGATAGGGGTCGGGGGTCACCCAGGCGAGGATCTCCGGGTCGAGGAGGCAGGACACGGTCTGCCGGGCGGTCTCGTAGATGCCGTCCCGGGTCTCGACCGCGCCGCGCACCGTGCCCTGCAACTGCTCGGCCATCGCGTACAGTCCGGCGTCCCGCAGCAGGTCGATCGGGGTGCGGTCGGCGGGGTCGGCGAGCCAGCCCAGCAGATCACCGACGGGGGCGCCGCAGCGGGCCGCGGCCAGGAACAGCGCGGTGAGGGTGTTCTGCGCGGCCGAGATCCAGAAGTCCTTCTTCGCCGCGTCGTCGTTGACGGAGGCGACGAAGTGCCCGGCCAGGCGGCGGGCGCCCTCGATGGTCTCGCAGTCGCCCAGCAGGTTCCACCACATGGCGCGCTCGGTGTGGGCGATGCCCTGCGGGTCGAACGTCCAGATGCGGCCCGCCTTGGCGCGTTCGGTGCGGGTCACGGCGTACACGTCGGACTTGTTGGAGGTGAGCAGGACGGCGCCCTGGGCGCGCAGCACGCGCGGCACCGCGATGCCGGTGGACTTGCCGGCCCGCGGCGCCATCAGGTCGAGCTCGACGTCCTCGTGACTGCTGCGCAGTTCGGGCCCCTTGGGGTCGAGGTCGCCGAGGAGGTTGCCGGTCTCGTCCGGGTGGAGCCGCTCCCGCCCCTTGAGTCCGGGGCGTAGTTCGCGGGCGCGGGCCTCGATGCCCTTGGGGCACATGCTCGCCAGCTCACGTCGTCCGGCCAGGCCCTTGGTGCGGCCCGCGCGTTCCAGCAGCAGCCGTACGACGAACGCGGCGGGCAGCGCGATCAGGGCGAGCAGGGCGATCATGCCGCCGTAGACCGCGGCCGGCGGGGTGCCCGGCCACAGGGCGCCGGGTCCCTCGCCGGTCAGGTGAGTGGCGGTGGACAGCGCGAACGGCGGTGTGTCCCAGCCGTGTCCGGTGATCCCGGCGCCTAGGGTGCCGCCGGCCCAGCCGACGGTGAACACGGCGAGGGAGGCCCCGGCGAGGGCCGCGATCGCCCAGGGGGCGAGGTCGTGCACCCCGCTGGTCGAGGGGGTTCTGCCGCTCATGCGGTCCACCTCCCGGGCAGGGCGCGTGGTCCCTCCTGGGCGGCCCGCGCCACCTGTGCGGCGGCGCGCGCCACGGACTGCTCCACGGCCGTCTCGTCGGGCGTCCAGCGGGTGTTGGTGTTGTGCAGCCGGCGTTCGGCGTCGGTGATGGCCACCTTGATGGGGATGCCGGGTCGGCCGCCGACCTTGATGAGGAACCGGCCCCGGCCGGGCGGTTCCTCGTGCTCGCCGGTGACGCCCCAGCCGGGCGGCGAGGACCACGACGACACGAGTTCGATCTCGCGCCGGGACAGGCCCACCACCTTGCCGAGCTCCTCCATCTCGGCCTTGGGCAGTCCGGCGCACACCACCATCCCGGCCCGCTCGACGAAGCCGCGCGCCTTGGCGCGGTCCGAGTCGGTGCCGAGTGCCTCGGCGTCCTTGAGGGTGTGGGTGATCTTGGCGTCGCCGAGGCCCAGGGAGCGGTTGAGGCGGGTGAGCGCGTCGATGCGGTCGACGATGCCGGAGGCGGCCCGCAGCGGGCGCCACAGCTCGTCCAGCACGGTGAAGAACCAGCGCCTGGGCGCGAGTCCGGCGTCCGCGAGGGCGTGCGAGGCGGCCACCGTGCCCAGCCCGTCGGACCAGGCGGCGAGCATCGCGGCGGCGGTCAGCTGGGTGTCGGCCTCGCCGATGCCGGAGATGTCGATGCACACGGCGGGCGCGTCCGGGTCGATCCGGGTGGAGGTCTCGGAGGCGAAGGTGCCGCCGAGCGGGCCGTCGAGGATGCCGAGCAGGGAGCGGTGCAGCGGATCGACCGCGTCCCGGTAGCGGGTGTCGTCGCCGCGGTCCAGGGTGACCGCGCGCACCCGGTCGGGGCCCTCGGTCAGCACCCGCAGCAGGTCGGGCAGGAGCGCGGGCCGTCCCGGGGTGGTGCGTTCGCGCAGGTGGTGCAGGACCGCGGAGAGCACGGACTGCTCGTGGTCGTCCATCGGACGGCCGCGCACGATGGTGACCAGCGCGGCCACCATGTTCAGCACCCGGCCGTGCGTCTCGGCCTTCAGGACCTCGCCCGCCTCGCCGCCGATCCGTACGGCGGCGGCGCCCATCGCGCCCGGGTCCAGCACGTTGATGCCGCCCCGGCCGCGGCCGATGGAGATCACCTGGCCGCCCAGGGCGCGCACGGTGTCGGCGTAGTCGGGCTTGAGGTCGCCGAGGACCAGCGGTACGACGCCGGTCGCGCTCAGTCCGATCAGCATCCGGTTGACGAGAGTGGACTTGCCCAGGCCCGGCATCCCGAGCATGAACAGGGAGGGGTTGGAGATGTAGCGGGCGCGGGTGAACCAGTTCAGCGGGTCGCCGCAGACGGTGGCGCCGGTGAACAGGTGCTGGCCGAGCGGCACTCCGGTCATGGGCGAGCCGGAACCGGCGGCGAACGGCCACATGCCGCACGCCTGCACGGTGGTGGCCCGCCACATGGTCGGCGGATCCATGTAGCCGACCCGGCCGCCCCCGGGGCCGTACCAGCCGCGCGGCGGGACGTAGAGCTCCTTGGGCCTGGACTTCTCCTTCCTGGCGCCGGACTTCCCGGCCTTCGCCTTGCCCGGTCCTGTCCCCGCCCACGCGGGGTCGAGCGGTGTCGGCAGCCCGCCGGGCCCGGCCCGCCACGCGGCCTCCTCGGCGAGCCGGTCCGCGCGCTCGGCCTTCTTCTCCTCGCCGCGGCGGCTCACAGCGCCTCCTGAAGTTCGTGCGGGATCAGGGTCTGCTCCCACGGGAGGATCCCGGCGGGCAGCGTGCAGGCGAACGCGGCCGCCTGCATCCGGTCCGCGGGCCGCATCAGGACCCGGGAGGCCGCGGTCAGATTGCGTACGGCGACGGTCGCGTCGGCGAGCTGGTCCAGGTCGTCGACGGTGACCGTCACCATCAGCGAGAACTCCACCAGCCCGGCGCCCGAGGCCTCCTCCACCGCGGTCTGCTCGGCCGCCCGCATCTCGGAGGCCGCCCGCGCCTGCACCATGCCCCGGCCCGAGGTCGCCATGAACTGCGCGGCACGCCGGTCCGCCTCGACGATCCGCGCCGAGGTGGCCGGGTCGATGGGCCGGTAGACCAGCGCCACCCGCTTGCGCCGGGTGCCCGGGGTCACCTCCAGCAGGTTCCTGAGCACCGAGGACCGTACGGTGCCGCGCGGCGCGAGAGTCAGCATCCAGGTCCGGGAGACCCCGGAGTCGTGCTGGTAGCTGCCGACCGTCTCCACGGCGGCGGCCGGTCCGGCGTCCTCCCACTCCAGGCCCGTACCACCGTACTGGGCGCGGGCGTCGAGGACGTCGGCGGCGACCGCGGGGTCGTAGGCGACCCGGACGACCTCGGCGATCCGCTCGGCCGACAGCGGGTAGGCGGCCCCGCCGCCCGCCGCGATCAGCCCGCTGAGCAGGCCCGGGATGCGGATGGCGAGGTCGGTGACGACGTCCTCCTTGCGGCGCTTCTGGCCGGGCGGCATCCCGTAGGTGAGGGTGACGTAGGTGTGCATCTCCGAGGACGCGGTCGGATAGCGCTCGACGACCTCCTCCATCACCGCGCGGGCGGCGGGCGGCGCGTCCGGGCGGATGCGGGGCAGCACCTCGTGGGCGAGCGCGGTGCCGGGGTCGGGGGCGGTCTCCACGATCAGGGAGGCGCCGCGCAGCCCGGGTTCGTGCGCCAGCCGGGCCAGCCACTCGCCCCACAGCGCCACCCACACGTCGACCTGGTCGGGGTCGACCAGGGAGCCGCCGTCGGGGTCGCAGCCCAGCACGATCGTGTACAGGTTGCGGGCGGGGTGGTGCAGAACGCCGAAAGGCCGGTCGTAGGCGTCCCGGCCCTCGATGGCGGTGACCTTGTTGAGCAGCCCCGGCGGCCGGAACCGCCCGCCCGGCCGGGCCGACAGCGGCCCGGACACGTACAGGTGCGCGCCCTTGGCCTTGCGGTTGCGCCAGCCGATGCGCAGGGCGAGCAACTGGTAGACGTTGCGCCCGTCCTGGGTGCGGATCGCGAGCGGGGTCAGCAGCACCACGACCGGGACGAACACCACCAGCGCCGCGTACAGCGAGATCAGGGACGCCAGCAGGGTGACGACGAGACCGCCGAACACACCGAACGTGCCGCCGGACTCCGCGGGGGGAGCGGAAGTCCGGCGGCCCGTCCAGGGGGCGGCGGGCGCTCTCGGCGCACCTCGCCGCCCGGTCCTCGGGGTCAGCGGTGCGAGCCGCCGCTGCTGGGGTTGTGTCCCTGGTCGCCGTCGGCGCCCTCCAGCGCACCCGACGCGGCACTGCCGAGCACCTGGGCCGCGGTCACCGCCGCGCCGACGATCGCACCGGCCGGTCCGCCGGCGGCCGTGGCGGCCCGTCCGGCACCGGCGCCCGCGGCCGCCCCGCCTCCGCCGCCCGGGCCCCGCGCACCCGCCGACCCGGAACCGCTGGAGCCCGCGGAGCCCTTCGCCCCCGCCGGCCCGGAGCCGCCGCCCACGCCGGACGCGCCGCTCGGCCCCGACCTGCCCTGCGAGCCGCCGCCGCTGCCGCCGAGCGACCGGGCGCCGGAGGCCAGGGCGCCGCCCGCCGCCTGCGCCCCGCTGCCGTACGCGGAGGCACCGCCGAGCGCGGCGGTGGCGGGCACCACGAGTTTCAGCAGCGCCGGCAGGGCGACCGCGGACAGCAGCATCACGCCGATGCCGGCGATGCGTTCGTTGACTGCGTTGCCGCCCTGGTTGCCGTCGTCGCTCGACACGATCATCTCCGAGCCGGCGTACAGCACCAGAGCCGCCGCGGGTTTGTACAGCAGCCAGGCGATCATCCAGCCGATGTGCTTGCGCCACCAACCGCCGCCCCAGTCGGTCATCGACGCCGCAGCGGCCAGCGGGAGGGTGCCGAGCAGCAGCGTCATGACGCCGAGCCGGATGTACATCAGGATCGTCTGGATGATGCCGGCGATCAGCAGCAGGAAGGCGAGGACCAGCAGCAGGAAGGCTTCGATCCCGGAGCCGTCCGAGCAGGCGCCGACCTTGGTCAGCACGTCCTGGGCGCCCGTGTTGAACAGGTGCGTGGAGTAGTCGTCGGCCACGGCGGCGGCCGCCAGGACGACGGTGGTGGAGGCGCCCGACACCAGGATGACCCGCAGCAGGCCCTTCAGGGCGGAGGTGCCCGCGGTGCCGCGCCGTTCGATGGCCATCCGCGCGGCCGCGAACAGCAGCGAGCCGACCGCGAGGTAGACGACGAGCCACTGCGTCTGGCCGTTGACGTTCTTCGCCGTGGTGGTCCCGGTCAGGGTGGGCACCCCGGTGGCCAGGGCCCCGAACACCGCGATGGCGCCCGCGAGGATGGTCTTGGCGATCAGTTCGACGATGGTGCCGATCGGGTCGCCCAGGAAGTCGAAGAAGCCCTTCACCAGGTCGAGGACCGGACTGCCGGTGGAGCCGCAGGTCATGTCAGGCCCCCCACAGGACGTAGCCGGACGGGTTGCCCTGGACCGTGGTGACCGACGTGTGCAGGGAGCCGTCGCCGTCGGGCACGACCTTCCAGTCGCCGTCGCTGAAGCGCAGCACGATGGTGGTCTGCGCGTAGCCCTGGCCGGTCCTGATCAGCAGGCTGACCTGTGCGGCGCGGCCGGTGTACGCGGTCACCGCGAAGCCCGCGTACGTGCCCACTGCCAGGCCGGGGCTCTGCTCGACGCTGTCGATGTTCGGGACGGTCGAGCGCTGGAACTCGAACAGGTCGCGCCCACGCCCCGCCACCACCTGCTGGCGGCTGACGGTCTTCCAGCCGGACCCGCTCATCTGGGAGGGGATCACGGTGGCGGCCAGCGCGGCCCCGACGGGTGTGTGCGCGTAGCACCAGCGCAGGGGTCCGGTCGTCCGGGTCGGCCCGGACGACGCGGAGACCGGCACCCGTGCGACGCCGAGCGTGTGCCAGCTGATGTCCTTCGGCGCGGATGTGGGCAGCGCGTCCCCCGCGCTGTCGTCGGTCCGGCAGCCGTCGGGCCGTCCGTCCTTCGGCGCGGCCCCGGCGGACAGCGGGCCGTCGGACGCCGCCGCGCTCGCGCCGTCGCCGTCACCGCCGGACGTCAGCGCCACGAACCCGCCCAGCAGCACCACGAGCCCGAGGAACCCCGCCGACAGCTGCCAGTTGTGCTGCTTCCAGTACGGCCCGGACTCCTCGGTCCGCCGCTGCCTTCGCATGAGCATCTCGTCCGTCCGCCCGCTCACGCGAAGACGAAGCTGACCAGCGGCCCGGCGGTGGCGACCAGCACACAGCCGCCGAGCACCATGCCGAGACGGCTCATGTGTTCCGAGCTCTCGCCCCGCTTGAGGGAGACGGCCATCATCGCGCCGGTGACCAGCACGCCGAGCACACCGGCCGCGGTGCCCGCCCAGGCGACGATGCCGAGGACCGTGTTGACCTTGCCGGTCAGTTCGCCGGGTGCGCCGCTCACCGGCTGCGGCACACCGCCGGAGGGGGCGGGCGCGGCGGCCAGGATGTTGGAGGCTTCGAGGAGCAGTGAGGACATGGAGATCTCCGTGGAGTGGGTGCCCCGCGTGCGCGGGAGGGGGACGGTCGGTAGGGGAAGGCGCGCGCGGGCCTACGGCCCGAGGAGGGAGAGGTCGCCGAGGAACGACACGAGCGGCCCGGCCGTCGCGGCGACCAGGCAGGCGATGGTGACGAAGAAGACGCCACGGAAGTGGACGCCGCCCTCGCCCGGTTCACCGCGGTTGAGCTGCACGGCCATGTTGATGCCGACGACCATCAGCCCGAAGACACCGGCGGCCGAAGCGCACCAGGCGAGGAGGTTGATGATCGTGTGCGCGCCCTCGGGCGGGGTGTAGGTGTCGGCCAGGAACCGGACACCGGGCAGCGGAGGTGTCATGACCCGCCCCCCTCGCCGTGGCGTACTCCGCCCACCAGTTCGGCGAGCCGGTCGAGCTGCCGCGGCAGGACCTTCGGGGTGGCGCCGGTGCGCCATGCCGGTATCCACGGCACCCGCCGCACCGGGACGGCCGAGCGCAGCACGCGGATACGGCGCAGCAGACCGAGCGGCAGCCGGCCGGGGGCGTCGGCGACCAGGACCACGGCGAGCAGGTCGAGACCCTGCGGGGCGTGCCCGTCGTGCAGCGCGCCGAGCGCCTGGGACACGGACCGCAGCCCGCGTGCGCTGGTCCGGCCGACCAGCACGATCCGCCGTGGCTCGCCCCGCGCCGGGTCCGGCCAGCGGGTCCCCACGTCGGCTCCGCCGAGCACCTCGACCAGCGAGGTGACCCCGGCACCGCCGTGTGCCTTGACCCAGCCGACGTCGTCCCGCGACCGGCCCCGGACCGGCCCGGGACGGCGGGGCTCGCCCCAGGCAGGTTCGGGGGAGGGAGCGAGGGAGAGACGGCTCGGCGACTGCGGGGCGGACCGGGGCTCGCTCCGGCCTGCCGCGGGCGTCGGCCCGGTGGCGGGAACGGGGGCGGTGCCTCGGGTCGGCGCGGTGGTGCGGGCG
>NZ_VJZD01000186.1 GCF_009377175.1 Streptomyces adustus
GGGTTGCGGTTTGCGTGGGGGGTGGGGTCGGCGAGGACGCGCTCGGGCGTCCGCCATTGCCGACCCGTGACGCCTTCTCCGTACGTGACGGGCCGGCAACAGCAGCCGCCGGCCGGGGCCGACGACCGTGGGGGAGCCGGCGGCCGGGCCGGGCGGAAAGGGCGACCGGTCACGGTGCGCCGGAAGGCGACCGTGGCGGCGCCGAGAGAAATGCGGACTCGTGGGTCACTGGGGACGGAGGCCGGGAACGCGGACAGTCGCCGCGTCAAGGATCCGGCGCCACGGATCCGGGCTGAGCCAACGAGAGTTGTAGACCTGATGCTCAGTCAACGTCAAGCACGGACAAGGAAGTTGGCGCAAACCGTCGGGTCCCGTAACGCCTTCCGAATTCCTTGATCCATAGGTGAAGCACAATCGACACCCTTTTTCCACATCTCTCTTGACCCTTGACTGTAACCATCGGTAACTTCCTCGGCGGCTACTGCTGCGTAACCGTGAAAGCCCTTGTGGGAGCCGGGAGTCACAAGGAGACGTGCGCCGCAGCCGCTGTCCGCGCCAGGACAACGCGCCACTGAAGCCCAACCCGCACTGACTATGCCCACGGGAGCAGACATGGCCTCGTCCCCGGACGTCACACCGTCCGAAGACAACACCCCAGAGAACCCGGAAAGCGGTTTCGCGGCCTCGACGGCGGCGGTCGCCGCCGGATCCGGCCGACGCGGACGCGTCCGGATGCGCCGGGCCGCGGTGATGGCGGTACCCGCCACCCTGGTCGCCGCCGGTATGGCGGTCCTGACCGCGCAGGGGGCGCTCGGCGTGCAGTTCTCGATCTCCGGTATGCCCTTCACCGTCACCGCGACCGAGCTCGACGGCACCGGGTTCGAGCAGTTCGGCGCCCTCGACAACATGGCGAAGGACAGCCCCAACGCGGGCGACACGGGCGGGCAGGTGCTGGTCGTCACCTCGGCCATCAAGGACGCCCACCTCACCAAGCTGTGCCAGAGCGTCGACCTCGGCGGCATCAACCTGCGCATCACCGCGGGCGACGGCAAGGACCGGGTGCACGCCACCGACCTGACCACCGACTCCACGCTGCTGTCCGGCAACGCCGAGTTCCACGGCATCGAGATCGGCAACGACGCCAGCGAGCTGAACAAGGCGGGCGTCAAGGGCCCGATCGGCGTCTTCAGCCAGCAGGCCGACACCGTGCACATCGACAACCTGCGGCAGACGAACTACGCCACCACGGCCGCCGTGTTCACCCTGCCGAACCTCCACCTGAGCTTCAGTGACAACGCCTGCTGATCCCGCGCCGAACCGTCCACGGCAGTCACCGCGGTCCGCCTTCCGAGCCTGGCGGGCCCAACGGCCGTTCTGGGGCGGGCTGCTGCTCACCCTGGGCGGTACGTGGATCCTGCTGACCGAGAAGGCGTCGCTGAAGGTCGTCGTGCACATCGGCATGCAGGGCCTCACGGGCTATCTGCTGCCTGTCCTCATGGTGTTGTGCGGGCTGCTGATCCTCTTCAACCCGACGCAGCGGCTTTTTTACTCGATCACCGGCGTCCTGGTCACCCTGGGCACCTGGATCACCTCGAACCTGGGGGGCTTCTTCGTCGGCCTGCTCCTCGGGGTGATCGGCAGCTGCCTCGCCTTCGGCTGGCTTCCGGAGCAGGAGCCGCGCCGCAGCCGCCGCGACCGCCGACGGGAGGCGTCGCAGGCACGCCGGGCGGATCCGCCACGGCAGGGCGGGGACACCTCACTGAACAGACTGGACGGAGCGGGCGAGCCCGCCTGACACCGGCGAACGCGGCCCACGTCGTCGGGCGCGGTCCACGTACTCACCGTGGTCCGCGCCCGGCATTCAGAAGGACAGACGTTCAGAAGGGCAGACGTTCAGGAGGACACCGGCTCGCCGGCGTCGTCCTTCATCGCCTTCGCCTCGCTCTTGAGGATGCGCATCGACCTGCCGAGCGCCCGTGCCGTGTCCGGCAGCTTCTTCGACCCGAACAGCACGATGACGACGAGCGCCACGATCAGCAGGTGCCAGGGCTCCAGTCCGTTGCGGAGCATGTGCCGCCTCCCCTCTCACCTGCGACCGCCGCAGGTCCGTGGGCGACGGTCGCCGCCTTCGCGCAACTGTACAACCCGAGGGATACGCCCCCGCGAAGGCATGCGTCCACGGACGCACCAGGGCGAAGGCGCACAAACCGAGCACGGGTGTCCGGAAGTCACCGGAACTTATCCTCCGGCTCGTTAGTTTCTACGTTGCTGTAGAGACTGACGGCCCGAAGCGCCGTCGGCACTCATCGGCACACAGCACTGACGGCAACCGACATCTGGAGTTCTCATGGCCCTGTGGGACCGCATCAAGGAGTCCGCGTCGACGATGCAGACCCAGCTCGTGGCGAAGAAGAACGACCTCAAGAGCGGCGCCTTCCGCGACGCGAGCATGGCGATGTGCGCCCTGGTCGCGGCGGCGGACGGCTCCATCGACCCGGCCGAGCGGCAGCGCGTCGCCCAGCTCATCGCCACCAACGAGGTGTTGCAGAACTTCCCCGCCGACGACCTGCGCCGCCGCTTCGAGGAGAACCTGAACAAGCTGACGGCAGACTTCGCGTTCGGCAAGGTCAGCGTGTTGCAGGAGATCGCCAAGGCGAAGAAGAAGCCCGCCGAGGCACGCGCCGTGATCCAGATCGGCATCGTCATCGGCGGCGCCGACGGCGACTTCGACAAGACGGAGCAGGCCGTGGTGCGCGAGGCGTGCTTCACGCTGGAGCTGCCGCCGCACGAGTTCGACCTCTGATCCTCCCGCCGGCCGGGGGCCGGGGGTCCACCCCCGCCCCCCGGCTCCGGCCTTCGACCGCCGTCCGGATCCGGCCAAGCCCGTCCCAGTGATTGACGTGCACGCGCCACACCCCTACTTTCTGACCGGCTCACCGAACCTCGTTCGATATTTCGAATCCATGTCACCCCGAAGGCGCCGCACCCCTTTGGAGAACCCGTGCCCCCAGCCCCCCACGCGTCCCGCCGCACGTTCCTCGGCCTGACCGCCACCGTGCCGCTCGCCCTCTCCGGCGCGCTCACCCTGGGCGCCGGGACCGCCCGCGCCGCCGACTCGGCCTACGTCATGGGCTGCTTCACCGAGTCCCCGAGCGGCAACGGCACCGACTACGGCCTCCATCTGGCCGTCAGCACGGACGCGCTGAACTGGACCCCGCTGAACCAGAACAACCCCGTGGTCACCCCCACCGAGGGCGCCGGCGGTCTGCGCGACCCGTTCATCCTGCGCAAGCAGGACGGCACGTTCATCGTGCTCGCCACCGACCTGAAGGGCACCGACTGGAGTTACGTCAGCCAGTACGTCCATGTCTGGAACTCGGCCGACCTGCGCACCTTCACCGGCTACCACCGGCTGAAACTGCACGACATGAACACCCACAGCTGGGCGCCCGAGGCCTACTGGGACGCCGGGCGCGGACAGTACGGGATCATCTACTCGGCCGTCAACGACAGCGGCCACAACGTGATCATGGTCAACTACACGACCGACTTCGTCACCGCGTCCGCCCCCCAGGTGTTCTTCGACCCCGGCTACGACGTCATCGACGGCGATCTGGCCGTGGGCGTGAACGGCGTCAACTATCTCTATTTCAAGTCGAGTTCGGCGCAGGCGCTGGTGGGCGCGCGGTCCACGTCGCTCACCCCGGGCAGTTTCACCGCGTTCAGCACCGGCGTCGCGCACGGCGGCACGGAGGCGCCGATCCTCGTCAAGTCGCAGGCGAGCGGCACCTGGTGGCTGTGGGGCGACACGTATACGCCGAACGGCGTCTTCTACGCCTGGCAGAGCAGCAGCCTGTCGGCCGGCACCTGGACCGCGGTGGACCAGCGGACGTACACCCAGCCGGTGAACTCCAAGCACGCGACGATCCAGCCGATCACCACGGCCGAGTACAACAACCTGCTGGCCAAGTGGGGCGCGCCGGCCTGGAACCGGCTGAAGTCCTACAACTACCCGGCCCGTTACGTCCGCCACTCCGACTACGTGGGCCGGATCGACGAGTATCCCTTCGACCCGTACCAGGACTCGCAGTGGAAGCTGGTCCCGGGGCTGGCCGACAGCACCGGGGTCTCGTTCCAGTCGGTCAACTACCCGACCCGGTATCTGCGCCACTCCGACTACCAACTGCGGCTGGACGTCGGCGACGGCACGTCGACGTTCGCCCAGGACGCGACGTTCTACCGGACGGCGGGCCTGGCGGACGCGAGCTGGTCGTCGTTCCGCTCGTACAACTACCCGACGCGGTACATCCGCCACTCGAACTACGTCCTGCGCATCGACCCCGTCTCCACGGCCACCGAGCAGCAGGACGCGACCTTCCGCGTCGGCTACTGAGCCTTCGGGGCGCCTGCCGGGCAGAACAAACCGCCGCCCTCACCAACGGTGAGGGCGGCGGCGGGGCGTGGGCTCAGGCCAGGCCGACCGAGGCCAGCCACTCCTTCGCGACGTCAAGCGGGTCCTTGTTCTCCAGCTGCACCTTCGCGTCCAGGGCGAGCAGCGCCTCGGTGTCGAGCTTGGCCGAGACCGCGTTGAGCGCGGCGGCGCCCTCCTTGGAGAGTCCGCCCTTGTAGACGAGCGGCTGCACGTTCTCGAACCCGAAGAGGTTCTCCGGGTCCTGGAGGACGACGTGCTTCTCCTGGGTGATGGTCGCGTCGGTGGTGAAGAGGTCCGCGACCTGCACGGTGTTCTTCTTCAGCGCGGCCTGGGTCAGCGGACCGCCCGCGTCCAGCGCCTTGAAGGACTTGAACTCCAGGCCGTAAACGGACTTCAGGCCCACCAGGCCCTGCTGCCGGGTCTGGAACTCCGGCGAGGCGCCGAGCACCAGGTCCTTCGCCGCGTCCTTGAGGTCGGCGATGCTGGACTGGGACGTCAGGTTGTACTTCTTGGCGGTCTCCGCGTTGACCGTGACGGAGTCCTTGTCCTGCGCCGATGCCGGGTCGAGCAGTTCGAGCTTGGCGTCCAGCTTCGCGCCGATCGCGGCCGTCGTGGCCTCGATCGTCTTCGGCGCGGCCTTCGCGTCGAGGTAGGCCAGCAGCGCGCCGTTGTACTCGGGCAGCACGGTGATGGAGCCGTTCTTGAGCAGGCCGTACGTCGTCTCACGGCTGCCGATGTTCGGCTTGTAGGTGACCTCGACACCCTTGGCCTTCAGGGCCTCGCCGTAGATGTCGGCGAGCAGGATGCTCTCGGCGAAGTTGTTGGAGCCGACGACGACCGTCTTGCCGTCCGCCTTGCCATCCGCCAGCGGGTCGCCGGCGTCGTCTGAGGAGGAACATCCCGCCAGCAGGGCCGTCGCCGCGGCGAGCGCGACGGCAGCCGCGCCGGGGTGTCTCCGGATGAACGTGCTGCTGAGGACGTTGGAAGTCACGATTCCCGTTCCGGGTTCGGAGGTTGGCGGACCTTGCGGTGGTGCGGTCGGTACAGAGCTCTCCTGATCCAATCCAGCCTGTTCGTGATCAGTCAAGGGATTCCGGTCACCGATTTGCTTCGATACGTGTCCCGTTGTAAACGCGGCATGAACGAGCCGGACATAGACCGCGACAGACGGGTTGTAACCGGATCTTGACGTAGAGCGAGGTCCTTGATCGATCAATGAACAGGTAGTCTCCAGGCAGCTCGCGAGGCACGACACCCCTTTTGAGACGATCGAAACCGGTCACGCGACACAGCACGCATCGCGCAGCACCCGTGAAGGAGGCCCGGTGTCCACGAATCAGGTGGACGCGCCCTCCCCCAGGCTCTCGGCCTCGCCCGAGCAGGGGGGATCCCCACGGTCGGCACCACCGGCCCCGCCCGGACGCGGGAGCATTCGGGACTTCGCCGACCGGTGGCCCTTCAGGCGCAAGCTCAACATTCTCGTCGGCGTTCCGCTCACCGTGGTCGCCGTCCTGCTCGGCTACCTCATCACCCAGCAGCTGCGGGAGTCCTCCGGCGCCGCGTCGGCGGCCCAGCTGGTCCGCGACAGCACCCAGGTCGCACAACTCGTCGGCCGGGTGCAGGCCGAACACCAGCAGGCCATCCTGCTGTCCGTACGGCACCAGGCGGCCTACGACGGCGGCACGCCCTCGTCCGAGGCCTACCGCATGGCGCAGCTGGCCGTGGACACCCAGATCGAGAAGGTGCGCGACACCTTCGGCGACCGGCTGCCGGCCGCCGAGGCACAGGCCCTGCGCGAGGTCGAGGGCCTGGAGAACCTGCGGAACACCATCGAGCAGGGCTATCTGCCCGCCGACAACATCGACCCGGCGTACGCGGGCGCGGCCGAAGGCCTCATCAACGGCCTCGGCCTGGACCGCGACGCCGACCTGGCCGCCACCTTCACCGGCACCCTGCTCGACTCGCTGCTGCGCGCCGACTCGGCGCACGGCGCCTTCGAGACCGGAGTGCTCTCGGCGCGCACCGGTGACACCAACGCGCTCATCGAGTTCACGGGAGCGGTCGGCTCGTACGAGCTGTACACCTACCAGGCCGAACGGTTCACGCAGTTCGCCTCCGAGGAGCAGGCCGACGAGCTCGCCGGCATCGAGCACACGCCCGCGCAGGCCGCCATCATCCGGCACTACGCCGAACTCCAGATCGACCCGAGCGCGCTCCAGGCCGAGACCACCGCGCAGATCCGCGCGGCGCTGAAGGACTCGATCGACTCCTACCCGGGCTACCTGGAACAGGCCCAGGAACGGCTGAAGATCACCACCTCGCTGATCGACCAGATCGCCGACCGGGCCGACGACGCCTCCACCGACGCCCAGTGGCGCGCCGGTCTGCTGCTGAGCCTGGCGCTGATCGGGTTCGCCGCCTGGATCGCCTTCTCCGCGGCGGTCCGCCGCTCCGTCATCCGTCCGGTGCAGGCGCTCACGGGGGCCGCGCAGGAGGTCGCCGACGCGGCCGGCCGGGAGCTCGCCCGCGTGGCGGACGACGACGCCGAGGCCGAGGGTCCGCCGCTGCTGCGCGCGATGCCCGTCACCGCGCACGACGAGATCGGCGAGCTGGCCGAGGTCTTCAACCGGGTGCAGACCACCGCGGTCGGGCTGCTGGAACGTCAGGTGCTCAGCCGGCGCAACGTGGCCGAGATGTTCGGCAACATGGGCCGCCGGGTCAGCAACCTCACCACCCGGCAGCTCGCGCTGATCGACTCCGTCGAGCGCGGCGAGACCGACCCGGCGCTCCTCGAACACCTCTACTCCATCGACCACATCGCGGTCCGGCTGCGCCGCAACGCGGACAGCCTGATGCTGCTGGCCGGCATCCGCGAGACCGTCCTGGCCTCCGGGCCCACCGCCCTCGCCAACGTCGTACGGGCCGCGCTCGGCCAGATCGAGGACTTCCAGCGGGTCGAGCTGCACGCCGGGACCACGGTCATGGTGGAGCCGGACCTGGTCGGCGACCTGACCCTGATGGTCGCCGAACTCATGGAGAACGCCGTGTCGTTCTCGCCCGCGGGCAGTCCCGTGGAGGTGACCGTGCACTCCGGGGACACCGGCGCGACGATCACGATCGCGGACCACGGTCTGGGCATGAGCGCCGAACGGCTCGCCGAGGAGAACGGCCGCCTGATCCGCCGCGAGCGGCTGGACCTGGTGCCGACGAAGGTGCTCGGCCTCTTCGTGGTGGGCACGCTGGCCCGTCGCTGGGAGGTCGGGGTCGACCTGTCCCGCACCCGGGGCGGCGGTGTGACGGCCGAGGTGACGATCCCTTCGTCGCTGCTGCTGACGATGAGCGCGGTGGCCTCCGGCGGTCCGGCCGGGACCGCGGACCCCTCCCGCGCCGGTGCCTCCGCCGCCATGGACCGCCCCGACGCCGCCTCCGGGCCCAGGCCGTCGCCCTCGGCCGCGCCGTCGGCGGGGGAACCGGCCGACGAGCACCCCGGCGCCCTCCCCCGCCGTGTCCTGCGGCGTGAGCAGGACGCGGCGGACGCTCCGGGGACGGGCGCCGCGACGGATGCCACGGACGGGCCGGCTCCGCGCGTCCCCGCACCTCGCGCCGAGGCCGCGCCGTCCGCCGGCGGTGCCGACGACTCCGGTGGGGCCCGGCCGCTGCGCCGCCGGGTGCGGGGCGCCACCCTGCGCACCACCGTGGACGCCGGGCAGCAGTCCGCGCGGCAGACCGCCGTGCCGGACGACGCCGACGCCGTCCGCTCCGCGCTGGAGGAGTTCGAGGCGGGCGTGGAACGCGCCCACCAGGACACCGCCTCGCATGCCCTGCCGGCCCAGCCGGACCCGAGCACTCCGCACCCGCACGACCCGAACCACCTCCCGGAAGGAGCCGAGCAGTGAGTACGTCGACAGGTGACACCCCGTCGGGCGAGACCGCGCCGACCGATCTGAAGGCCGCCGCAGCCGACTTCACCTGGCTGCTCAATCGTTTCGCCACGGAGACCGCAGGTGTGGTCGACGCGATCGCGGTGTCCTCGGACGGACTGCTCATCGCCGTCTCCGAGCTGCGCGAGCACGCCGACTCCGAACGTCTCGCGGCGATCGTCTCCGGCATCACCAGCCTGGCCGCGGGCGCTTCGGGCAACTACGGTCTGGGCGGCCTGAACAAGGTCATCATCGACCTCGAGGGCGGTCATGTGCTGGTCTCCGCGATCGGCAGCGGCGCGGTGCTCGGTGTGGTCACCGACAAGGAGGCCAAGCTGGGCAACATCGCCTACGAGATGACGGTGTTCGCCAACCGGGCGGGCGCCGCGCTCAGCCCCCAGCTCGTGCTCGAACTCAAGAACAGCGTCGGAGCGGCGTCCCGGCGCTGACCGGCCGCCGCCGGTCGCAAGAGAAAAGAGAGCCCCCATGGCGGACGGCGCCGCACCACCTCCGGAGCCGGACCCGGACCCGGACGCAGGCGCGGACCCGGTCGCCGATCCGGCCTCGGGCCCGGCCCCGGTCCCGGGGTCCGATCCGGCCCCGGTGCCGGTCGGGCCCGCCTCCGCCGTGCGGCCTTTCCTGGTCACCGCCGGACGGGTGGCGGGTTCGGGCGAGGCCGAGTCCGGACGGACGATGCCCGTCGAGACCCAGCTGGTGACCACGGTCGCCGGACTGGACGGGCTCGACCGGCTCTCCTTCGAGCGGCGCGACATCGTGGCCGCCTGCCGGCAGCCGCAGTCCATCGCGGAGATCGCGGCCAGGCTGCGGCTGCACCTGAACGTGGTGCGGGTCCTCGCCGAGGACCTGCGCCGCGCCGGGCAGCTGAGCGTGCATGTGCCGGACGCGGGCGTCACCCACGGCGCGTCCGTCCTGCGCAGGGTTATCGAAGGCCTGCGGGCCATCCCCGACTCCCGAGGAATACTCCGTGACACCGACTGAACCGCTCACCCGGGGCGCGGCCGCGCAGCGCACCGTACGGCCGCCGCTGCCGGTGAAGATGGTGATCGCGGGCGGCTTCGGCGTGGGCAAGACCACCGCCGTCGGCTCGATCTCCGAGATCGAGCCGCTGACCACCGAGGCCGCCATCACCGAGGTCGCGGCCGGAGTGGACGACCTCAGCCACACCCCGCAGAAGACCACGACGACGGTCGCGATGGACTTCGGCTGCATCACCATCGACCCCACCCTGAAGCTGTACCTGTTCGGCACCCCCGGGCAGGAGCGGTTCGGGTTCATGTGGGACGACATCGTCGAGGGCGCGGTCGGCGCGCTGGTCATCGTCGACACCCGCCGCCTGGACGACTGTTACGCGGCCGTGGACTACTTCGAGCACAAGGGCATCCCGTTCGCGGTGGCGATCAACGCCTTCGACGGGAAGGTGGAGCACTCGCTGGACGAGGTCCGCTGGGCTCTCGACATCGCCGAGGGCACCCCGTTGTCGGTGTTCGACGCCCGTGAACGGGGCTCGGTACGGGACGCGCTGCTCGTCGTACTGGAACTCGCGCTGGCCCGCACCGAGGGCGCCGCGTAGGACGCGCCGGGCCCGCGCGGGGCCCGGCGTCCGTCGGTCCGTCAGGTGCCGCGCCGTACCCCCGGGGACACCGTGAGCCTGGCCACCGCCCAGAACACCGCGAGGGTGGCCAGGGCCAGCGCGGCCACCAGGGTGGCGCCGCCGACGACCTTCTCGTAGTTGCGTTGGTAGAGGCCGTCGATGATGTACCGGCCGAGCCCGCCGAGACCGACGTACGCGGCGATGGTGGCCGTCGAGACGATCTGGACGGCCGCCGAGCGCAGGCCGCCGAGGATCAGGGTGAGGGCGACCGGCAGTTCCACCTGGAACAGGATGCGTGGCTCGGGCATGCCCATGCCCCGGGCCGCGTCCACCGGGGCGGGGTCGACGGAGCGGACCGCCTCGTAGGTGGTGACCAGGATCGGCGGGACGGCGAGGACCACCAGCGGGATCATCACGGGCCCCAGGCCGAAGCCGAGCCAGGTGACCACCAGCACCAGCAGACCGAAGGTGGGCAGGGCCCGGCCCGCGGTGGCGAGCAGGGCGAGGGCGTTGCCGCCCCGGCCGTAGTGCCCGGTGACCAGGCCGACCGGCAGTCCGATCGCGGCGGCGAGGGCGAGCGCCTCCAGGGAGTACCGGACGTGTTCGAGGACCCGGGTGGGGATGCCGTCGTAGCCGTGCCAGTGGGAGCCGTCGCCGAAGAAGGCGTGGACGAACTGGAGCAGGTTCACCGGGCCGCGCTCTCCTTCGGCATCCAGGGGGTCAGCAGCAGCCGTACGGCCACCAGCGCCGCGTCGGCCAGGATCGCCAGCACGGCAGTCGTCACCACGGAGTTCACCGCGAGCTCGGGACGGTTGTAGATCTGGGCGTCGTGCAGCAGGTTGCCCAGCGCGCCCTGGTTGCCAATCAGCATGCCGACGCTGACCAGGCTGATGCTGGAGACGGTGGCCACCCGCAGGCCCGCGATGATCGCGGGCACGGCGATGGGCAACTGCACCTGGACGTAACGGCGTACGGGTCCGAAGCCCATGGCGGTGGCGGCGGCCAGGGTCTCCGGCGGCACCGAGCGCACGCCCTCGACGATCGCCGGCACGAGCACCACCATGCTGTACACGGCGAGCGGGATCATCACCGTGGTCTCGCTCTGGCCGGTGTAGTCGATCAGGACGACGAAGAAGGCCAGCGAGGGGATCGCGTACAGCACGGTGGTCACGCCCAGCACGGGCGGGTACAGCCAGCGGAAGCGGACGCAGAGCTGGGCGACGGGCAGCGAGACGACCAGCCCGACGAGGACCGGTACGAGCGCCTCGCGCAGATGCAGGCCGATCAGGCCCGCGTAGGTGTGCTGGAGGTCGCTGGGGATGTCGAAGAAGCCGCTCACCGGACGGCCCGCGCGTCTTCGCCGCCGCGGTCCAGGGCGTGCGCGCTGCGGATCGCCTCGCCGACGGCCTGCTGCGACACCACCCCCACGACCCGTCCGGTGCCGTCCACGCCGACCGCCCAGCCGGTGGGCGACAGCACGGCCGCGTCGAGCGCGGCCCGCAGCGAGTCCTTGCCGTGCACGAACGGCCGCCCGTGGGACAGCAGTCGGCCGGGCTCGATCTCCCCCGCCGTGAGGTCCTTCGGGTCGCCCCAGCCGAGGGGCCTCCCGTCCAGGTCGGCGACGAGGAGGTAGGGGGCGCCGGAGGTCGAGCCGCGCGCGGCGATCGTCCCGGCGTCGGCGTCCAGGGCGACGACCGGAGCCGTCTGCAACTCCAGTGCGCCGGACGGGAAGAAGGACAGCCGCCGGATGCCCCGGTCCGAGCCGAGGAAGTCCTCGACGAACGCGTCGGCAGGGTCGGAGAGCAGTTCGGCGGGCGGGGCGTACTGGGCGAGGTGACCGCCGGTGCGCAGCACGGCGACCATCGTGCCGAGCTTGACCGCCTCGTCGATGTCGTGCGTCACGAAAACGATGGTCTTGCCCAATTCTGCCTGGATCCGCAGAAGTTCGTCCTGGAGTCCCTTGCGCACGACGGGGTCGACGGCGGAGAACGGCTCGTCCATCAGCAGCACCGGCGGATCGGCGGCGAGCGCCCGTGCCACCCCGACGCGCTGCTGCTGGCCGCCGGAGAGCTGGTAGGGGTAGCGCTTGGCGAGCGAGGCGTCGAGTCCGACCCGTTCCATCAGCTCACGGGCCCGGGCGCGGGCCCGGTCCTTGCCCCAGCCGAGCAGCCGCGGCACGGTGGCGATGTTGTCGACGATCGTGCGGTGCTGGAAGAGACCGGCGTTCTGGATGACGTAACCCATGGAGCGGCGCAGGGTGTTGACCGGCTGCTGCCGGATGTCGGCGCCGTCGAGGAGGATGGTGCCCTCGCTCGGCTCGACCATCCGGTTGATCATGCGCAGGGTGGTGGTCTTCCCGCAGCCCGAGGGACCGACGAGGACGGTGATCGAGCCGTCCTCGATGTCCAACGAGAGCCGGTCGACCGCGACCGTGCCGTCCGGGTACCGCTTGGTGACTGAATCTATCCGTATCAAAACGCCGAATGCCCTTCGGGTTTGGCAGGAATTGCCCCTACTTCGGCCGAGGTCGTCGTTGCCTGGCCGATGCGGGAAGAGTCTAGACCGGGTTTGTTACGGCATTCCGGCCTGCGGCTCGCGGACTTGAGCCACTTCGGCCTGCGGCACTCCCGTCGCCCGCGTCCTGCGGGGTGGCGGCCACCGGAAGTCCCGGGGTGCGCAGGACCCTTCGCCGGGCGTCCACCGCGTACACCTCGCAACCCGCCCGCGCGGCGGCCCACTCGACGCCCTCCTCGCCCATCGCGAAGGCGGCGGTGGCCACCGCGTCCGCCTCCGTCAGCGTCGGGGCCACGACGGTCATGCTCAGCAGGCCGGTCGCCGGGAGACCCGTACGGCCGTCGACGATGTGGTCGCCGCGCTCGTAGCGGGCGGACGTGGCCACCGCGCCGTCGGTGACCTCCAGGACGGTGCAGAGCCGGTCGGCGAGCTCGGGGTGCCGTACGCCGACCCGCCACGGCCCGCCGGCCGTCACCACGTCTCCCCCGGCGTTCAGGCAGAACCGGCCCAGCCCGGCGTCCCGGAGCAACCGGGCCGCCCGCTGCACCGACCAGCCCTTCACCACCGCGCAGGGGTCGAGGCCCCGGCCGGGCAGCCGCACGTCGAACGCGCCCCGGGTCGCCACCCGGTACTCCTCGCACAGGCCGAGCACCTCGGCGAGATCGGGGCTCACCTCGTCGGCGGACAGCTCGCCCCGGTCCAGCCGGGAGACCTCGCTGCCCGCCCTGAAGGGGCTGAACCGCTCGTCGACCTCGCGCAGCCAGCCGAACAGCGCGTCCGCGACGCCGTCGGGGACGTACGGATCGTCGATGCGCAGCGAGACCGGGAACCCCATGACGTGTTCGACGCGCCGCACGTCAGGCGCCCTTGGCGTCGAGGGCGGCCTGGAGCGACTCCCGGTAGCCGTCGCTCGTGATCGTCGCGCCGGACACCGTGTCGACGTCCGCGCTCTGCGCCTGGAGCGTCTCCGCGATCAGCGTGGGTACGGCGGCCGCCGTCTGCGGGTGGTCCGGCTGGCGGAGCATCCGCACGGAGGCGATCCGGTCGCCCTCGAACGTCACCTCCACCTGCACATCGCCCTTGTCGGTGTGCACCGTCGAGCCCGCGACGGCCTTCCCCGAGCCACCCGAGGAGGCCGAGGAGGAGTCCGGCGCGGCCGCGGGCGCGGCAGCCTCGGTCGACGACGACGTCCCGCCGGACGGCTCGTAGCGCCACACCGGGACGAGGCCCGCGACGCTCAGGACCAGGACAGGTATAGCTCGTTTCACGGTCTTTCCCTCTTTCCTTTCCCTCGTTCCGTTTCCTCGGCCCTCGTCATCCCGCCAGGCTGAAGCGCTCGAAGTGGATCTGCGGTCCGGGCACGTCCAGCGCCCGCAGGGAGGCGAGCACCGCGTTCATCATGGGCGGCGGTCCGCACAGGAAGACGTCCCGGTCGGCGATGTCCGGCACCAGCCGGGCCAGTTCGGCAGGGGCGAGCTTGTCGGGGCTGACCGGGCCGGTCACCAGGTGCAGTTCGGCGCCCTTGACCCGGGCCAGCTCGCGCAACTCGTCGTACAGGACCGCGTCCCGGTCGGTGGCGACGCGGTAGACGACGACGGCGTGCCCGTGCAGTTCCTCCAGCAGCGCCCTGATCGGGGTGACGCCGACACCGCCCGCGATGAGCACGGACTCGGACCGGGTGCGGTGCAGGGCGGTGAAGGCGCCGTAGGGGCCCTCGGCGAAGACGCGTGTGCCGACCTTCAGCCGCCGCAGTGCGGCGGTGCCGTCGCCCGCGGTCTTGGCGGTGAGGCGCAGCGAGCGGCCGTCAGGGGCGGCCGACAGGGAGAACGGGTTGGCCTGCCACCAGCGGTCCTTGGTGAGGAACCGCCACAGGAAGAACTGGCCGGCCCGGGCGGGCAGCCGGTCCAGGTCGCGTCCGGTGATGTGGATGGAGACGACCGTGTCCGACTCGGGGACGACGGCCGACACCCGGAGCTGATGCCGCCGGTTGCGCCACAGCGGCAGCACGGCCCGGCCGACGACGACCGCGCCGAGGGCCAGACCCCATACCGTGTACCAGTAGGTCCTCGCGGCGGACGACGCGGTGAACGTCGTACCGGCCGCTACCTGGTGGGTGAAGGCCAGGACGACGGCCACGTAGGTGTACAGGTGGATGAAGTGCCAGGTCTCGTAGGCCAGCCGGCGCCGGGCGTACCGGGCCGAGGCGGCGCCCACGACAAGGATGATCGCGAGCGCGACGACGGCCCGCAGCACGCCCTCGACGGTCTCGGCGAGGTCGACCACCTGGCTCACCGGGTCCATGCCGGAGGAGTCGGCGTAGCCGAAGGCGATGAACACGACGTGCGCGAGCAGGGTCCACAGGACGCCGAAGCCGGTCCAGCGGTGCCAGGAGGTCAGCCGGTCCATGCCGATCCGGCGGTCGAGCCAGGGCAGCCGGGCCACCAGCAGCAGCTGGAACGCCATCAGCAGCGCGCCGTACAGACCGGCCAGCCGGCCCAGCACGATCAGGGCGTTCGAGGCGAATCCCGCCTGGGCGAAGAACCAGGCGACCACAGCCGCGTTCGCGGCCAGCACCGCGTACAGGCCGGTGCGCGCCACCACCCGGGGGCGCAGGCCCGTGGGGGGCGCGGGGGGCGATTGGACGGTCGTCACGGGTGGTAGCTCCTTGATCGGGGCCGGGGCTTCCGAGCTTGTCCGCGCGGAGCTGTCATTTTGCTGTCGTTCATCTTTCAAGTGGTTATCGAAGTGGTCTCGGCGGTGGCCCCGCCCCGGTGGCCGGGACCGAGTGAAGCACTATGAGCGGGTGGAAAAGGTACGACTGCTCGTCGTGGACGACGACCCGCCCATCGCCGACCTGGTCGCGACGGTCGCCCGCTACGAGGGCTGGGAGGCGGTCACCGCGCACTCGGGCGAGGAGGCGCTGCGCCGGGCCGCCGAGTTCCATCCGGACATCGTGGTGCTCGACCTGATGCTGCCCGACGTGGACGGCTTCGGTGTCCTGGACCGGCTGCGCGGCTCGGGGACCATGGTGCCGGTGGTGTTCCTCACCGCACGCGACACGGTCGCCGACCGGGTGGCGGGCCTGACCCGGGGCGGCGACGACTACCTGGTCAAACCGTTCGCGGTGGAGGAGCTGATGGCCCGGCTGCGCACGGTGCTGCGGCGCAGCACCGGGCCAGGCTTCCGCCGGTCGGTGCTGCGGGTGGCGGACCTGACGATGGACGAGGACACCCGTGAGGTGCGGCGCGACGGCGCGCTGCTGACCCTCACGCCGACCGAGTACGAGGTGCTGCGCTATCTGATGCGCAAGTCGCCGACCGTGCTGACCAAGGCGCAGATCCTCGACCATGTGTGGGAGTACGGCTTCGGCGGCCGCTCCAACGTCGTGGAGCTGGTGGTCAGCCGGCTGCGCCGCAAGCTGGACGCCACCGGCGATCCGCTGATCCACACCGTGCGCGGGTTCGGGTACGTGGTCCGGCAGGCGACACGGTGAGCACGGTGCTCGGACGGTTCCGGCACACCTATCGCAGGCTGCGCCTGGGCACCCGGCTGGCGCTCGGCCTGGGCGCGCTGTCGCTGGGGGTGTTCGCCGTCGTCGGCACCGCGCTGACCATGTACATGCGCGAGTACCTGGACCACCAGCTGACCGCGCAGCTGAAGCTGGTCCAGGTCGTGCAGTCCAAGGACGCGGCGGCGCACGGCACGGTGACCCGCCAGCCCTACTACGGCTGGTACACGGCGGTGTACGACGTGACGGCTACCTCGGCGGTGCTGCGCACCCCGGCCGAGGTGCCGTCGGACAGCCGCGCGCTGACCGCCCTGGCCGAGACCAGGGCGAACACCCGGAACGAGATCCAGCGCACCGTGTGGATCGAGGGGGCGGGCACCTACCGGCTGCGGGCCTGCGCGGTGCGGCCGGGGGTGGTCCTGGTGACGGCCGCGCCCACGGCCGGCATCGACGCCACCGTCCGGCAGCTGATCACCGTGCAGGTCGTGGCCTTCGCCCTCGCGCTGCTCACGCTGGTGGTGGCCGGGCGGGCGCTGCTGCGGCGCGGACTGCGGCCGCTGAGCGAGATGGCGCACACCGCGCACGGCATCGCCTCGCACAACCTGACCGGGTCGGCCGCCCGGCTGCCGCTGCGCGCGGACGCCCCGGGCGGCGGCCCGGAGGTGGAGGAGCTGCGCGTCGCGTTCAACACGATGCTGGAGCACATCGACGACTCCCTCGCGGTGCGCGCGCAGGCCGAGCAGCGGCTGCGCCGCTTCGTCGCGGACGCCTCGCACGAGCTGCGCACCCCGCTGATGTCGGTACGGGGCTACGCGGACCTCTTCCAGTACGCGGCCGCCAACGCCCCCGAGGAACGGGACCGGCACCTGGCCCGGCTGCGTGCCGAGGCCGCCCGGATGGGCTTCCTGCTGGACGACCTGCTGCTGCTCGCGCGGCTGGACGCCGAGGAGGTGGAGACGCCGCTGCGGATGCGGGAGGCCGATCTGGTGGAGCTGGTCGGGGACGCGGCCGACGCGTTCCGCGCGAGCCATCCGGAGCATCCGCTGACCGTGACGGCCGGGCCGGCGCCGGTGCGGCTGCGGCTGGACCCGCAGCGGGTCCGGCAGGTGCTGGACAACCTGCTCACCAACGCCGCCGTGCACACCCCGGACGGCACCGCGGTGTCCCTGGTCCTGCATGTCACCGCCGACCGGGCGGTCGTACGGATCAGCGACTTCGGCCCGGGGATACCGGCCGCCGACCGCGACCGGGTGTTCGACCGCTTCTACCGGGTCGACAAGGCCCGCAGCCGGGACCGCGGCGGCAGCGGGCTCGGCCTGTCGGTCGCCGGATCGCTGGTGCGCGCGCACGGCGGCACCATCGGGCTGGGCGACGAGACCGGGAGCACCGTCTTCACGGTCGAGCTGCCGCTCACCACGGGCACGGGCACGGGCTCCGGCTCCGGCTCCGGCTCCGGCTCCGGCTCCGGCTCCGGCTGAGCCTGCCGGGGTGGGCGACGTCAGTCAGGCGTCGGTTGCGGCAGGCCGAGGCGTGGGCGGGCGGCCAGGACGGCGACGTCGTCCTCCGCGTGCCGGGCGTCCAGCCGGCCGAGCATCGAGTCGAGGATCTCGTCCAGTTCGGCCGCGGCCGGGAACCTGAGCGCGGCGAGCCGCTCCAGCGACCGGTCGATGTCCTCGCCGCGCCGCTCGACCAGCCCGTCGGTGAACATCACCAGGGTCCGGTCCGGGTCCAGCTCGTGGGTGGCGGGCTCGTAACCGCCGAATCCGGTGCCCAGCGGCGGCCCGACCGGCACCGGCAGCAGCGAGGTGATGCCGTACCGGTCGATCACGGCGGGCGGCAGATGACCGGCGCCCGCCATGGTCACCATGGCGCGCACGGGGTCGACCCGGGCGATCAGACAGGTCGCCGGTCTGCGCTCGGGCAGCTCGTCGGCCAGCGTGTCCAGCTGGCGCAGCACCCGGTGCGGCGGCAGGTCGGCGGCGGCCAGGGCCCGCAGATCGGAGCGGTAGGCGGCCATGTCCACCGCGGCCTCCACCCCGTGCCCCATCACGTCGCCGACGACGAGCAGGGTGCGGCCGAAGTGCAGCCGTACGGTCTCGCACCAGTCGCCGCCGACCAGTGCCTGCCGGCCCGCGGGCAGGTAGCGCACGGCGATGTCCAGGTTGGGGTGCGGCCTGCCGGGTTCGGCGCGCAGGGCGCGTTGCAGGTCGCCCGCGGTGCGGCTGACCCGGGCGTGCTCCCGGGCGTGCCGCAGATGCGAGGCGGCCTGTTCGGCCAGCAGGGCGAGCAGCTCCGTCTCGAAGGCGGTGAACGGCCCGCCGTCCCGGGCGCACACCAGGACGCCGTACCGCTCCTCGCCGGTCGCCAGCGGTATGCAGAGCGCTCCCCGGCGACGGCCGGGCGCCGGGCCGGCGGTGCGCGGTCCGCCCTCCCCGTCGATCGCGGGCGCCGTCAGGTCACGGGCCACCGCGACGACCCACCGGGCGTCGGGCAGCGCCGCCGGGTCGCCGACGGCCGCCTCGTACTCCGGCTCGGCCGGGCCGTCGAGCCGCAGCACGGCGGCCGCGGCGGCCGTCTGCGCGGCGACCGCCCGGGTCAGCTCGGCGCAGGTGGCCGCCTCGTCGAGCGTGGTGCCGACGCCCGCGGCCACCGGACGCAGCGCGGCCAGGACGGCCGCCGCGTCGGCCGCGTGGGCGGGCGTGCGAGCGGGCGTGCGTGCGCGGCCGGCGCCGTCCTGCGGTGCAGGTTCGCGGTGCGTGCGGAACCATCGCGCGACTCGGAACACCTTCAAATCGTGACAAACCCCCTGGGCCGACGCATCGGCCACCGGCCGGACCTCGCGTTTCCGCCGAGTACGGCCCCGACGGCGACGTCCGCTCGCCCACGCTCCGTCGGTTCCCGGACACCCTTGCGTCACACCGGCCGGGAACCTTGCCGTCGTGTCCCTCCTGCCGCTCGACGACTCCCGGGGGCCGCTCCCCGCCCCCGCTTCCGTCC
>NZ_VJZD01000187.1 GCF_009377175.1 Streptomyces adustus
ACCCCCGCCCCCACCACCGCGTCCGTTCCAGCTGTCACGTCCGTCGTGTCCGTCACTCCCACCGGACGGACACGTCCCGTGTCTCCACGTGCATCCCGAGGGGCACGCGCCACGCGTCGACGCACACCGTCCAGGTCCGCTCCTGGCGGGCACCGGCCTCGATCGGGACCGGAAGCCCCACGGTCGACCCGATCGTGGCCCAGTCGACGCCCAGCGCGCCGATGATGTGCGTCCCGAAGGTCACCGTGCCCGAACGCACCGCGCTTCCGCCGGTGTTGCGGAGCGCGAGGCTCACCTTCTCGCACCACCGCTCGTCCGCCGCCGTACGCACCGGCTCGCCCACGCTCAGGGCGGCCGGTGCGGCGGACGTGGCCGGCGCGGAGGGCGCCGACGAGGGGTGGGAGCTCGCTCCCGGCCCGGCCGGGACGGACGGCGACGCCCCGGGGCCCGAAGCACCGGAAGATCCCGCTCCACCGGCCACACCGCCGTCGGCGGAGGAGCCGCCCGCGGAGGAGCCGTCGGGTGCGGAGCCCGGTCCTCCGGCCGTGGCGCCCGGACCGGCCGTGCGGTCGCCCCTCGCACCGTCCCCGGTGGTCGGCGAGCCGTCCCTGACGCCGGTCCCGTCGAGCGGCACCAGCGTCACGCCTCCCGTCGGCCGCACCGCCCCTCCGGGCGCCGCCGACGGCCCTGCGCCCGCGCCGACCGCGGCGTAACCCCCGCCGTCCCCGCCGCTCCCGCAGGAGCCCAGTACCGCGCCCAGACAGACGACGACGGCCGCCGACGCGCCCAGTGCGGCGCCCCGACGGCCGGATGTCGATGTCGTCCGTACCTTCCGTACGGCCCTTGCAGCTCGTTCAACCCGTGCGGCCCGTGTCGCTCGAAGCATCGCGCCATGGTGACGGACACTCCGACAAAGAGGAAGCCTCGCGACCCGTGCGGACTCAGTCCGAGATGAGTCCCTCGCGCAGTTGCGCGAGCGTCCGGGTGAGCAGCCGGGAGACGTGCATCTGGGAGATGCCGACCTCCTCGCCGATCTGGGACTGGGTCATGTTGGCGAAGAAGCGCAGCATGATGATGCGCCGCTCGCGGGAGGGGAGCTTGGCCAGCAGCGGCTTCAGGGACTCCCGGTACTCCACGCCCTCCAGCGCGGTGTCCTCGTAGCCGAGACGGTCGGCCAGGGAGCCCTCGCCGCCGTCGTCCTCGGGTGCCGGGGAGTCCAGCGACGAAGCCGTGTACGCGTTGCCGACCGCGAGGCCGTCGACGACGTCCTCCTCCGACACGCCCAGGACGGCGGCGAGTTCGGTGACGGTGGGGGAGCGGTCCAGCTTCTGGGAGAGCTCGTCGCTGGCCTTGGTGAGGGCCAGCCGGAGCTCCTGGAGGCGGCGCGGCACCCGCACCGACCACGAGGTGTCGCGGAAGAACCGCTTGATCTCGCCGACGACCGTCGGCATCGCGAAGGTCGGGAACTCCACCCCGCGTTCGCAGTCGAACCGGTCGATCGCCTTGATCAGGCCGATGGTGCCGACCTGGACGATGTCCTCCATCGGCTCGTTGCGGGAGCGGAAGCGGGCGGCCGCGTAGCGCACCAGCGGGAGGTTGAGCTCGATCAGGGTGTCCCGGACGTACGCGCGCTCGGGGCTCTCCTCGTCGAGAGCGGCGAGCCGCAGGAAGAGGGAGCGGGAGAGGGTGCGGGTGTCGATCGCTCCCGAGGTGGGGAGCGCCGGGGCCGGCACTGCCTCGAGGGCCGTAACGGCGTCGAGCACGTCGGGCACGACGGGCGCCTCAGCACTCTTCGTGAGTGTGAGCACCTTCGAGCTGCCCTGGTCTTCGGACATGCCACCCCCTTTGGGTCGCGGGACGGTCGCGGCGGAAGTTCCGGCGAGGAACATCAGCTTTCACCTGAATACCGGAGCCGGAGCCGCGGCAAACGCTCTTCCCGCAGAATGTCACATGTCGGCAACACGCTGTAGTGACATGTCGACATGTGAGTAACGAATCAGCCCTGGAAAGAAGGGGTCTGACGATCTTTCACCGCACAACTGTCGGGAACGTCCCTGGTGAGCGATTCGCTCTCGACGGTGACCATTCGATCCTGTGTACGGTTATGTCTTGATCCCGTGTCCGGTCCCGTCGTGATCCGGTGTGCGGTCGTGCCGTGATCCGGCGCGCGCTCCCGTCGTGGGCCGGCGCGCGGTCAGGCCTCGATGCGGTTCGCGGAGCGCAGTCGCTGGAAGCTGCGCGCGAGCAGCCGCGAGACGTGCATCTGGGAGACGCCGAGTTCCGCGCTGATCTGCGACTGCGTCAGATTGCTGTAGTAGCGCAGAAGCAGGATTCGCTGTTCGCGTTCGGGTAGTTGGACCAGGAGGTGGCGGACCAGGTCGCGGTGCTCGACGCCGTCCAGCGCCGGATCCTCGTAGCCGAGTCGGTCGAGCAGCCCGGGCAGCCCGTCGCCCTCCTGCGCGGCCTCCAGCGAGGTGGCGTGGTACGACCGCCCGGCCTCGATGCAGGACAGCACCTCGTCCTCGCCGATGCGAAGCCGCTCGGCGATCTCGGCGGTGGTCGGGATGCGGCCGAAGGCGGTGGTCAGGTCCTCGGTCGCGCTGTTGACCTGAACCCACAGCTCGTGCAGCCGGCGCGGTACGTGGACCGTGCGAACGTTGTCACGGAAGTATCGTTTGATCTCGCCGACGACCGTCGGCATCGCGAACGTCGGGAACTGCACGCCCCGCTCCGGATCGAAGCGGTCGATGGCGTTGATGAGCCCGATGGTGCCGACCTGGACGACGTCCTCCATCGGCTCGTTGCGGCTGCGGAAGCGGGCGGCCGCGTAGCGCACGAGCGGGAGATTGGCCTCGATGAGCGCCCCGCGCACCCGGTTGTGCTCCGGCGTGCCCGGCTGGAGGTCCTTGAGCTGGGAGAAGAGCAGCTGCGTGAGCGCCCGGGTGTCGGCGCCACGGCGCTTCTCCGGGGCCGGGACGGGGGCCTCCGGGCTGTCGGCGCCCTCGGTGCTCTCGGCGCCCTCCGGGCCCGCCGGGGCTCCCGGTGCTGCCGGTACTCCCGGTGCTGCCGGTACTCCCGGTACTCCCGGTGCTGCTGGTACTCCCGGTGCTGTCGGTGCTCCCAGGGCTGTCGGTGCTCCCAGGGTGAGAGAGGTCCCGGGGGTCGGGGAGGTTCCGGAGGTCGAGGAGGTCGCAGGGGCCGGGGAGGTCGCGGAGGTCGTCTCCCGGATGGCGGCCTCCTCCTGGGGCGGCGCAGTACTGGCCGACACGGTCAACGCCACCTCTTCATCGGTCAATCATCCGTCAAAAGCGGTCATAGCATCACAAGACATGTGCACAGTGTGCAAGCACCGCATAATGCCGTGTTGAGGGCGAGTTGATGCAGAGGGCACAGGAAAGCCCCGCGACGTTCGCTCCGATGCGGGGCTTCGCGGGGCTGTTCGTGTGTGCGTGGGGCCGACGGCTCAGAACGGGTAGTCCGCGATCACCCAGGTGGCGAACTCCCGCCAGAGGGCGACGCCGGCCTGGTGTGCCGGGTGCTCCAGGTAGCGCTTGAGGGCGTCCGCGTCCTCGACCGCCGAGTTGATCGCGAAGTCGTAGGCGATGGGCCGGTCGCTGGTGTTCCAGCCGAGCTCCCAGAAGCGCAGCTCGTCGATCTGGCCGTCGAGCGCGCGGAAGGCGGCGACGCCCTCCACGACGCGCGGGTCGTCGCGCTCCACGCCCTCGTCGAGCTTGAAGAGGACCAGGTGGCGGATCACGGGCACTCCCTAGGGTCGTTCGTACGGATCGGGGCGGCCGAGGCCGTCCCGGCTGCGGGGAGGACGCGATGCCGGGCCGCTCCGAGCGGTCGGCCCTAGTTCTTGGCCCCGTTGGCGATCCAGGTCATGAAGTCGCCGATGGCCTGGGCGGCGTCCGATATGCCCTCGAAGGCTATCTGGACGTAGTCCGCCGCCTTGGCCGGGTCTGTGATGATCACGTACAGCGCGAAGACCACGAGCACATAGACGGCGATCTTCTTCGCATTCACCGCCACCGCGGCCTCCCCTGTGACTGGCGTGCCCCTGGAGCCCTGGCAACGGGCCCTGTTACCGGCGGCGAGTTTAACTTCACGGCGTGTTGAAGGACCAACGATCTTCCGGGACTTTCCGTCCGGGACGCACGAAGGGCCCCGTCTCTCGACGGGGCCCTTCTTCGGCGGTAGCGGAGGGATTTGAACCCTCGGTGACTTGCGCCACACTCGCTTTCGAGGCGAGCTCCTTCGGCCGCTCGGACACGCTACCGAGGGAGACACTACCCCAAGGTGGGCCGTGCTCTGAAATCCGTTTCCCGGGGACCCGCGGTGCGGGGTGTCCGGGCCCGGTTTCAGCGGTCCCGGAAGAACTCCGTGAGCAGCCGGGCGCAGTCCTCGGCCAGGACGCCCTGGACGACCTCGGGGCGGTGGTTGAGCCGCCGGTCGCGCACGACGTCCCACAGGGAGCCGGTCGCGCCCGCCTTGTCGTCCCGGGCGCCGTAGACGACCCGGTCCACACGGGACTGCACCAGCGCGCCCGCGCACATCGTGCACGGCTCCAGCGTGACGACGAGTGTGCAGCCGGTCAGCCGCCACTCGCCGAGCACGGCGGCCGCCCGCCGGACGGCGAGGATCTCCGCGTGCGCGGTCGGGTCGCCGACCGCCTCGCGTTCGTTGTGCCCGGTCGCGAGCACGGTGGTGCCGTCCGGAGCCAGTACGACGGCGCCGACGGGCACGTCCCCGCCCTGGACGGCCCGGCCGGCCTCGTCCAGGGCGAGCCGCATCGCGGCCCGCCAGCGGTCGCGTACCGGGTCCGGTACCCGTGCCGCGTCCGGTGCGGTCAGCGGACCGTCTCCAGGACGTCGGCGGCGCCGAGGGCCTCGGCGATCTCGGTCAGGGCGTCGTCCGACAGCAGCTTCAGCTCCTTCTCGCTGATGCCGAGGTCGTCGAGGATGCCGGGGTCGCCGACCGGGCCGTGCGGCACGATCTCGCCGGAGCCGCCGTCGCCGGCGGGCCCGTCCCCGTCCTCGTCGTCGCTCTGGTCGTCGCCGTCCTCGGTGCCGTCGAGGTCGAGCGAGTCCAGCTCGTCGTCGGGGTCACCCGGGTCGCGGCCGAGCAGTTCGTCGGTGAGCAGGATCTCGCCGTAGCTGCTGCGGGCAGCGGCGGCGGCGTCGGAGACATAGATACGAGGGTCGTCCTCGCCGTCCACCCGGACGACACCGAACCACCCGTCCTCCTGCTCGATGAGTACGAGCACCGTGTCGTCGTCGGGAGAGGCCTCCCGGGCCAGGTCGGCCAGATCCGACAGGGTCTCCACATCGTCGAGCTCCGTGTCGCTCGCTTCCCACCCGTCTTCGGTGCGCGCGAGCAGTGCGGCGAAGTACACCGTGACTCTCCCACTGGTCATAGGCGTGCCGGTTGGGGGTCCCCCCGGCGGAGGTTGCGGGCGGGAGAGCTGTGCTCCGAGCCCACCCACTCGGAATCGTGGCAGAAACAAGGCCTCCAGGGGACGTCTTCGGCTCCCTGTGTCTGGCAGTTTTGATCGCACGGAGGCAAGTACGTCCGAACAGGACTCACCAGCACACTCGTTGCTGCCACCTGCGGATCGTACGCGGCTTTCCACTCCGCCCACGCACGACCACCCTCAAGATCGCCCCCGCCCGGCCGTGCCCGCGGCGTGCCGCGCGCTACCAGCGGAAGGTCCGCATGCGCATGGCGTGCCGCAGCCGGGCGGTCCTGGCACGGCGTGGCTGGACCCGGTCGCGCAGCTCCCGGGCCTCGGCGAGGTCGCGCAGGAACTGGGCGCGTCGCCGACGCCGCTCGGCGGCCGTCTCCGGCGCGTCGCGGTCGGGCGGGTCAGGCAGCTCTGAAGATTCGGGCACGGCACCACCCCATCCCGGTCGTCATCACCACCTTCCCCCTGACGGGCGGTTCGACGCCAGGGATCGTCCCGAGTCCGCGGCGGGCTCCCGCACTCGGCGGGCACCCGCCGAGTACGGGAGCGCCGGGCGGGGTCGGCCCGGTTACTGTTGTGGACATGCGTCTCCACGTCGTCGACCACCCCCTGGTCGCCCACAAGCTCACCACCCTGCGCGACCGCCGCACCGACTCCGCGACCTTCCGCCGTCTCGCCGACGAGCTGGTCACCCTGCTCGCGTACGAGGCCACGCGTGACGTGCGCACCGAACAGGTCGACATCGTCACGCCGGTCGCCGAGACCACCGGGGTGAAGCTGTCCTACCCGCGCCCGCTGGTCGTGCCGATCCTGCGGGCGGGTCTGGGCATGCTGGACGGCATGGTCCGGCTGCTGCCGACCGCCGAGGTGGGCTTCCTGGGCATGGTGCGCGACGAGGAGACCCTGAAGGCCTCCACGTACGCCTCGCGGATGCCGGAGGACCTCTCCGGCCGTCAGGTGTACGTCCTGGACCCGATGCTCGCCACCGGCGGCACGCTGGTCGCGGCGATCCAGGAGCTGATCGCCCGCGGTGCCGACGACGTCACCGCCGTGGTGCTGCTCGCCGCCCCCGAGGGCGTGGAGATCGTGGAGCGCGAGCTGGCCGGCACGCCGGTCACGGTGGTCACGGCGGCCGTCGACGACCACCTCAACGAGCACGGCTACATCGTGCCGGGCCTGGGCGACGCGGGCGACCGGCTCTACGGCGCCGCGGAGTAGGCGTACGACCCGGCCGTACGCGGCCGGAAGGGGCCCTGGGCGGCCGCGCGCGGCCCGTGGGCCCCGCAATGGGCCCCAGGGGCCCTGCGCCCGTCGTGCGGGCCCTGTCCGTACGAGCCCTGCGCGGTCTTTCCCGGGCGCCGTGCGGGGGTGCGCAGGCGTCCCCGCGCAGGGATTCCCCGGCGGCCTTGGGGCGGCGGTGTTCCCCGGCGGTTCGGGGAGAGCGGTTCTCTCCGCTCTCCCCGCCGGTCCCGGGAGGGTGTTCCCCGGCGATTTCACGCAAACGGCGTTCGCCCGCGGTTCCGCGCGGGTGGTGTTCCTCGGCGGCCTTGCGCGAACGGTGTTCTCCGGGGTCGCCCGGGGCCCCGCGGTCGTCCGCGGGGTCGCGTTCGGACCGGCCGTACGGCCGTCAGCAGCCGTTCTTCTTCGTGGCGTCGGCCGGCTCGGGCGCGTTCAGCACGGCCAGTGCCTTGTCGGCGTCCGTCTTCGCCGTCAGCTGCTTGAAGGCGGTGCCGATGACGAGGTCCACGTCGGTGCCCTTGCGGGCGGCGTCGGTGCGGAGTTGGGCGGCGGCCAGCTGGGTGCCGAGCACCGGCAGCGAGGTCTTCAGCGAGGCCGCAGGACCGAGCAGCAGCCCGGTGCCGGCGACCTTCTTGTCGAACTCCTTGGACGCGTTGCCCACTTCCCCGATGTGGAAGCCGCGCTTGGCCAGCTCGTCCGCCGTCTGCTTGGCGAGCCCGCTGCGGGGCGTGGCGTTGAAGACGTTGACGGTGATCTGGGCGGGCTTGGGCAGCACCACCACGGCGGCGGCCGCCGAGGGCTTCACCTTGATCCCTTGCGCGCAGGCCGCCTTGGCGCTGGCCGCGGCCTTGTCGCCGCCGCCGGTGAAGACGTCCACGAGCTGGAGTGTTCCCCAGCCCACCACGCCCAGCACGGCGACGGAGACGATGCCCACGACGACGAGCCTGCCGCGCCGCCGGGGAGGGCGCATACGCGGGTACTTGTCCCCCGTGATCCGGTACTGTCCGCCCATCCCGGGGGGAGTCAGCATGCTCATGGGCGCAGCGTAGTGCGCCGGGGCGCCCCTGACTAATAGATGATCATCCGACTTGGTCGAGGAGCACCCGAAAGGGGCAACCGTGACCTGAGCGGGGGTCGGTCCGGGGACCCGGGCGGGGTCAGTCCAGTTCGAGGACGCGCGCGTGCAGCACCTGACGCTGCTGGAGGGCCGCCCGTACCGCGCGGTGCAGTCCGTCCTCCAGGTACAGGTCGCCCTGCCACTTCACGACGTGCGCGAAGAGGTCGCCGTAGAAGGTCGAGTCCTCCGCGAGGAGGGTCTCCAGATCGAGTTGCTGCTTGGTGGTCACCAACTGATCGAGGCGGACCGGGCGCGGCGCGACGTCCGCCCACTGCCGGGTGCTTTCCCGGCCGTGGTCGGGGTACGGCCGGCCGTTTCCGATGCGCTTGAAGATCACACGGAAAGCCTACCGGCCCAGACGTTCCGGGCGCAGCCATGGCGGCGGAGTGCGACGCCGGAAAAGACGGTGCAAAGCGGGGCGTTCGGGAACGGGGGCCGGGGGCGGGTGACGACGGGACGGTGTCGCGGACCGTCGCCCCCGGACCGCGGGGCGGCCGCCGCTTTCGCTCGAAAGGGGTCGGTGTCCTCTTTGTCGCGCAGACACCGGGGGTTGTGCCCGGCGGCGGCGAGGCGGCGTGTTCCCCGCCGCCGCACGGGCATTGTGCACAGGCTGTGGACCGCGGGCCGGGCCGACCGGACCGGACGCACGCAGCGCCCGGTCCGGCTCCGGATCAAACCGTCGCGTCGAACCGCAGGGCCGATCCCCGGATCGGCCGCGGCTCCGCCTCCCTCACGGGCACGGCTGCGGGGGCTCCCCCTCGCTCACCCTGCGCGTCTCGCGCGTCCTTCGTGCCTCGCGCGCCTTCTCGGCTTCCGGCTTCGGCGTGTTGCGGGCGGCCTCGGCGCGCAGCAGGGCGCGCAGGACCGCGTACGGGTCATGGGGCATGGCTGTTCGTGTTCCTTGCGTCGTACGGGACCGAGCGGACCGGGAGAACCGGTGCTCGTCAGCAGCGCAGAACCACCGAACGGGCGGCGGAGCGCGGGGCGTACGCGCGGTACGGGGTCGTGGGCCGGTCCGGGCCCGCACCGGCCGCCGGGTTCGGCAGGGGTGCGGGACGCAGGGCCTCGGCGGGGCGCACAACGGTGCGGCCGGGCGGTCGCAGGGCGGTGTCGAGGACGTCGTACTCGACCGTCTCGCCGGACCCGCAGGCGACGACGGCCGGTGCCGCGTGGAGCGCCGTGTGGGTGCCCGGCACCGACAGGGCCAGCAGCAGGAGGAGCAGCAGGACCAGCACCCGCGGCCGGACCCGGCCGGGCGGGGGAAGGTGGGGTGCGCCGCTGCTCACGAAGGTTCATCTCCCCGGGTGGCGTACGGCGTCCATCGCGCCGGACGCGAGATCCGCCCGCTCGGCCCAGTGCCGTGGAGCGGGACGCGGGTCAGATCGTGCGCGGGGTCCGGTGGGTCAGGCCGCGCATCCGGACCGAGGTGGCGATCTCGACGATGCCGACCACGATCAGCCAGATCCCGCCCAGCAGGGTGAGGATGGCGACGGACTCCAGCGGTGCGTCGATCAGGACGATCCCGGCGACGAAGGTGACGATCCCGAGGAAGATCTGCCAGCCGCGCGCGGGCATGCCGGAGTCCTGTACGGCGGCCAGCGTCTGGGTGATGCCGCGGATCAGCCAGCCGATGCCGATCCACAGGGCGAGCAGCAGGGTCGACTGCATGATGCCGCGGAAGCAGAACAGGCCCAGCACGATCGACAGGGCGCCGCTGATGAAGGCCAGCACGCGCAGCGAGGTCCTGCGGTGGGTGCCGAACGCGGAGATCAGCTGGAGCACGCCGCTGATCAGCAGGTAGATGCCGAAGAGGACGCCGGCGATTCTCACCGAGGCGTGCGGCCAGATCAGGACCAGGACGCCCAGGACTAGTGAGGCGACGCCGGTGAGCAGGACGACCTGCCACGCGGCCTCCGAGAGGGCGTGCAGCAGCCCGTCGAACGGCGGCTCCGGCTCGTGGCCGTCACGCGGGTCGGACGTGCGCTCGGCATGCACCTTGCGGTCGTCGAACTCCGGTCCCCAGGAGGGGCCGGTCGGTGGCTCGGTCATGATCCATGCTCGGACCGGGCTCCGCCGTACCGCCACCCGGGACGGTCCGGGTGGCTGACGGGGTCAACGCCCGGCCGTCTTCGCGGCCTTCGCCGCCGCCTTCATCTCCTGCTTGTGCGCCCGCACCTTCGCCAGGGACTCGGGCCCGGTGATGTCGGCGACCGAGCGGTACGACTTCGCCTCGCCGTAGGACCCGGCCGCCTCCCGCCACCCGGTGGGTCGCACCCCGAGCTGCTTGCCGAGCAGGGCCAGGAAGATCTGTGCCTTCTGCTTGCCGAACCCGGGCAGTTCCTGGAGCGCCGTGAGCAGGTCCCGGCCGCTGCCGGCGTCCCGCCAGACGGCTTCGGCGTCACCGGCGTAGTGCTCGACGAGGTACTGGCACAGCTGCTGGATCCGCTTGGCCATGGACCCCGGGTAGCGGTGGACGGCGGGCTTCTCGGACAGCAGCGCGGCGAACGCCTCCGGGTCCATGGCGGCGATCTCGGCCGCGTCCAGATCGTCGGAGCCCATCCGCCTCGCGATGGTCGAGGGCCCCTTGAACGCCCACTCCATCGGGACCTGCTGGTCCAGCAGCATCCCGACCAGCGCGGCGAGCGGGGAGCGGCCGAGGAGCTCGTCGGCCTCGGGGTCCTGGGCGAGGTGCAGGGTGACGTCCATGGGTCGATCATGGCGCGTGCCCGGTCGGGCCGCGCGCCGGTACCCCGGCGCGCGCACCGGCGCCCTCCCTGTGCGGCCCCTGCCCCGCGGCGCTTCTGCGCGCCTCGCGTACGATTCCCCCACCTAGACAATTAGTTAGGCAAGGCTAACCTAAAACGCAAAGGGGCCAGGGGTGACCACCGAGATCTACCGGGACACATGGGGAATCCCGCATCTGCGCGCCGGCGACGCCCGTGAACTGGCCCGCGCCCAGGGCCGGGTCACCGCCCGCGACCGCGCCTGGCAGTTGGAGGTCGAGCGGCACCGCGCCCAGGGCACCTCCGCTTCCTTCCTCGGTCCCGAGGCCCTGTCCTGGGACCGCTTCGCGCGCCGCGTCCGCCTGGAGGACACCGCCCAGCGCTGCTACGCCCGGCTGGAGGACACCGACCCCGAGACCGCCGAGTGGATACGGGCCTACGCCGACGGCGTCACCGAGGGACTGACGGCGGCCGACGCCCCGGAGTTCGCCCGGGTGGACCTCGTCCCCGGCCGCTGGGAACCCTGGACCCCGCTCGCCGTCTGGCTCTCCACCCACATCCTGTTCGCCGGCTTCCCCGCCAAGCTGTGGCGGGAGGAGGCCGTACGCCACCTCGGTCCGGACGCGGTCGGCCTGTTCGCCACCGACGGCCCCGGCACCTCGGGCAGCAACGGCTGGCTGGTCGGCGGCGAGCGGACCACCACCGGGCAGGCCGTCATCGCCGGAGACCCGCACCGCTTCATCGAGAACCCCGGCGTCTACCAGCAGATCCGCCTCGCCTGCCCCGAGTTCGACGTGGTCGGCCTCGCCGTCCCCGGCGTCCCCGGCATCGCCCACTTCGGCCACACCGGCACGGTCGCCTGGGCCATCACCAACGCCATGGCCGACTACCAGGACCTCTACCGCGAACGGCTGCGCCGTACCGGCGCGGGCGTCGAGGCCCTCGGCCCGGACGGCCACTGGCACCGCGCCACCCGGCACACCGAACTGATCCGCGTGGCCGGCGCGGAGCCGGTCGAGGTCGAGGTGATCGAGACCGACCGCGGCCCGGTCGTCGCCGGCGGCCCCGAGGGTCTCGACGACGGCACCCCGCTCGCCCTCAGCCTGCGCTACCCGCCCCGCGTCACCGCCGACCTCGGCTTCGGCGCGCTCCTGCCGCTGCTGCGCGCCCGCCGGGTCGCCGACGTCGACCGCGCCCTTGACGCCTGGGCCGAACCCGTCAACGTCGTCCAGGCCGCCGACACCGAGGGCGCAGTGCTGCACCGGGTCGCGGGCCGGGTGCCGGTGCGCGCCGAGGCCAACCGGGTCCGGCTGGTCCCCGCCTGGGAGCCCGGCCACGAGTGGACCGGCTGGCACCCCACGCCCCGTGCGGGCCTGACCGACGGCATCGCGGTGATGGCCAACCAGCGCGGTCTCGCGGCCCCCCTCGGCGTCGAGTTCGCGCCCCCGCACCGGGCCGACCGCATCCGCGCCCTGCTCGACCGGCGGCGCACCCTGTCCGCGGCCGACATGCCCGCCGTCCACACCGACACCCATCTCGCCTCCGCCGAGCCCCTGTTGGAGGCGGTGGCGGCCCTCGACGGGCTCACCCCGCGGGCCGCCGCCCTGCGCGACCGGCTGCTGGGCTGGAACCGCCGGATGGACGCCGACAGCACGGACGCGGCCCGGTACGCGGCCCTGCGCGGCGCGGTCGTCCGCCGGATCGCCGCCCACCCCGCGCTCGCGGCCCTGACCGGCCCGCCCGCCTACCCCGAGGTGCTGCTCCCCTGGCTCGCCCTCGCCCCGCGCGTCGGCTTCGCCCTGGAGCACCTGCTGCGGGCCGAGAAGCTGTACGGCATCGACCGCCCGGCCGTCGTGCGCGCCGCCCTGGAGGAGACGGCCGCCGAGCCGACGGACCCTGCCGATCCGGCGGCCACCGTGGAACAGGTGGCCCCTGTTGAACGGGCGGCCCTCGGGGAGCGGACTGCCCCTGCCGAGCCTGCGGCCCTCGCGGAGCGGACGGCCCCTGCCGAGCCGGCGGCTTCCGCTCCGGTCGACCCCGTCTGGGGCGACACCCACCGCCTCGCCCCCTGGCAGGCGCTGCCCGACCCGTCGTACACCGGGCCCGCGCTCTCCGGTGACCACGACTGTGTGCTGTGCACCTCCGGCGTGCCCGGCCTCACCGACCTCGCCGCGCGCGGTCCGGCCGCCCGCTACGTGTGGGACCTGGCACGCCGCGAGGACAGCCGCTGGGTGGTGCCGTTCGGCGCCGACGGCGTCCCCGGCGCACCGCACCACCGTGACCAGCTCCCGCTGTGGCTCGCGGGAGACCTCGTCCCGGTCGTCACCGACTGGGACCGGCTGGAGAAGGAGACCGATGTCTGATCCGTACGCCGCCCCCGCCCGAGAGGCCGTCCACGAGGAGGTGACCGACGGCTTCGGCACCGTCCGCATCCTGCCGCTGGACGCGGCCGCCGACGCCGAGGCCGTCCATCGCTGGGTGAGCCAGGAGCGGGCCGTCTTCTGGGGCATGAACGGCCTCACCCGCGACCAGGTGGCGGAGATCTACGCCCACCTGGACACCCTCGACACCCACCACGCCTTCCTCGCCGTCCGGGACGGCGAACCGGTGGGCCTGCTCCAGACCTACGAGCCCGAGGCCGACCGGGTCTCCGAGTGCTACGAGGTCCGGCCCGGCGACATCGGCGTGCACGTGCTGCTCGCGCCGGCCGGGGACGGCGGAGCGCGCCCCGGCTGGTCGTCCGCCCTGCTGGGCGCCTTCGTCTCGTACGTCCTGCTGGGCCTGGACCGGCGCCGGGTCGTGGTCGACCCCGACGTGCGCAACGAGCGGGCGATCAGCCGCTTCCTGCGCCAGGGCTTCGAGGCGGGCCCGGTCGTCGTCCTGCCGGAGATCGACGTCCCGGACGTGCATCTGCCCGAGAAACACGCCCAACTGGCCTTTCTGCGCCGGGAGACGGCCTTCCCCGGCTGACTTCGGGGGGTCCGTGCCCGCCCGCCCGCGGCCGGTGTGCACGATGGTGCCCGTGCCCGCCCGTCGGTCGGTGGTGAGCACGGCGCCGCTCCCGCCCGTACTTATCCAGGAGCACACGAGTGCGAAGGCGGAGCGGTGACGTGAGCGAAGGGCACGATGGCGGGCGACGGTACGGCGCACGGCACGGAGACCGGCGACTTCAAGGGCTGGTGCTGCTGGGCACCGTGCTGGTCCTGCTCCTCTTCGGCGGCGCTGGGCCGGCCTCGGCCCACGCCGCCCTCCGCGCCACCGACCCCGCCGACGGGGCCGTCCTCAAGTCCGCCCCTCGCTCCCTCACCCTGACCTTCACGGAGTCCGTCAGCCTGCTCGACGACTCCTTCCGCGTCTTCGACCCCCGCAACCACCGGGTGCGTACGGGCGAGCCGCAGCACGCGGCCGACCGCTCGGACACGGCCCGGGTCACCCTGCCCGCGAAACTCGGCCGGGGCACCTTCACCGTGGCCTGGCGGGTGGTCTCGGCGGACAGCCACCCGGTCTCCGGCGCCTTCACCTTCTCGGTCGGCGAACCCACCCCGACCACCGCCGCGGTGAACGCCGGCCCCACCGAGGACCCGCTCACCGCCGACCTCTACGACACGGCCCGCTACGCCGCCTATCTCGCCGCGGCCCTGCTCATCGGCACGGCGGCGTTCGTCCTGCTGTGCCGCCCCGCCGACACCGCCCCGCTGCGCACCCCGCTCAGGGCGGGCTGGTGGACCCTTCTGGCGTCCACCGTCGTGCTGCTGGTGCTGCGTGCTCCGTACGAGGCGGGCACGGGCCCGGCCGGGGCCCTCGACCCGTCCGTCCTGGCCCACACCCTGAACACCCGTCCGGGCCTGGCGCTGGCGGCCCGACTCGCCCTGCTGGGCCCGGCGGCCGTGCTGCTGATCCGCGCCCGCAGGCGCCCCCTCACCCCCACGCTCACCGGGACGGCCGTCGCGGTCGCCGTCGGACTGGCCCTGACCTGGGCGGCCGCCGAGCACGCCTCGGCCGGCCTCCAGGTCCCGCTGGCGATCACGTCCTCGGTCCTGCACCTGCTGGCGATGGCGGTCTGGCTGGGCGGCCTGGCGGCGCTGCTGACCCTGCTCCACCGCACCACGCTCCCGGCCGACGCGGTCGTCCGCTTCTCCCGGGTCGCGTTCACCGCCGTCACCGTGCTGGCGGTGACCGGCTTCTACCAGTCCTGGCGCGGTCTCGGTTCCTGGTCCGCGCTCACCACCACGGATTACGGCCGCCTCCTGCTTGCCAAACTGGCCGGGGTGACGCTGCTGCTGACTGCGGCGTCCTTCTCCCGGCGCTGGACGGCACAGCCCGCGCAGGCCATGGCGGTCACCGGCGAACGGGTGCCGGCGACGGCGGGCGGACCACCGCTCCCGGACCGCGAGCCGGAACCGGGGACGGGGACCGTTGCGGGACCGGAGGCGGAGGCGGATCCGGCGGCCGACGTCGACACCGTGCGCGGCCTGCGCCGGTCCGTCCTGGCCGAGGTCGCCGTCGCGGCGGTGGTGCTGATGTTCACGACGGCCCTGACGGGCACCACCCCCGGCCGGGCCGAGACCGAGGCGGCGAACGCGCGGACGGGCGCGTCGGGCACCGGAATAGCCACCGCGTCCGTGACCCTGGTTCCGTTCGACGTCGGCACCCCCGCGGTCCACGGCACGGTGCAGGTCACGCTCGACCCCGGTCGAGTGGGCGACAACTCGGTCGAGGCCGTGGTCTTCGGTCCCGACGGAGGTCTGTCCACGGTGCCCGAACTGCGCCTGACCTTCACTCTCGACGGTCAGAAGATCGGCCCCCTCGACACCAAGGTGACGGACAGGGGCGGCTATTGGGCGGCCGACGCCTTCAACCTGCCGCTGCCCGGCACCTGGACGATGAAGGCGACGGTCCGGGTCTCGGACGTGGACCAGGTGAGCGAGACCCGGCAGGTACGGATCGAGCGCTAGGGTCGGGCCAGGCACGGGAAGCCCGGTCTGTCCTGGGAACGCCCGTTCGTTCGGAGTGATATGACTCGCCCGAAATTGTTACTCACTTTCGGGTGATGGTGGCGGTTCCGTGGCATTCGTGCCACGGGCGGCGGGGGGCCACGGCCCAGTCGCCGCAAGGGGTGGTGAAGTGGCGAAGCGTCAACATCGTGCATATCGCGCATAGATGGACATTGCATCCGAGAGTAACGGCAATGTGATCACTTGGTCACACCGTGCGCGTATCGCGTTCACATCGACGCCGGGCGGCCAGAGTGTGAATGCGCGGCCAGCCGGTCGTCGCAAGCACACCGCACCACCCCGACCAGTCACGTCGTCACGGCCGGGAAGGTGCCCGCACCATGCAAGGGGACCCCGTGTCCGTTTTCGTTAGCCCCCGTCGTCTGGCCGCCGCCACGCTCGCGGCCGGTGCCCTCGTCGGAGCGGTGGCCCTGCCGGCGTCCGCCGCCGACCATGTACGCGCGGACCAGTCGCGGGTCGAGATCACTGACGTGCACCGCGACGCTCTGAGCCGCCACGACCGCTTCTACGGCTCGAACTACTCGCTCAACCGCGAGTGGGTGCAGCTCAGCAACTACGGCCGTCGCAGTGTCGACCTCGACGGCTGGACCCTTCGGGACGAGGACGGCCACAGGTACACCTTCCGGCACGTCCGGCTGGACGGCCGGTCCGTGGTCCGTGTCCACACGGGCATCGGCCGTGACACGCGCTCCGACGTCTACCAGGACCGTCGCAGCTACGTGCTGGACGACCGGTCCGACACGATCACCCTGCGCAACGACCGGAACCGCTTCGTCGACTCGTACTCGTGGCGCGACCGTGACGACCGGAACTGGAACGGCCACGACCGTCACGACCGCAACTGGAACGGCCGCGACGACCGGCACGACCGTAACGGCCATGACCGGCACGACCGTAACGGCCACGACCGTCACGACGGTAACGGCCACGACCGCGGTGACCACAACGGCCGCGACCGCGGTGACCACAACGGCCGCGACCGCGGTGACCACAACGGCCACGACCGCGGTGACCACAACGGTCAGCCCCGCCACAACCCGGGCCAGCTCCCCGGCCACCTCCCCGGCCAGGGGAACCAGGGGAACCAGGGCAATCACGGTAACCAGGGGAACCAGGGCAACCAGGGGAACCAGGGCAACCAGGGCAACCAGGGCAACCAGGGCAACCAGGGCAACCACGGGAACCAGGGCAACCAGGGCAACCACGGCAACCACGGCAACCACGGCAACCAGGGGAACCAGGGCAACCAGGGCAACCACGGTAACCAGGGCAACCAGGGCAACCAGGGCAACCAGGGCAACCAGGGCAACCACGGTAACCAGGGGAACCAGGGGAACCAGGGCAACCACGGGAACCACGGCTGACCGGCCGCCGCCGGGCGTGACCTCTGATGGTTCCGCCGGCGGCTAGACGCGATCCTTGGTCAACGTAGAAGGGCCCCACCGCAAGCGGTGGGGCCCTTCTACAACGTGCCCGGTGAGGCACTGGCGGAGGATACGAGATTCGAACTCGTGAGGGGTTGCCCCCAACACGCTTTCCAAGCGTGCGCCCTAGGCCTCTAGGCGAATCCTCCGGTGGGAACATTACATGACCGAGAAGGGTGCTCGCGAACTCGATCCGCACCGCCGTCATCAGGTACTGTTTGGGCAGCCCCTCACGCGGCGCTATCTGACTGAACTCCCCCAGGGCCGGAAGGCAGCAAGGGTAGGTCGGCTCTGGCGGGTGCGTGGGGGGCGCTTGCGTTTGCGGGCGGGGCCGGTTGTCGGTGGGCGCCTATAACCTCGTAGATGTGTCGTCTCTCGCGCTGTACCGCCGCTATCGCCCGGAGTCTTTCGCCGAGGTCATCGGGCAGGAGCATGTCACCGACCCGTTGCAGCAGGCGCTGCGGAACAACCGGGTCAATCACGCGTACCTGTTCAGCGGGCCCCGTGGCTGCGGCAAGACGACCAGCGCGCGCATTCTCGCCCGGTGCCTGAACTGCGAGCAGGGCCCCACGCCGACCCCGTGCGGCACCTGCCAGTCGTGCCGTGACCTGGCGCGCAACGGTCCCGGGTCCATCGACGTCATCGAGATCGACGCCGCGTCGCACGGTGGCGTGGACGACGCCCGTGACCTGCGGGAGAAGGCCTTCTTCGGGCCCGCGGGCAGCCGGTACAAGATCTACATCATCGACGAGGCCCACATGGTCACGCCGGCCGGCTTCAACGCCTTGCTGAAGGTCGTCGAGGAGCCCCCGGAGCATCTGAAGTTCATCTTCGCCACCACCGAGCCCGAGAAGGTCATCGGGACGATCCGGTCGCGGACCCATCACTACCCCTTCCGGCTGGTGCCGCCCGGGACCCTTCGGGAGTACCTCGGCGAGGTGTGCGGGAAAGAGGGCATCCCGGTCGAGGAAGGCGTCCTGCCGCTCGTCGTGCGGTCGGGCGCCGGATCCGTGCGTGACTCCATGTCCGTCATGGACCAGCTGCTGGCCGGCGCCCGCGCGGACGGTGTGACGTACGCCATGGCCACCTCCCTGCTCGGCTACACCGACAGCTCGCTGCTCGACTCCGTCGTCGAGGCCTTCGCCACCGGTGACGGCGCCGCCGCCTTCGAGGTCGTCGACCGCATCATCGAGGGCGGCAACGACCCGAGGCGGTTCGTCGCCGACCTGCTGGAGCGGCTGCGGGACCTGGTGATCCTGGCGGCCGTGCCGGACGCGGCGGAGAAGGGACTGATCGACGCACCCGTCGACGTCGTCGAGCGGATGCAGGCCCAGGCCGGGATCTTCGGCGCGGCCGAGCTCAGCCGGGCCGCCGACCTCGTCAACGAGGGCCTGACGGAGATGCGCGGCGCCAACTCGCCCCGTCTCCAGCTCGAACTCATCTGCGCCCGCGTGCTGCTGCCCGCCGCCTACGGCGACGAGCGCTCCGTGATGGCCCGCCTGGACCGTATCGAGCGGGGCGTGAACTTCTCCGCGGGCGGCGGCGCCCCCGCGGTGGCGTACGTACCCGGTCCCGAGGCGCACGGGGCGGCGGTGCCCGGTGGTGCTCCGGTCCGGCAGCAGCCCGCCGACGCCGCGCCGATCCCGCCCGGTGGCGGGGCCGCGGCGGCCCGTGCCGCGGTACGGGGTCCCGGAGCCCCCGGATCCCCTGACGTCCCGGCGCCTGGTGCGGGGTACCCCCAGGCCGCCCCGCAGGCACCGGCCGTCCCGCAGCCGCCGGCCGCCGCCCAGCCCCCGGCAC
>NZ_VJZD01000188.1 GCF_009377175.1 Streptomyces adustus
CCTCGGCCTGCTCCCCGCCTTCCTCGCCCCCGCCCCCGCCTTCAAGGAGACGTCGTGATCCGCTTCGAGAACGTCTCCGTGACGTACGACGGAGCAGCCGAACCCAGCGTGCGGGGCGTGGACTTCGAGGTACCCGAGGGCGAACTCGCGCTGCTGGTCGGCCCATCGGGGGTCGGCAAGTCCACCGTGCTCGGCGCGGTCAACGGGCTCGTCCCGCACTTCACCGGCGGCACCCTGAGCGGCCGGGTCACGGTGGCCGGACGCGACACCCGCACCCACAAACCCCGCGAACTCGCCGACGTCGTCGGCACGGTGGGTCAGGACCCGCTCTCCCATTTCGTGACGGACACCGTGGAGGACGAACTCGCCTACGGCATGGAGTCGCTGGGCCTCGCCCCGGACGTTATGCGCCGCCGCGTCGAGGAGACCCTGGACCTCCTCGGCCTGGCCGCCCTGCGCGACCGTCCGATCGCCACCCTCTCCGGCGGCCAGCAGCAGCGCGTCGCGATCGGCTCGGTCCTCACCCCGCACCCCCGGGTGCTGGTCCTCGACGAGCCGACCTCCGCGCTGGACCCGGCCGCCGCCGAGGAGGTCCTCGCCGTCCTCCAACGCCTGGTGCACGACCTGGGCACCACGGTCCTCATGGCCGAGCACCGCCTGGAACGGGTCGTGCAGTACGCCGACCGGGTCGTGCTGCTGCCGGAACCGGGCGCCGCTCCGGTGCTGGGCACCCCGGCGGAGGTGATGGCGGTGTCCCCGGTGTACCCGCCGGTCGTCGGTCTCGGCCGGCTGGCGGGCTGGTCCCCGCTGCCGCTGACGGTCCGCGACGCCCGCCGCCGGGCGTCCGCCCTGCGGGAGGAGCTGACGGGACGCGACGAGCCGGCCCCCGCACCGGTACCGGCATCGGCCCGCGTACCCGCGCCCCGTCCGGCATCCTCCCGGCCGCGCCTGCCGCGTCTGCCGTACCTGCCGCGCCTGATCAGAAAGCCGGTGGATGCCGGGGTGACGGCCGAGGCAGCGGCCGGAAACACGGCTGGGGTGACGGCCGGAGTAGCGCCCGGGGCCTCGTCCTCCGTCGCCCCGACGCCCGCCCCGCCCGTCGCCGAGGTCCGTTCCCTCGCCGTGCGCCGCGCCCAGGTCCAGGCCCTGCGGGGCGTCGACCTCACGGTGGCCCCCGGCGAGACCGTCGCCCTCATGGGCCGCAACGGCGCCGGCAAGTCCACCCTGCTCGGCACGCTGGTCGGGCTGGTCGAGCCGACCGCCGGCACGGTCCGCGTCGGTGGGGCGGTACCGCACCGCACCCGGCCCCGCGACCTCGTCCACCAGGTCGGCCTGGTCCCCCAGGAACCGCGCGACCTGCTGTACGCCGACACGGTCGCCGCCGAGTGCGCGGCCGCCGACGGGGACGCCCGGGCCACGCCCGGCACCTGCCGGGCCCTCGTGGACGAGCTGCTGCCCGGCGTGACCGACGACGTCCATCCGCGCGATCTCTCCGAGGGCCAGCGGCTGGCGCTCGCGCTCGCCGTGGTCCTGACCGCCCGTCCTCCCCTGCTGCTCCTGGACGAGCCGACCCGCGGGCTGGACTACGCGGCGAAGACCCGCCTGGTGAGTGTGCTGCGCGCGCTCGCCGCCGAGGGCCACGCGATCGTGCTCGCCACCCATGACGTGGAACTTGCCGCCGAACTCGCCCACCGGGTCGTGCTGCTGGCCGACGGCGAGGTGATCGCCGACGGCCCGACCGCCGAGGTGGTCGTCTCCTCCCCTTCCTACGCGCCGCAGGTCACGAAGATCCTCGCCCCGCAGCGCTGGCTCACCGTCGCCCAGGTAAGGCAGGCCCTGCGATGACGCGCCAGGCACGGGCCGTCCGCCTCGGCCCCCGCTCCCTCGCCGCCCTCGCCCTGGTCAGCGCCGTCGGGGTGGTCGCCTTCACCTGGCCGTTCCTGGCCCCGCCCGCCTCGCAGCTCACCGCGCACGCCCAGGACGCGCCGTGGCTCTTCGCCGGCCTGCTGGTGCTGCTGGTGCCGGTGCTGGCCGCGACGATCTCCGAGTCGGGGCTCGGCCCGAAGGCGGTCGCCATGCTCGGCGTACTGGCCGCGACCGGCGCCGCACTGCGCCCGATCGGCGCCGGTACGGCCGGTCTGGAGCCGATGTTCTTCCTGATGGTGCTCAGCGGCCGGGTGCTCGGGCCGGGCTTCGGGTTCGTGCTGGGCTCGGTCACGATGTTCGCCTCGGCGCTGCTCACCGGCGGGGTCGGGCCGTGGATGCCGTTCCAGATGCTCGCCATGGGGTGGTTCACGATGGGCGCGGGCCTGCTGCCGGGTCCGGACCGGCTGCGCGGCCGCGCCGAACTGGCCCTGCTCAGCGCCTACGGATTCCTGGCCGCGTTCGCCTACGGCACGGTGATGAACCTGGCGGGCTGGACCTTCATGGACGGCAACGCCTCCGGCATCGCCTTCGACCCGCACGGGACGGTGGCCGCGAATCTGGCCCGTTTCGTCGCCTATTGTCTGGCCACCTCGCTCGGCTGGGACCTCGGCCGTGCGCTGGTGACGGTCGCCCTGACCCTTTTCGTCGGCCCTGCGGTGCTGAAGGCGCTGCGTCGCGCCACGCGCCGGGCCGCCTTCGAGACCGCGGTCACATTCGACGCACCCACACCGTGAGACCCCGTGCACACAGTGTTGCGTAACCGGTGAAGCACCCCACATGACCCACGTCACCTACTAGCCGCGATAGTGGACAAAAAGAGACAGGTTTAGAAGCGGACCCATGCCCTGACCTGGGGATTGAGAGCCAGCTCACACAGGCCGACAGGCACCCCAATGCGGCCACAACTAGTAAAAGGGGTCATTGCGGACACCGGTCGGGGCTGGTTGTCTTGAGGACGTCGCCAGGCACCACGGCCCCCAGGGGTCACGGTGCCGACGCATGCCAGGACCGGAAAACACACGGTCCCCCGGCGAGCGAGCGACTCCCCGTCCCCCAAAGAAGGTGATCCCCCGTGTCCCTCGCCGCCATCCGCCGCATCGCCAGCCCGAAGAAGGCCCTCACCGTCACCGCCGTCGCCGCCGCCACCGCCGGCCTGGCCCTGGCCGCCGCCCCGGCCCAGGCAGCGAGCACCTCGGCCTCCTCCGCGCAGGCGATCGCCCACCGGATGATCCCGGACACGGCCCAGTACAACGCCTTCAACCAGATCGTCACCCACGAGAGCGGCTGGAACCACACCGCCACCAACTCCTCGTCCGGCGCCTACGGCCTCGTCCAGGCCCTGCCCGGCTCGAAGATGGCCTCCGCCGGTGCCGACTGGAAGACCAACCCCGCCACCCAGATCAAGTGGGGCCTGGACTACATGAACTCCCGCTACGGCAGCCCCGTGCAGGCCTGGGACTTCTGGCAGACCCACCACTGGTACTGATCCACCGATCAGCCAGTCACCCCCGGCGCGCCGACCTGAGCGCGCCATCCGCGAAGGCGGCGGCCCCCGACCCCGGGGCCGCCGCCTTCGGGCGTTTCCCGGCCCGCCCGTGGTCCACTGAGGCGATGACCACGCCGTCCGAGACACCCGAGCACGACCCCGAGGCGCGCGGCCTGCGTCTGGTGGCCGTGCTGCTGACCCTGACCGTGGTGAGCGGACTGATCGACGCCGTGAGCTATCTCGGTCTCGGCCATGTCTTCACCGCCAACATGACCGGCAACGTCGTCGTCCTGGGCTTCGCCGCCGCGGGGGCGCCCGGCTTCTCGGTGCCGCACACGGCGGCCTCTCTGCTGTCGTTCCTGGTGGGCGCGGTGGCGGGCGGGCGTGTCGCCCGGCGGCTCGGCGGGGGCTCGCGCCGCACCTGGGCCCGGCTGACCCTCGCCGCCGAGGCGGTCCTGCTGGGCGCGTCCGCCGCGGTCGCCTTCGCCGCGCCGGGTGCCACGGGGACGACGTACACGCTCATCGTGCTCACGGCCTTCGCGATGGGGCTGCGCAACGCGACCGTCCGCAAACTGGGCGTGCCGGACCTGACAACGACGGTCCTGACGATGACCCTGACCGGCCTGGCCTCCGACTCCCGGGCCGGGGGCGGCTCGGGCCGTCACTCGCCGCGCCGCACCGCGTCGGTGGTCGCGATGGCGGTGGGCGCGCTGCTCGGCGCGTGGCTGGTGCTGCACCACGGACTGGGCGTCCCGCTGGTGGTCGCGACGGCACTGACCGGGGTGCTGGCGCTGACGTCGTCCGGCCGCGAGTGACTCCGCCCGCACCCCGCTGCGGGTCGCTCAGCCCGCGCTGACCGGCAGCTCCTTCACCCCGTTGATCCAGGCGGAGCGCAGCCGGCGCGGGTCGCCGGTCAGCCGCAGGCCGGGCAGGGCGTCGGCGACGGCGTTGAAGATCAGGTCGATCTCCAGGACGGCCAGGGACTTGCCGAGGCAGAAGTGCGGCCCGCCACCGCCGAACCCGAGATGGGGGTTGGGGTCGCGGGTGATGTCGAAGACGTCGGGGTGGTCGAAGACCTCGGGGTCGTGGTTGGCGGAGGCGTAGAAGAGGCCGACCCGGTCACCCTTCCTGATCGTCTTTCCGCCCAGTTCCGTGTCCTGGGTGGCCGTCCGCTGGAAGGAGTTGACCGGGGTGGCCCAGCGCACGATCTCCTCGGCCGCCGTGGCCGGCCGCTCCGCCTTGAACAGTTCCCACTGCTCGGGGTGGGTGAGGAAGGCGTGCATGCCGTGGGTGATGGCGTTGCGGGTGGTCTCGTTCCCGGCTACGGCCAGCATCAGCACGAAGAACCCGAACTCGTCGGGGCCGAGGTTGCCCTCGTCCTCCGCCGCCACCAGGGTGGTGACGATGTCCTTGGCGGGGCACTGCTTGCGGGCGGCGGCCATGTTCATGGCGTACGCGATGATCTCGGTGGCGGACTCCTGGCCGACCTCCTCGGTGATCGCGTACTCCGGGTCGTCGTAGGCGATCATCCGGTTGGACCAGTCGAAGATCTTGGCCCGGTCCTCCTGCGGGACGCCGATGAGTTCGGCGATGGCCTGGAGGGGCAGTTCGCAGGCGACCTCGGTGACGAAGTCGAAGGTCCCGGAGCGGGCGCGCGCGTTCGCCGCGATGGCCTGCGCGCGGGCGCGCAGGTTGGCCTCCAGCGCGCGGATGGCGCGCGGGGTGAAGACCCGCTGGAGGATCTGGCGGACCCGGGTGTGCTCGGGCGGGTCCATGTTGAGCAGGATCAGCCGCTGGGCGTCGATCGCGTCGCGCTCGATGTGGTCGTTGAAGCGGATGATCGCGGTGTTGAGGTACGAGGAGAAGATCTCCGGATGCGTGGAAACGTACTTGACGTCCGCGTGCCGGGTGACCGCCCAGTAGCCCTCGTCCTGGAAACCTGCCAGGTTGGACGTCTGCGGGATCCAGCGGACCGGTTCGACCCGGCGCAGCTCGGCGAACTCCGGCAGCGGCACGCGGTGTTGCAGCACATCGGGGTCGGTGAAGTCGAACCCGTCGGGAAGCGCCGGACAGGGCATCGGCAACTCACTCCGTCCATCTGACGGTCCATCAGGAATAGAGCTGCCGCGAAGGTAATAACGGGTTCTACAAGAGGCAAGGGGTACGGCGCCCCGAATCTGCCTGCAAGACCCTTGCGGGGGTGGACGCCTCGTCAGCAGACTGCACACAGAACTAGAACACGTATCAGTTCGGAGGAGAGGACCCGCACCCATGGCCGCCGAACCCGTGATCGTCGAAGCCGTACGCACCCCCATCGGCAAGCGCGGCGGCGCGCTCGCCAATCTGCACCCGGCCTATCTGCTGGGCGAGACGTACCGCGAACTCCTCGGCCGCACCGGCATCCCCGCCGACTGCGTCGAGCAGATCGTCGGCGGCACGGTGACCCACGCCGGCGAACAGTCCATGAACCCCGCGCGCACCGCCTGGCTGACCATGGGCCTGCCCTACGAGACCGCGGCGACGACGGTCGACTGCCAGTGCGGCTCCTCGCAGCAGGCGTCCCACATGACGGCGAACATGATCGCGGCGGGCGTGATCGACGTGGGCATCTCCTGCGGTGTCGAGTCGATGTCGCGGGTGCCGCTCGGCTCCGGCTCGAAGCACGGCCCGGGGAAACCGTTCCCCGACGAGTGGAACGTGGACCTGCCCAACCAGTTCGAGGCGGCCGAGCGCATCGCCCGCCACCGCGGCCTCACCCGGGAGAACGTCGACTCCCTCGGCCTGGTCTCCCAGGAGCGGGCCGCGATCGCCTGGTCCGAGGAGCGGTTCAAGCGGGAGACGTTCGCGGTGCAGGTCCCGACCACGGAGGACGAGCAGCGGGCGGGCCAGGGCATGTGGCGCCTGGTGGACAAGGACGAGGGCCTGCGCGACACGACCGTGGAGGGCCTCTCCGCCCTGAAGCCGATCATGCCGACGGCCGTGCACACGGCCGGCAACTCCTCCCAGATCTCCGACGGCGCGGCAGCGATCATGTGGGCGTCCAAGCGCATGGCCCGCGCCCTGAAACTGAAGCCGAGGGCGCGGATCGTCGCCCAGGCCCTGGTCGGCGCCGACCCGCACTTCCACCTCGACGGCCCCATCGACGCCACGAAGGCGGTCCTGGGCAAGGCGGGCATGTCCCTGAAGGACATCGACCTCGTCGAGATCAACGAGGCCTTCGCCTCGGTGGTGTTGAGCTGGGCCCAGGTCTTCGAGCAGGACCTGACGAAGGTCAACGTCAACGGCGGCGCGATCGCCCTGGGCCACCCGGTCGGCGCGACCGGGGCCCGCCTGATCACCACCGCCCTGCACGAACTGGAGCGCGCGGACAAGGAGTTCGCCCTCATCACGATGTGCGCGGGCGGCGGCCTGGCCACCGGGACGATCATCCAGCGGCTGTAGCCGCCGACCAGACCACGAACTCGGCGAACACCGCGGGCCGGAACCCGAGCACCGGTCCCGCGGGGTTCTTCGAGTCGCGGACGGCGACGGTGGCGGAGGTCTCGGCGACCTCGACGCAGTTGCCGCCCTGATCTCCGCTGTAGCTGGACTTACGCCACTGAATCCCCGTCAGAGCCGCGTTGTTCCCCATAGCGTTCCTCCATCACGCGCCGGATCATCTGCGCCGAGCCCTTGAGGGAGAGTGCGGCGGCCTGAAGGTGATCGTAACGGAGCGAACAGTCCTTGACCGTGTCCGGATTCGCGGTCGGATGACCGCTGCCGTAGCTCTCCGTGTAGACGATGACCGGGTCGCGCTCGAAGCGGTAGAGGTCGAACGAGCCCTGCAATCCGGCGTGCGCTCCGGCCGAATACGGCAACACCTGAACATTGATCCGGGGATCGTCCTCGAACGACAACAGGTGGGCCAGTTGGTCGCGCATGACCAACGGCCCGCCGATCTCCAGACACAGAGCGGCCTCGGAGAGGACGGCCCAGAAGACGGGCGGCTCCTCCTTCTCGAAGATGCTCTGCCGCGCCATCCGCACCGCGGTGCGATCGTCCAGGTCGGCCTGGTTCAACGTGCCCAGCACGGCCCGCGCGTACCCCGGAGTCTGAAGGAGACCGTGCACCATCTGGGACTCGAAGGAGTAGATCTCGGCGGCCCGCGTCTGCAACTCGGCCACCTGCTGAAACCAGGCCGGGAGTTGGCTGCGCATCACGAGGGCGACGAGGCGCGAAAGCAGCCCGCCCGTCCCCAGCGCCGCGTCCACGCGCTCGCTGAACTCGGGTGTGGGCAGCTTCCTGGCGGTCTCGATCTGCCCGACCAGTGACCCCGTGTAGTTGACGATGTCACCGAGCTGCCGTTGCGTGAGGCCCGCGGCCTCGCGATGTCGCCGCAGCTCGAAGCCGTAGTAGTCGAGCGGTGAGGCTCCCGGGTCGAGGACGTTGATGTGGGTCACGCGCGGCCCCCTGTGACGTAACTCGGTCCACCACGGGACCTGTTGTATCCGTGCGGTAGCCCAGAGTAGTCGCCCGAGGTCAGGCTCGTACCGTGAACGGATTCATTCCCCCTGCCCTCGCGGGCCCGCGTCCGCCCCAGTACCGGATGCACCTCACCGTCGGTGCCCACTCGGCGCGGCACATCCGTCGGATCGCCCGCTCCTGTCTGGCCGAGTGGGGCCTGCCGCACCTGACCGACACCGTGGAACTGGCCCTGACGGAACTGGTCGCCAACGTCGTACGCCACGTACCGGACAGACGCTGCACGATCGCGCTGCTGCGGCAGCCGGCGGGGGTACGGGTGGAGGTGACGGACGGCGCCGCCCGGCCCCCCTCGCCGCAGGGCGACGTACGGCCGGATTCGGAAACCGGCCGCGGCCTCGCCCTGCTGGAAGCACTGGTGGACAAGTGGGGCGTGGACCTGACCCCCGAAGGCAGCAAAACCGTGTGGTTCGAATGCTGCACAGCGGCCTTCCGCTGACGTCAGCGCCACCGGGACTGGATCACATCAGGAACCTTCAGCACCCTGCGGCCATTCATGTGAAAGAGGAGGGCGCACCAGAGCCGCGACCACGGATTCGACCTTCTCGTCTGCGAGCCCGATCCGCCTCCTCGCAGGAGGCGGCCGTCTGCTCGCCGGGCGGGGTCCTAGACGCGGTTCTGTACGACGCAGTCCCATGCATACGTGCCCGCGACGCTGCCGTCGGCGCGTACGGCTTGGAGTGTGTAGAAGTACGAGGTTCCCTTCGTCGCGGTGGTGTCCGTCCACGTTCGGGTGTCGGCTGGCAGCAGGCCGTCGTGCCGGGGCTCGTATGTCTCGGTTGTGGGGTTCCAGCGGTTGATCCGGTAGCCGGTGACGGTGTCGCAAAGTGCGGTGTTGTCGCACGACCAGCGGACGAACGGCGCAGAGGTGGATACGGAGTTCCAGCTCAGCACGCCCAGTTTCCAGTCCGGGGTGACCGTGGTGGTCGGCCGCACGTCCAGCTCGGTGCCCTCGAGGACGGGGACGTTCGGGTCGCGCGGGTGAAGATAGTTGGTCCAGCGGTCCTTGGCGACGACCGCGTAGAGGTAGGTCTCGCCGTCCGGGAGATCGCCGCACAGGATCGCGAGCGGGTCGCTCGTGCCGTCCGTGCATTGGGAGTTGAGGGTCCAGGTGACGCTGCCGTCGGCCTCCTTGACGCCGGCATAGACCCGGTAGCCGTCGACGTCGTCGTCGCTCGAGGCGTCCCAGCTCAGCAGCACGCCGTCGGCGCGCGGGGTGGCCTTGACGCCGGTGAGGGGACCGGGGGCGACGTGGTCGCCGGTGCGCACGACGAGCGGGGCGGACAGCGTCGACTCGTTGCCGGCCCGGTCCACCGACGTGACCGCGTAGGTGACGTAGGTGCCGGCGGGCATGTCCAGGTCGCGGCAGACTCCGCCGTCGGTGTTCTGGTCGCTGGGCTCGGTGCAGGTCACGCGGGTGAGGGCGGCAGGGTCGAGGGTTTTCCCGGGCGAGCGGTAGACGTGGTAGGCCGCGCCGGATTCCTCGAAGAAGTCGTCGGTCTGTCTCCAGGACACCTCGGTGAAGTTGGCGCCGACCTCGGAGGTGAGGTGGTGCGGGGTCGGTGGCGGTGTGCGGTCGACGCCGTCGCCGGTGGCCGTCGCATAGGCGCCCGGGTTGCCGGTCGCGTCGAGGGCTCGCACCCGGTAGTACCGGGTGGTGTTCGGGGGCGCGTCGGGTCCGTAGGACGTGAATGTCGTGGTGTACAGCAGGGTGAATGGGCCGGTGGCCGCGGGGGCGGAGTACACCTCGTACTGCGCGGCGTCGGAGACCGGCTGCCAGCTCAGTTTTGTCCACCACCCGTCGGTGACGGCGGTGAGCCCCGTCGGGGCCACCGGTCCCGTGCGGTCGACGGTCGTCGCGTTCATGTCGGGGCTGCCGGCGGACTCGCGGCCGGCCTTGTCGACGGCGCGGACCTCGTACAGGAAGGTCTCGCCCGTGGCGGGCGGTGTGTCGATGAAGACCGGGGAGGTGAGCAGGGAGGTGCCGCTGACCTTCGCCCACTGTGTGGTGCTCAGCCGGCGGTAGACGCGGTAGCCGGCGAGGTCCATCTCCTTGTTGGCGGCCCAGCGCAGGGTGGTCTTCGCGGTGTTCCGGTCGTACGAGGCGGCGAGGGTGGCCGGAGCGAGGGGCTTGACGGTGTCGACGGCGGCCTCGGTGCGCGGGGTGTAGGTGAAGGCGGCGTTGGCGTTGCCGGTCCAGGCGACGTAGTCCACGCGCAGGGTGTGCTTGCCGGCCGGGATGGTCAGGTCGAGGGTCTTGCGGACGGTGGTGGAGACGTTCTTCCACAGGTCGATCTTGCGCACGCCGTCGACGTAGACGCGCATGCCGTCCTGGGTGGCGGCGGAGAGCCGGAAGGGGCCGCCGGAGCCGAAGTCCCGGGTGACGGACCAGCGGATCGAGAAGTTGTCCTTCGGCAGGGTGACGCCGGCCGGGTCGCCGCTGCCGTAGTTCTCCGAGATGGCGGAGTCGCAGGCGGTGCGCTTGGGTGTGCCGCTGAACGAGGTGTTGGCGAAGAACTGCGCCTTCCAGACGGGAGAAGTGCAGGTCACGGCCGCAGCCGGAGTGGCGGTGACCAGGCCGCCGGCGGCGGCGAGGGCGGTTGTCGCGGCCAGCGCGATCAGCCGGGTACGAGTCATCACAGAGGGAAGGGCCTTTCCGGACCAACGTGGAACACCTGAAACACAGTGGCGCCTGTGTGACTGCTGAGAAGAGGGCAGGGTTGCACCCGCCCTCACACTTTTCGGCCAGGCAGGCGGCCAGGGATCCGGCTGGGAAACACGGACCTGTCCCTGAACAGGTCCTGGCTGTAGTGCAGGGGCTGGCCGTGGTCGGCTTTCCACCGGTCGACGTGCTCGGCGGCTTACAGGGCGACGGTCGTGTCAGTCATCGGCTGCCCAGTCCGGGTTTAAGTCGGGGTGGCGGTGCCACTGCCGTGCGATGCCGGTCAGGGTGTCCCAGGCGTACCCGAGGGCGACCCCGTTCTGCCACTCCGCTGACGATGCAGGGTCATCACCACGCCATCACAGAGCATCACATTTCTTTCACATAATCTACCTATGCTTCATGATCGCGGGATGAGATCGAGCATCATCGCTGTCGCAGCGGCCACTGCGCTCTTGCCCCTTACCACGTGCAGCAACAGTGACGGCACCGCCAAAGCTTCGGGCACCCCGACAACGCACAAGACCTCCAGCGCCGCTGCGTTGGCGGCACGCCCCCTCGACGCGGGAGGGGCCTTCACGAAGATCTCCGCTGAGGTCGCCTCCGCACACATGACCGGCACCGTGACCGCCGCCAACGACCCCAACCACCTTCTCGGGGGCCAGAACGGCGGCGGCCGCAGAGGTGAGCAAGGCCGTCCATGGGTGACGGATGCCGCGACGGGCCCGCGGGTCAGGCACCGTGGCCAGATAACTCCGCAGGTCAGCGGCTGTCTTCAGCAGGGCTGGGCCGGAGGCTTCCCCCAGTTGCTGGAGGCATGACGGCATGCGGGAAGATGGGCGCGCAGGCATGGACTCGCTCGGTGCTCATACGGACTCGACACCCACATGATCACCAGCGGCCATGCCTGTCCTGTCTCCAGGGCAGCCGCCGATAGAAGCCGACAAGCCGTCACATCCGGTTCTCAGCAGGCGAACCGCCCACCTCGGCACTTCTCAAAGACCCTGACTCAGACCTTCTCCGACGTACTGCTCCGCTGGCTGTGGATCAAGCGGCCGACCCCTGCTGGCGATCTCGATCTGTTCACGAGCGACGTGACCCTGAAGGTCACCTGTTTCCTTCGTCCGCTCGGACAGGCCGGCACGAGATCCCGGTTGGGCACCCTGTACCTCACCCGGGGCAAGCCCGTGACGTGGCAGGGCCGGGGGCAGGAGGCGTTGACCCTCCTCCCGCCGCTGACCCTGACGGCCTCCGCCGCCAAAGCCGGTCACTGGAAGCTCATGGCCCTCGACCTCGCCGGCCCCTCCGGGTCGTTCAACGTGAGGATTCCCAAGCTGGACGTACCGCTCGTACGGCACGCGTTCGACGCGCAGGCCTCCTGAGGGCGCGGCCGGGGAGGGTTCGGGGCGGGCCGGGCCGCGGCGTTAGTCTTTGCTGCTCCGTGCCGGGGTGATCGCCCCCGCCCGCCGCCCGAACGGTGAAGGACCAGCGTTGACCTCCATACCCAGGCCCGGCCGTGACCGACTGCCCTCGCTGACCGGGCTGCGGTTCTGGGCCGCCGCGCTGGTCGTCCTCTACCACCTGTCCCGTCAGGTCGGTACCGTCCCGGTCGTCAGTGAGGCCGTCTGGTACGGCCGCAGCGGCGTGACGTTCTTCTTCGTGCTGTCGGGTGTCGTCCTGGCCTGGACGTACGACGGCATGAAGGTCCCCACCCGGGTGTTCCTGTGGCGGCGCTTCGCCCGGATCTGGCCGCTGCTCGCCGTCAGCGTCGCGCTGTCGGTCGCCGTGTGGGCGGTCATGGGCCAGGCCGTGTCGCTCAAGGCGGTGGCCGCGACGCTGCTGCTGGTGCACGCGTGGGTGCCGGTGCCGGTCATCTTCAAGGGCGGCAACCCGGCGGCCTGGTCGCTCAGCGACGAGGCCTGGTTCTATCTGGTCTTCCCCGCGCTGCTGGCGCTGCTCGCGGGGCGCCGCGCCCGGGTGTGGGCGTGGACGGCGGCCGCCGTCGTCTGTGCCGCGCTCGCGCTGTGGCCCGCGCTGTCCGGTCTGCCGCCCGTCACCCGCGCCTGGGCCCTGGACTATCTGCCGCTGACGCGTTCCCTCCAGTTCGTGCTGGGGGTGGTGGCCGGACTCGCGCTCAAGCGGGGCTGGCGGCCCCGGCTGCCGCTGCCGGTGGCCGTCGCTCTCGTCGTCGGCTGGCACCTGGCGCTGATCCCCTGGTCGGACGCGGTGCCGGACTCCCTCTGGTACAGCCCCTACACCGCCTCGCAGTGGCTCTCCGCGCCGATCTTCGCGGCCCTGATCTGCTCGGCGGCCCGTGCCGACCTGGAGGGACGGCGCACCGGGCTGGGCGGGCCCTGGATGATCCGGCTCGGGCACTGGTCGTTCGCCTGGTACCTCCTGCACGAGATCGTGATCCGGTCCGCGGTGTTCCTGTGGGGCAAGCCCGCCCCCGGCCAGGCCACGCTCGTCTTCTGGGCGGGGGTCCTGACGGTCAGCCTCGGCGCCGCGGGGCTTGCGTACCAGTGGGTGGAGCACCCCGCCGAGCGCCGGCTGCGCAGCCTTCTCGGCCGGACGGCGAAGGCCCAGGTCCAGGCCCACTCGTCCGAGCGGGTGCCGAGCTCTCGCTGACCGCGCCGGGGCGACAAGGATCACAGCGGGCGGCCGAAAAACACCTTCCGAACGGGGCAGACGTACCTGCATACACGGCTTTTAGGTGCAGCATGCATCCGGTTGCGTACCGGGCGTAAGCGGATCAAAGACTCGTATGGTCGCTGCCTGGCCCACCTCGGGCCGTGTCCCTGTCCCCGTCGAAAGGTAGGCGAGCGAAGTTTTGTCAGCCGTCACCGTCGCTGCTCCCCAGACCCCCAGGACCATCGGCAGGAGCCGAAAGGTCACCACCACCGACCCCGCCCTCGTCCGGCGCGCCGTGAAGGCCGCCGCGCTGGGCAACGCGATGGAGTGGTTCGACTTCGGCGTGTACAGCTACATCGCGGTCACCCTGGGCAAGGTCTTCTTCCCCTCGGGCAACCCGACCGCGCAGTTGCTGTCCACGTTCGGAGCCTTCGCCGCGGCCTTCCTGGTCCGCCCGCTCGGCGGCATGGTCTTCGGCCCGCTCGGCGACCGCATCGGCCGGCAGAAGGTCCTCGCCCTCACCATGATCATGATGGCGGCGGGCACGTTCGCGATCGGCCTGATCCCGTCGTACGGCGCGATCGGCGTCGGCGCTCCCCTGCTGCTCCTGCTGGCCCGCCTGGTGCAGGGCTTCTCGACCGGCGGCGAGTACGCGGGCGCGTCCACCTTCATCGCCGAGTACGCGCCGGACAAGCGGCGCGGCTTCCTGGGCAGCTGGCTGGAGTTCGGCACGCTGGCCGGATACATCGGCGGCGCGGGTCTGGTGACCCTCATGACCGCGCTGCTCTCCTCCGCGGACCTGGTGTCCTGGGGCTGGCGGATCCCGTTCCTGATCGCGGGCCCGATGGGCATCGTCGGCCTCTACCTGCGGATGCGCCTGGAGGAGACCCCGGCGTTCCGGGCGGAGGTGGAGAGGTCCGAGGCGAGCCGGCCGAAGGTGCCGCTGCGCGAGATGGTCGTGGGCCAGTGGCGGACGCTGCTGCTGTGCATGGGGCTCGTCCTGGTCTTCAACGTCACCGACTACATGCTCCTGTCGTACATGCCGAGCTATCTGACCAGCGAGCTGAAGTACGACGAGACGCACGGCCTGCTGGTCGTGCTGGGCGTGATGGCGCTGATGATGATCGTGCAGCCCTTCGCCGGCGCGCTGACCGACCGGATCGGCCGCCGCCCGGTGATCGCGGCCGGCTGCGTGGGCTTCCTGTCCCTGTCCGTCCCGGCGCTGCTGCTGATCCGCCAGGGCAGCCTGCTCGCGGTCGGCCTCGGCATGGGCGCGCTCGGCCTGCTCCTGGTCTGCTTCACGGCCTCGATGCCGGCGGCCCTGCCCGCCCTGTTCCCGACGAGGGTCCGCTACGGCTCGCTGTCCATCGGCTTCAACGTGTCGGTGTCGCTCTTCGGCGGCACCACCCCGCTGGTGGTGACCGCCCTCGTCGGCGCGACCGGGAACCTGATGATGCCCGCCTACTACCTGATGGCCGCGGCCGTCGTCGGCGGTGTCGCGGTCTGGTACATGGCGGAGTCGGCGGGCCGGCCGCTGCCCGGGTCGGCGCCGGCGGTCGAGTCGGCTGCGTGAGCGGACGGACTGCGCGACGATGGAAGGGGGCACCCCGGTGGCCCCTTCCCTCGGCGCGTCGGCGTCCCGTCGGCTCCGCCCCCCGAACCGGCGGACCGGCCGGAAAGCAGGGACACGAAAGGTAGAGCGCATGAGCGGGTCTCAGCTCTGGGACGACGTCGACTTCTACTTCTCCACCCATCTGGCGCCGGAGGACGAGTTCCTCAAGGCGGCCGTGCGGGACAGCGAGGCCGCCGGGCTGCCGCACATCGCCGTCACCCCGCCCCAGGGCAAGCTGCTGCAACTGCTGGCCCAGATCCAGGGGGCCCGCACCATCCTGGAGATCGGCACGCTCGGCGGCTACAGCACCATCTGGCTGGCCCGCGCGCTCCCGGCCGACGGCCGGCTGATCTCGCTGGAGTACAGCGCCCGGCACGCCGAGGTCGCGACCCGCAACATCGCCCGCGCGGGTCTGGAGCGGATCGTCGAGGTGCGCGTCGGTCCGGCCCTGGAGTCGCTGCCCAAGCTCGCCGACGAGAACCCGGCCCCGTTCGACATCGTCTTCATCGACGCCGACAAGGCCAACAACGCGAACTACGTGGAGTGGGCGCTGCGGCTCACCCGCGCGGGCAGCCTGATCATCGTCGACAACGTCGTACGCGGCGGCCGCGTGATCGACTCGGAGAGCAGCGAACCGGACGTCGAGGGCACCCGGGCCGCCGTCGAGCTGATGTCCGCCCACCCGCGGCTGAGCGCCACGGCGATCCAGACGGTGGGCAGCAAGGGGTACGACGGTTTCGCGCTGGCCCGGGTGCTGGAGCAGCCCGAGGAGCCCGAGTAGCGCCTGTCGGACGGGCCCTGGGGACGTCGGCGGCCCTGCCCCGGGGCTACGCCTCGTGGTAGAAGCCGACGTTGACGCTGCGCGGGCCGGTGCGGTCCCGGATGATGATCTCGCCCGCCCCGCCCCGCGGCAGCTGCACGCTCCCGCCGTACGCGATCGTCTGGGCGTACTCCCCGACGGTCAGCAGCACCTCGGAGGACGGGTCGGGCTGCGAGCCGCGCAGCCACGACACATGCCAGGTTCCTTCGGGGCCGCACAGGAACTCCAGGTGGACCCGCGAGACGAACAGCCAGTCGTCCGGCGTCGCGAGCCGGCAGACGGAAGCATCCCGGCCCACCCGCAGCACGGCACCGGGATCGCTCGGCGCGTCGGCCATGAGCATGCCGGCCGTGGCACCGACGTCCGCCCCGGAGACGGAGGCCATGGTGAGTTCGAGCACGTGCGCTCCTTCTGGAATGTCCTTGTACGGCGGCCTGGTTGGCGCACCCGCCGCCGCATGATAAATCGCCCGGCGGTACCGCGTCCGGCACAATGGACTCATGACCGAGCGAAAGCCACCGGGGGTCCCGTTCGAGTCCTGGGTCGACAAGCAGATCCGTGATGCCCAGGCGCGGGGCGAGTTCGCCCACCTGGCGGGCGCGGGCCGCCCGATGCCGGAGGTCACGGACACGACGTACGACGAACTGTGGTGGATCAAGAGGAAGATGGCCCGCGAGGGCCTCTCCGTGCTGCCGCCCGCGCTGGCTCTGCGCAAGGAGGCCGAGGACGCCCTCGCGGCGGCCTACGCGGCGCCCAGCGAGCTGATCGTCCGGAGGATCATCACGGACGTCAACGCGAAGATCCGCGAGATGATGTTCAAGCCGCCGCCCGGCCCCCCGCTGGGCAAGAAGCCGTACGACGTCGACGAGGTCGTACGGGAGTGGCGGGAGCGCCGGGCGGCGATCGACTCTGAAGGTACGGGCGGTACGGGCGGTGCAGGCCGTACGGGGGCGGCCGGTGGCGCGGAGGCCACAGGGGCCGCGAACGACGCGGCGCACGGGTCACACGCGTAGCAGGCGCTCCGCCAGTTCGCGGTAGTCCCGCAGGGCCAGGCGGAGTTGCTCCGTGTCGGCGCCGACCGCCGGGCGCGTTTCGGCCTGCTTGTCCGTGGACCGTCCCGTGGCCTTCTCGGTCGCCCTGTCCGGGGACTGCCAGGACGTGCGCAGCGTCCGGCGCTGCCTGGCCACGGCCTCGGTGAAGCGGGCGGCGATCTCCTCCAGCACCTGGTCGGCCTCCTCCACGGAGCCGCGGGGCTCGTCGACGAAGGCGGCGACCGCCTGCCGGAGGCGGAGCGTGAGCTTGTCGGACTCCTCGTGCGCGAAGAGTGCGGCGGGGCCGGCGGTGTCCGGGGCGTGACCCGCGGTGTCGGGTCCGGGCGCGGCCGGCCCGGTCCGGCGGTGGCGCTCGGGGGCCTCCGCCGGCCCGGGGACCCCGGCGGCCGCTTCGGCCGTCCTGCGGGCGGCCGACGCCTCCTCCGGCGCCCTGGGGGCCGTGGGTGACTCCGGCGTCCTGGGAGCGGAGGGTGACTCCGGCGTCCTGGGGGCTGCGGGTGTCTCGGTCGTCCCGCCCGTCCTGCGCGTCTCGCCCGTCCTGCGTGCCTCGGGCGGCTCGGGCGGGCCGGACGGCTGCCGCGGGTCCGTGCCCGTGGCGTCGGTCACCGGTCGCTCGGTGTCGGCCATGTGACTCAACTCCCCTTCGCTTGACGCCTGGTGAACGCCCACGGGGTGCCGTGGCCGTTGGATCGGGCCGGGGTGCGCCGGTCGTCCGGCGTCGTCCCGGGGCGGTGGCGGCCGTTGCCCTGGCGGGCCGGGGCCACCAGTTCGGCGAAGAGACCGCGGGCCTCGACCAGCGCCTCCCGCATCTCCTCGGTGCCCGCGCCGCCGCTCCCGGCCTTCGCCGGCACGACGACGACCCGGTGCACCCGGCGGTAGCCCTGCACCTGGTCGGCATGGTGCACGGAGAGCGCCGCGAGCTGCTCCTCGTACTGCGCGCCGTCCGGGAAGCCGCGGGCGCCGGCCAGTTCCGCGATGAGCCGGTCCGCGTCGGCGACCGCCTCGCGCGGGGAGTCGACGAACCGTTCCTGGACGGCCGTCCAGCGCGCCTCGTACCGTTCGCGTTCGGCGGGCTCCAGCGGCCGCTCGCGCAGCCCGCCGTGCCGCTCGACGCGTTCGGTCAACTCCCGCTCGGCCGCCTGCACATCGCCGTCGTATCCGGCCACGGTCCGTTCGTACTCGGGCCCGAAACGTCGCTTCAGGCCGCCGCCGTGCGTGCCTCGGGCCCGCAGGGCCAGGACGGCCGTCACCGCGACGACGGCCACCACGATCAATATCAGAGCGATCATCACGCCTGTCGACATGGTTGCCTTCCGTGTATCGGCCCAACGGGCCGGTTCCTGAACCGGGTTACCCGGAAGACCCCGCCCAAACGGCGGCCGCGCCCGGCCCGCCCGGGAGCAACCCGGTGCGGCGGCGGCCCGGTTCCCCGGTATTCGCTTGCGGGTCGGCCGGGCCCGCCCCCGAGAATGTCGGCCATGACCTGGACCGTCGCCCCCGAAGCCTTCGACTCGCCCGTGGCCGCCGCCCTCTGGCGGGCGTACTACACCGAGGTCAGCGACCGCTGGTACCTGCTGCACGAGGGCCGTCGCACCGACCCGGACGAGCTGGAGCGCGGGATCGCCGCGCACACGGGCGACGAACTCAGCCCACCGGACGGGCAGTTGCTGGTCGCACGGTACGGCGGTGAGCCCGCCGGCAGCGCGGGCGTACGGCTGCTGGAGGCCACGACGGCCGAGCTGACCCGGGTGTTCCTTCGTCCGGGGATGCGCGGCCGGGGCGGGGCCGCGCTGCTGGTGTCGGCGGCCGAGGACGCCGCCCGTGCCCTCGGTGCCACGCGGCTGGTGCTCGACACCCGCGCCGACCTGACCGAGGCGCGCGCCCTGTACGCCCGGCTCGGCTACACCGAGACCGGCCCGTACAAGGAGGACGCGTACGCCGAGCACTGGTTCCGCAAGCAGCTCGCGTAGCCCGGGGAGTCGGGGGCTGCCGGGAAGCCGGGGACAGCCGGGAGGCCCGGGGG
>NZ_VJZD01000189.1 GCF_009377175.1 Streptomyces adustus
ACCCCACAGACAGCCGCCCGTCCCCCACGGTGCGGCGAGCACAGACAACCCAAGGAGCAAGGTGAACAGAGCAAGCATGCGGCGCGGCGCCCTCATCGGCGTCGTGCTGAGCGCGGTCATCGGCGGCAGCGTCCAGCCGGCCATCGCCTCTGCGGCAGCCGACACGGACAGCCGGGCCACGGCCCAGCGCAAGTCCCCGGTCCGTGACATCGAGAAGCAGATCGCCCGGTCGCTGGCCACGTCGCTGACGAACTCGCAGTGGCGGGCGCAGATGCGCACGGCCGCGCTCGGCACCGACGAGGTGGACCTGCACGCCCTGGCCGGCAAGTCCGCAACACCCGCAGGGCGGAACCTGACCGCCACGGTCTCCGCCGCCGACCGGCGTCTTGCGGACCTGAAGGGACTGCCCGCCTCGACAGGCTCGCTGCTGCGCGTACGCCTGGGCGCGCCCTCGATGCGTGCGCACCTGAAGTCCGACACCACCCCGTGGGTGGCCGTCGCGGCGACCGACGACAACGCCAAGACCCTCACGGCCTACGACAACCAGGGCCGCGCCCACGCCGTGGACACCGCCCACGTGCCCGACCGCCCCCTGTACGTGCTGGACATCGACGTCGCCAAGGCCCACCGGGCCGGACTCGCGGTCCTGGACGCGGCGTTGGCCGCCAAGGGCCTCGGCGCGCAGGCCGGCCCCGCGAAGGCGCAGGCCGCGGGCGGCTGGTGGGCCACCAAGGTCGACGCCATCGAGGTGAACGACGACCAGGAGCCCTGGTTCAAGGGTGCCGCCGAGATGTTCTCCCTGGTCACCGGCTTCGGCCTGGACGGCAAGGCACGCGTCGACTCGGTGGACATGCCGTACCTGGACTACGACGGCACCACCTACTACCCGAACCAGATCCTGGTCAACTGGTCGAACTACAAGTACAACCTGGCCGATGTCGTCATGATGGAGGACGACGACGGCACCAACTACCGCGCGCTGGCGACGGCCATCACCACAGCCCTGCTCACCATCACCGACCAGGGCACTTACATCCCCCTGGTGAACGCGGTCCTCAGCGCCATCCCCGACAGCTGGTTCACCGACGACCCCGACTACGTCGAGTCGTGGTACACCCTCGCCAAGAACTCCTCGGGCCGCCTCAACGGCGCGTCCGGCAACGGCTGGATGACAGTCGAGCCGTACTTCGTCGAGGAGCTGTGACGCCGCCCGCCCACGAACACGGCTGACCAGCGTCTGACCATCCGCTCGAAACCCATCACACCATGACCGCCTGACCACTACGGCCGGGACCGCCCGGAGGCCTGCGTCTACCACAGGCCTCCGGGCACGCCCGGGGCAGACCCAGGACGGTGCCCCCGTGACGATGGCGGCCCCTGCGGTGGGGCGGGTCAGCGACCGGGGGCTCGCTGCGTGATCTCCTGGAGCACCCAGCCGTTGCCGTCCGGGTCACTGGAGGTGGCGCAGGAGCCGTAGCCGGCACGCTCGGGGTGCAGGCCGTTGATCGGCGCCTGGCCCTGGCCGTTGTGGACGACATCGCCGCAGTCGTGCCCGTGGAAGAAGACGCCCTTGTCGTCGTGGAAGACCTCGCTCACGTCGATGCCACGGTCGACCAGCTGCGCGCGCGGGCCTGTTCGATGTCCGTGACGATGAGGTACGGCCCCTGGGCCGAGCCGGGCAGGGCTGTGGTCAGGCCCGTACCGAAGATGATCGAGGCCTCGGACCCGGGGCGGGCCGCGGGCGCCGAGGTGGCGACCCGCGGATGGCGCAGCGCCGCGGCCCGCACCGCGTCGGTCGATGAGCGCTGCCACACACGGCTTGAGGGACACCGTTGCCGATCAGGCGGACCGGTGGCGGGCGCCGCCCTCGATGTGGATCGTCTCGCCGGAGACAAAGCCCGCGCGCAGCAGCCACATCACCGTGTCGACGACGTCGTCGACCTCGCCGTGGCGTCCGACGAAGGTCCCCTCCGCGCTCTTGCTCAACAAGGCGGTCTTCTTGTCGCCGAGGCGATCCCACGCGCCCGAGTCCACGACACCGGGCGAGACGGCATTGACCCGTACCGGCGCCAGATCCGCCGCCAGGTGGCGCGCCGCGTACTCGACCGCACCGTTCGTGACGCCCTTGACGAGTGATCCCCGTCCAGGACGCCAGCCGACCACACCGGAGAACAGCACCATGGAACCGGTCGGCCGCAGGACCGGCGCGAAGTGCTTGGCCACCAGCATCGGGCCGATCACCTTCGCCGTGAACGCGGCCAGCAGCTTGTCGCGATCCAGCTCGGTGGCGCGAACGTCGTGCGGCGCCGAACCGGTCGTCACGATGTGGTCGATTCCGTCCTTCAGCAACTGCGCCGCGGCCGCGAGCGTCGACTCGTCCTGCAGATCGACCCGCACTGCCGTGGCGCCGATCTCGCTCGCCAGCACCTCGGCCGCGGCCAGATCGCGGGCTCCGACGACGACGTCGTACCCATCCTTCACCGCACGCCTCGCGACGGCCGCGCCCAGCGCCCGTGCGCCTCCGATGACCAGGATCCGTTCCATGTGTCGCACTCCCTCTCGTAGGATCATGGACCACGGTATGGATTTGATACCGGTATCTTCAACGAAACTGGGAGCGGCGATGGGCAAGGCGTACAACGTGATGGCAGCGACCTGCCCGAGCCGTACGGTGCTGCACCGCATCGGCGCCCGCTGGACCGTGTTCGTCGTCAACGCCCTCGACGAAGGGCCGCGCCGTTTCAGCGAGTTGAAGGGGCACATCCGGGGCATTACTCCGAAGGTCCTGACCGAGACCCTGCGCTCCCTCGAAGCCGACGGTCTGGTCAGCCGCCACGATTACGAGGAGAACCCGCCCCGCGTCGAGTACGCCCTGACGCCGCTGGGCCGCTCGCTGCTCGTCCCGCTTCGCGCCGTACGGCTCTGGGCCGAAGAGCACGTCCCGGACATCGAGGCGGCCCGATCCCGCCAGTCGGCCCTCTGATCCGTACGCCCCCACCCAGGCCGCACCGGGCGTGGTCTCCGTCATCGTCTGTTCGTGCAACCGCCCGCCCTCTCCCCGCGTCGGTCAGTACGATCATCGAATGCGGGCGTGGGCTCGTGACCGTTGGGGGGCGGGGATGGACGACGACGAAAACGCCGTTACGCACAGGGGGACTTGGCCGTGGATGGGGGTCGCGGCCTCGGTCGCCGCATCAGCCTTGGTGCTCGGCGGCTGCGGTTCCGGGGACGACGGCAAGGCAGCCGCGCCGAGCTCCTCGGCACCTTCGAGATCCGCGACCGCGTCCGGCTCCGCCTCGGGCGCCGAGTCCGCGGGCTCCTCCAAGAGTGACGCCCCGTCGCTGACACCGTTCCAGGCGGACCCGGCCAAGGTGCCCAGGACCAAGGGCCGGGCCGAGGCCCTGGCCGCGGCCGTGGCGTTGCAACCGCAGGGGTGGGGCGCGGACTTCCGGGCGCAGCGGCCTGCCGTGAGCGCTCCGGCCACCGTCGCCGTGTTGGACGGGCAGTGCCTGTGGGAGCGGCACGAGCTGCCCCGCAATGTCCTGGCCTCCCTCTCCCGCTACAGCGAGCTTCCCGCCGCAGGCGGCAAGGGCGAGGTCAAGGTGAGCGCGGCGGTCACCGTGCACACCACCGTCCGTGGCGCCGACGAGCAACTGGCCACCACCCTGGAGGAGCCGCTGCGGTGCCGGCAGCAGGAGGTCCGGACCGGCGAGTGGATCTACAAGCTCATTTCGACCGCCAGTCCCTACGGCCAGGGCAACAACAACTACGCCGACGACCAGGTCGTGGAAATCGGTAAATACCTCACCGGGAAGAACGAGCAGACCTACGGCTGGTTCGTCACCCGGCTCGGCACGGTGACCCTGTCGGTGTCGGTGAAGGGCGCGAAGGGCTACTCGGACAAGGAGCTGACCACGTACGCGTCGAACGCCAACGCCGCGATGCTCACCCGCCTGGAGTCCGAGCTCGGAGGAAACAGCTGATGGAGCCGCTGCGTTCGTCGGATCCCGCGCGTATCGCGGACCATCGCCTGCTCGGGCGGCTCGGCGCCGGAGGCATGGGTGTGGTGTATCTGGCGCGCTCGCCGGGCGGCTCGCTGGTGGCACTGAAGGTGCTGCTCGCCGAGTACGCGGAGGAGCCGGGCTTCAAGGAGCGTTTCCGCCGCGAGGTCGAGGTCGCCCGGCGGGTCGGCAGCCCCTGGGTGGTACCGCTGGTGGACGCCGACCCGAACTCCGAGGCTCCGTGGCTGGCGACCGCGTTCGTGCCCGGACCGTCGCTGGCCGAGGCGGTGACCGCGCACGGGCCGCTGTCCGAGCGCGGTCTGCGGTTGCTCGGCGCCCGGCTGGCCGAGGCACTGGGCGAGGTGCACCGGGCCGGGCTGGTCCACCGGGACCTGAAGCCGGGCAATGTGCTGCTCGCCCATGACGGGCCGCGGCTCATCGACTTCGGCATCGCCCGCGCGCCGGAGGACCGGACGCTCACGGCGACCGGGATCGTGGTCGGCACGCCCGGCTATCTGTCTCCCGAGCAGGCCGAGGGGCGGGGCGGGGACGGCCTGGGCCCGGCGAGCGACGTGTTCTCCCTCGGCTGTGTCCTGGCGTTCGCGGCGACCGGCCGGGCGCCGTTCGGCAGCGGAGCGGTCGACGCCCTGCTGTTCCGGGCCGTCCACGACCCGGCGGACCTCGAAGATGTACCGGCAGGGCTGCGCGGGGTGCTGGAGCGCTGCCTGGAGAAGGATCCCGCCCGGCGGCCGGACGCCGACGCGTTGGTGCGGGAGCTGACGGCCGACGGCGCCGCCCGCAGCGAAGGCACGTCCGAGGCCACACCGCAGGACGAAGAGACGGACGGGTGGCTGCCCGATCCGGTCACCCGGCTGATCGCCGAGCGCTCGGCCGCCGCGCTCGCGCTGCCGGACATCGAGCACACGCTCGCACCGTCCGACACGCCGGCCGCTTCCGACTCGGCCGAGCCCGACACGCGCGAGACGTCCGGGCCGGCACAGGCGGAGGACGCCCGCCTGGCCGGCCGACGGCGTTTCCTGCTGCTCGCCGGCGGGGCCGTGGCGCTGGCGGCGGGCGGGGGCGGCGCCTGGTGGGCGGCCGCCGGCGACGGCGGCCCGGGAAACGACAGCGCCAAGGCCGCCGCGTCCCCGCGTCGGCCGGTGCACACCTTCGCGCTGCACGGCGACCTCAGTGGCCCGCAGCGGGAGACGGGCCGGGCCCAGGAGCGCGGACTGCGGCTCGCGGTCGAGGAGTTCAACGCGCGCGGAGACGCCCCGTTCACCGTGAAGGTCAAGACGGTCGACGACGGGGGTGATCCGGTGGCCTCGGCGCGGCTCGCCGCACAGCTCACCGACGATCCGACGGTCCTCGGCGTGGTCGGCCCGACCACCGACGAGACCGCGCAGGCGGCGCTCGCGAAGTACGACGCCGGGCTGCTGCCGGTCGTCGGCGTGTCGCCCGGCGCGACCGGCCTGTCCGGCCAGGGGTTCCGCTCGTTCCTCAACGCACGGCTGCCCGACGCGGTGCTGCCGATCTATGCGGGCAACTACCTGCGCGGCACGGCGCGATCGCGCAAGATCGGAATCGTTGTCGACCGTCCGGCCGGCGCCTACGGCACGACGCTTTCCAGTTCCCTCGCCAACTACCTCAACAGCATGGGGTACCCGTCGGTGCCGGACGTGGTGAGCGCGATGCGCCACGACTTCGGCAGCGCGGTGGACACGGTGCGCTCCGCCGGCGCCGACTCCGTGTTCTTCGCCGGTCTGCCCGACCGAGCAGCGCTGATCGCCGCGACACTCCGGGAACGCGCCTTCACAGGGGCACGGGTGTCCGGCCCGGCGCTGCTGGACGAACAGTTCCTGAAGCAGGCGCGGGAAGGGGCCGAGGGCTGGGTGATGGTGGCCACGGTCGTCGACGCGACCCGCAAACCCGAGGCTCGGAAGTTCGCCGCCGCCTACCGCGCGCGCTTCGAGGAGGCGCCGCCCCGGTACGCGGCGGAGGCCTACGACGTGACCGGGATGCTGCTCAAGGCACTGGCCGGACTGCCGTCGAAGAGCCGCACCCGGCAGAACCTGCTCGCCGCCGTGCAGGGCGGGAAGTACACGGGCATCACCAAGTCGTTCGCCTTCGACGCGGTCGGCGCCACGGTCATCGACGGCACCGGCGGTTTCCTGTGGCGGGTGGCCGGGGGTGCCTTCGTGTACGACGGCCCCGCGCCGCTGACCGCCTGATGGAACCGCTGCGGGCCGGCGACCCGTCCCGGATCGGCCGCTACCGTCTGCTGCGGCGGCTGGGCGCCGGCGGCATGGGCGTGGTGTTCCTGGCCCGTGCGCCGGGCGGGGCGATCGCCGCGGTGAAGACGGTGCGGTCCTCGTACGCCGACGAGAGCGGCTTCCGGGCCCGTTTCCGCCGTGAGGTCGAGGCCGCCCGGCAGGTCGGCAGCCGCTGGGTGGTCCCGCTGCTGGACGCGGACGCCGAAGCGGAGACGCCGTGGCTGGCGACGTCGTACATACCGGGACCCTCGCTCGCCGAAGCGGTGGACACCTTCGGGCCGCTGTCGCCCGCTTCGGTACGGGTGCTGGGCGTGCGGCTCGCGCAGGCGCTGGACGCGGTGCACGGGGCCGGTCTCGTGCACCGCGACGTGAAGCCGGGGAACGTCCTCCTGGCGCCTGACGGGCCGCGGCTCATCGACTTCGGCATCGCCCGCGCACCGGAGGCCACCGCGCTCACCTCCAGCGGCGTGATCGTAGGCTCCCCCGGCTTTCTGTCGCCCGAGCAGGCACGGGCGCAGGGCGGCGAGATCGGCCCACCGAGCGACGTGTTCTCGCTGGGCTGCGTGCTGGCGTTCGCCGCGACCGGGGTACGGCCGTTCGGCGGCGGCGCGGCAGCGGGGGTGCTGCTGCGCACGGTCTACGAGGAGCCCGATCCGGCGTCGCTCCCGGACGCTCTGGCACCCCTGCTGAGCGCCTGCCTGCACAAGGATCCGGCCGACCGCCCGAGCCTCGCGCGACTGCGCGCCACGCTCACGGAGGGAACGGCAGCCGACCCCGCCGCACCGTCCGACTGGTTGCCCGCGTCGGTCACCCGGCTGATCAACGACAGGTCCGCATCCGTACTCACCATCGGCTCGATCGAGCCGACCCAGGTGTCGGCGTCCGCGCCGTCGGACACCGCGAGCACGCAAGGCACGGCGAGAACCGCTGGAACGGCGAGCACCGCTGGAACGGCGAGCACCGCGTCACCGGAAGCCGTGACGCTGACCGCCGTCACCGCCACCCGTCCCACCCCGCGCACGGTCGGGCGGCGCGGCTTCCTGCGCCTCGGCTCCACGGCGGGACTCCTCGCGGCGGGCGGTGGCGGGGCCTGGTGGTGGAGCTCCCGGGCGAAGCCGGGACCGCCCACACCGTCCGGCACCGGCCGGCCGCGCCCAGAGCTGGTCGTGGCGTTCCACGGCGACCTGACCGGCACCAGCAAGGAGAGCGGGAAGGCCCAGCTCGACGGCGCGCGCCTGGCCGTCGAACACATCGCTGCGGACAGCGGCCTCCCCTTCCGGCTGAAGCTGCGGACGTACGACGACGGCGGCGACACCCGGCGGGCCGAAGAGCTGGCGACTCGGCTGGCGAAGGACGCGAAGGTGCTCGCCGTACTGGGCCCCACGACCGACGCCTGCTTCAGCGCCACCGAGAGGACCTACACCGAGGCGGTGATGCCCGTCGTGTCCGTCTCGGTGGGCGTCGACACCCAGAATGCGTCGTTCGGTTCGAACATCTTCCACTGTCATGCGGCGCTGCACGTCACGTACGGGCTGCTCGCCGCCCCCTGCGTCCGCTACCTCAGCAACCACGTCGACGCCCGTCGCGTGTTCCTCGTGGACGACCGGGCGCAGGGCGACTTCGCCTGGACGGTGTGCGACCAGGTCGAACGGGCGCTGCGCCAGGGTGGCCGGGACGCCACGGCGACCCGTGTGGCCGCCGGGAGGATCGACTACGCGTCGCTCGCCGCCGAGGTGAGGTCCGCCCGCGCGGACGCGGTCGTCTTCACCGGCGACGCGGTCCGGGCCGCGGGGCTCGCGTCGGCGCTGACCGCCGCCCGGTTCACCGGAACCCGGATGGCGACGGAACGCGCTCTCGACGCAGGGTTCCTCCGGTCGGCCGGCGCCGCCGCGAAGGGCTGGGTCTTCGCCACCGGCTTCACCGACCCGACGGCCCGCGCCTCCGCCCGCGCGTTCACGGCCGCCTACCGCGCCCGCTTCGGCACCGCCCCCGGCCGGTACGCGGCGGAGGCCTACGACGCCGTGATGTTCCTGGCCCAGGCCTGCGACAAGGACGGCACCGCGCTGAGGGAACGGGGCGCGATCGCCCGCCGGATGCCGGAGGTCACGTATTCCGGCATCACCCGTACCGTCAAGTACGAGTCGGGGTACGGCTACAACCACGACGCGATGTTCGAGTTCCAGGTCGTCGGCGGCACGTTCCGGTACCTGGGGCAGTACCTGGAGGCCGCGGGGTCCTGACGCGCATGGCCCGGACATCCGCAGGCAGTCCGAATGACGCGCGGGTGCGAGAGGCTGCCTCCTCCACGACCACCGAACGCCCAGTAATCATTGCTGTGTCCGCTGCTGAACGGCTTGTGCGGCCTGACGCGCGCAAGGGCGTTGTGGCTGGTCCGCGCATGGTTGAGGGCTGACAGCGAACGCACAGACATGCGATCATCGCAGCGGTGCTCCCCCCATGGCCCGGCGCCACCCTCCACGCCCCCATGACCGAGAGCGATTCATCGATACCCATGCACCCGCGTCTCCGCGCTGCCTGCGCCACGTCCGCCACCACCCTCGCCGCGGCCACTGCGGGACTGGCCCTGCCGGCCACTGCCCACGCCGCCGTCACATGCGCGGACGGGGTGTGGAAGGCCACGTACCACCCGAATACCTCCTTCAGCGGCACGCCCAGGCTGACCACCTGCGACACCTCGATCAACGAGAACTACGGCACCGGCGACCCGGCCGGGGTCACACTGCCCAAGGACAACTTCAGCGTCCGTTGGCAGACCACCCGCAACTTCGGCTCCGGCGGACCCTTCACCTTCACCACCGCAGTCCGCGACGGCATCCGCGTCTATGTCGACGGCATCCGCAAGGTCGACCTCTGGAAGGACGTCTCCACGACCCGGACCAAAACCGTCAACGTCACCATTGCGGGCGGGCGTCACAGCATCCGCGTCGACTTCGTCGCCTGGACGGGCTCCGCCAACGTCAAGTTCGATTACGCGCCCCGCACCTCGGCGACCGTCGACACCGTCAAGCCCCTCGCCCCCACCGGCCTCTCGGCGTCCTACGACCCCACCACCGCCAAGGTCACCACCCGTTGGGCGAAGAGCCCCGAAATGGACCTGGCCGGCTATCGCGTCTACCGGCGCCTCGCCGGCGCCACGGCCTGGACCCGGATCGCCACGCCCACCACGACGTCCTTCACCGACAGCCCGCCTGCCACCGGTGCCGGATACCAGTACGTCGTACGCGCCGTGGACAAGGCCGGCAACGAATCCGGCAGCTCACTCGTCCAGTCGGTGACCACCACCGACAGGACACCGCCCTCCGCACCCACAGGGCTCACCGCCACGGACGGCCCGTCGGGCATCGCCGTGGCCTGGCAGCCGGTCACGGGTGCCGCGCGCTACTACCTCTACCGGGCGAGCCAGATCATGGACGACGACTCGGCCCCCGTCTACCGCCAGGTCGCCACAGTGACCGCCGCCTCCTGGACGGACACCACCGCCCGGGAGAACCTGTACCACCTGTACCGCGTCTCGGCCGTGGACGCGGCAGGCAACGTGTCCGCGCAATCGGCGGTCGGCAGCGTCGCCCGCGGCGACCACCCACCGCTCCCGCCGACCGGCCTCACCGCCTCGCCCGTGTCCGGCACCGGAATCGTGCTGAAGTGGAGCGCCTCGCCGAGCGAGGACGTCCATCACTACAAGGTGTACAGAAACGGCCGACTCGTGGAGGCCAACGCGCGCACGGCCACGTATACCGACCCGTACGTGCGCCACGACAAGAAGTACGACTACACGGTCACCGCCGTGGACCGTCAGTCCAACGAGTCGGTGTCGTCCGAAACGGCCTCCGCCGTAGCCCCGCGTGAAGGTCTGGCACCGGACCCCGTCGAGGGGCTGCGCGCCACCCCGTACGAGGACGGCGTCCTCATCCTGTGGCAGCCGAGCCAGAGCTGGGACGTCTCGAGATACCAGGTCTACAAGGGCGAGTACACGGCGGGCACCTGGACCTACTACCCGCTCCGGGAAGGGTGGTCCGAATACGACCAGGGTCTCTACTACTTCCACGAGACCCCCGCGGACGGTGAAACCGTGCGCTACGCCGTGCTAGCCATCGACGAGTCGGGCAACTCACGGTTCGACACGGGCGAGCCGTTCTCCTTCGTCACCGTGACCGAACGCGACCTGGCCACCCCCACGGTTCCGACGCCTCCCGGAGCGCCGCTGGAGCTCACCGCAAGGGCGATCAGCGAAGTGTCGGCGGAACTGACCTGGAGCTGTCTTGCCGAGGACTGCGCAGGCGCAACGGGATTCCACGTCTACCGCTGGGACGGACACACCTCGTCGTACACGCGACTGACGAGCACCCCTCTCGGCGCCAGTACCCGCTTCTACTCCGACTCGGGCGCTCCCTCGGGTATCGCGCACCACTACTGGGTCACTGCGGTCATGCCGGACGGCACCGAATCGGCCCCTGCCGCGGCCACGGACGCGGACAGCTGAGGGTCCGTCGCCGCGGCGGCGTCCGCGAGGACTACGTGGTCGTAGTCGCTCGGTGCCTGCGGGCTACCGGAGCACGACCGTGACTCCGCGCTGTTCGAGGAGTTGCAAGATCTCCTCGAAGTAGGAGAGCTGCCCGTGCGGATCCTCCACAACGTCCGCCAGTGCGCGGCGCGCGACTTCGGAGTCATGCCAGGTCAGGACAAAGGGCGGGACCACTCCGAAGCCACCGCACAGGCAGTCCTTGAAGGCGTTCCACTCCCGGCCGAAGTACCGGCCAGGTCCGAGCAAAGCCTCGGCGATCGCGCAGTGCAGACCGGGGACATCCGTGACGAACCGGCCGTCGAGGTGGTACTCGCCGCCAGAGCGGTCCGGTCGGGGCGCAGGCACGCGCCAGGCACGGGTCGTGAGGTCGAGCCAAACAGCCCTGCCCTGTGAGTCGTACGGCGCCCACCTGTTGGGTGCCGCCGGCGGGCCCTGGTACCACTCCGCCCAGATCGAGCGCGCCGCCGGCGATGGTCGATCGTCGCCGCCATCGGTGAGGGTTATGTCCTCCAGGCCATCGCCGAGCACGGACGGGCGTGCTCCGGTGACGGCCAGACCCACGGATCGCGAGGCCATCACCTGGCCATGGCGATCCAGCACCAGGAGATCGGCCCATCCTCGTGTCCACCGGCGTGGCCGCTGAGTCCCTACGAGCAGTGGCTCCGCAGCCTCGCAGCCGATCAGCTCCATCGGGACGGGGGCCGGCTCCGCTCGCGGCTTGAACAGGCCGTCCACGGCAGAGCATCGGCCTGCACTCGCGGCAGCGACCGTCGTGCCCGCGAAGAGCTCGAAGCGTGGTGTCGCAGGCAGTTCGAAGAAGCTCTCCTCGTTCCTGACGCCCGCACCGAGCACAATGTCGTACCGCGTCCGGTCGCCGGAGTGGCGTTGATGGGCCACCACGACCGCGTCGACGAGAGTCCACCACTGCACGGGCCGCTCGTCGTCCCAGACCTCGACGCATACGTCGCCCAGACCCCGAAACGAGACGCCGGGCTCGGCCAAGACCTCGCTCAGGACGCCGTCGGGAATGCAGCCCCGCAGGGTGAGGACCTCCCGTGGTGGCGGGACCGGATCGACGAACAGCCCTTCGACCCCGGCGCACCTCCCCCAGAGCTGTTCCACGCCATCCTCGTCCTCCTGGACCAGGAGGTACTTCACCGGGAAGCCCCGGTCCCACCCGGCGTGATCTGCGATGCGCACCCAACCCCCGAACACGTGAACAACCTTTGCGCCTACGATACGGACCCTCCCGGCCCGAGCCAGGAGGGCCGCGATCCGCCAACTCGACCCCCAGGCCCCGGCCCAGGGGTCGTCCTGCGTCCGCTGCTCCACCGCCTCCCGCTCCCGCCGCTCCGCGGCCGCGCGGCCGTCCGCGATCGTGGGGACGGAGGCGAGGGCCTCGGCCGGGCGGCCGTGGCTGATCAGCATGAGGACGTCATCCGGGTGCCCCTCGGCGTACGCGCCGGTGAGCCCCTCCGGGAGTTCGAGCTCTCGGCAGGGGCGACCGTCGTCGACGTACACGCCGAAGGCGGAGTAGTGCTCGGCGACGGCGAGGGCTCCCAGCTCCTCGATCAGGCCCTGCCGAGCGAGGAGTTTCGCCTAGGCCCTGTCGTCAAATACCCGTCTGTCCCACCCTCCGGGCGACGACGGGAATTTGACGACAGGGCCTAGCACTCCGGAAAGTTGACGGCGTGGCGTCGACCGGAGGCCATTTCGGTACGCAGGGTCTCGACGGCCTCGTCCGTACGCCCTGCGCGTTCCAGGACCTGGGCGATCAGGAGCAGAACCTCCCATCGGTCCAACCGGCCCGACGATTCGTTCCCCGCACGCTCCGCGACCCGCGTGAGCAGGCCAGGGCGAGAGCGCACGCCGGCGTGCGGCGCCGGTGGTCCGGCTGGCGCCCTCACGATGCTGTTCAAGCTCGTCGCATCCGCCCAGGACCTTGGCGTGCGATGACCGAAAGCCACCTCGTCTCCTTGGTCCGGGCCGGGCCGGGCCAGGTTCGAGACGGCGCCTTGGTCGAACGCAAGGAGGGCACCGCGGCATGAAATCCTGTGGCCAACCCGCCTCGAATTTCGAGATCATCCGACCGTGGCTGAGCATTCTGGACAGTACCGAGCAGGCCAGACAGCATTGCTGGCCACCGCGGAAGCGGTTGACCCGCTGGTCGAGCACTGGCGGCAGCGTTTCGACCCTTGCGCATCGGCCGGCATCCCTGCGCACGTCACCGTACTCTTCCCGTTCCTGGACTCGGATCGCATCAGCAGTGCCGTCATCGATGACCTGAGGACCCTGATCGGCGAGCATTCCCCTTTCGCTGTCCGCTTCGACGAGTTCCGGCGTTTCCCCGGTGTGCTCTACCTTGCGCCTGAACCCGAGCAGCCCCTCCGTGCGCTCACCGAAACGATCTGGGCGCGATGGCCCGAGGCACCTCCCTACGACGGGCAGTTCGCCGAGGTCATCCCACACCTGACCTTGGCCTCCAGCCAGCAGGTCCACGAACTCGACGAGGTGGAACGGGCATTGGCCACACAACTACCCGCGACCGCGACGATCTCGTCAGTGACCTTGTTCGAAAGTGACGGCAAGCACTGGTCACGGCGCGCGGACTTTCCGCTGCTCGGATAGCCGCCTCCGCGAACTGCTGACCCAACAGCCAGTCGAACCAAAGCTCTTGGCAAATGCTCCGTCAGAAACCAGATCAACGGCCGATTCCTGCCGTCTCGGCTCGGACGCGGGCACGCGCCGGGCAGGTTCAGGTCTGCCGGGCGGCCTCAAGAGGGTTGTCGAGTGAAGCCGCACCGGCCAGGTGAGCCGCGATACGGGCGAAAGTCTGCTCATTGTCCTCGAACAGGTGAGCCTGCATTCCTGCCGCACGGGCAGCCTCGACGTTCACGTTGCAGTCGTCGATGAAGAGACAGTCCCGCGACCGTACTTCCAGACGGGCACACGTCATTTCGAAGGCCCTCAGGTCGGGCTTGCAAACGCCGATTTCGTGGGAGTAGACGATCTGCTCGACCAGTTCGTCGAACTGGTAACTCGCTGTCTCCAGCTCACGGGCTCCCACAAAGCTGTTGCTGAGGATGCCGAGCCGACAGCGGGATCGCAGCCCTCGCACATACTGGATCAGCTCCACGTTGGGCGTCCCCAGATACTCTGCCCACAGATCGGCCATGAGGGACTCGACCTGCACGGCATCAAGGCCGAGCCGGGCACCGACCTGCGCCCGCACTTCTTTCTCGCTGATCGCTCCGACAGCCCCGGCTCGCCAGACATCGTCGAGCCGTCGGCCCGCGCTCCCAGCCGGCAGTCCCAGTCGCTCGTCCCATCGGTCCAGCCACCCGGTCCGGGGCGTGATCTCCAGAACTCCACCGATGTCGAGAATGACGCAGCGCGATTCCATACAGAGTCTCCTCATCCCGTCTCCGCCCAGGCCGGGCCGACCGGGTCCGCCGACCCGGCTGCCCTGCACACCGTCGGCCTTCCCCTTCGGGCAAGGTCAAGGTTGTGAGGCTGTCGCGGTGGACGACGGACTCCTCCCGGTTCGAAAGCGCTCACCTACCCGCCCCAGAGTCATACGCCCTGCCGGATCCAGGTCAACAACATTCCTGGGATGCCCTGTTGGCGCACTAAGATCTGTCAGCCGGGCAACCAGGGGGAAACGTGGACATCGCTGCAGGCGGCACCGTCGGGCTCGCGCGCACGAAGCGACGCATGTACGAGCACCTGCTCGAACGCCAGGAGAAGCTCGATCGGTGAAGGCGTTCGCCTCCGCCTCCACCGGCCGGGCGATCCGGGGGTTGCACGGGGCAGCGGCCCGAAGCGCCGCGCTCGCGTGGCTGGGCGGCGGAGCTCAGGCCGCGGGCGGTGGCGGGCAGGCGGCGGGGGCAGCGCGGCTGTCCGCGATGGGCGTGGCTTCGGCCAAGACTGCGGCCAAGGCTTCGGCGGCAGCCGTCTCGCAGTGGCAAAAGGGCAGAGTCAGGCGTGGCCAGGACGAGTTGGTGCGGGATGTGGAGCAGCGCGAGAGGAAGTTGAGCGAGGCAGAGGCCGCCGCGCCTGCGCAGTACGAGCTCCACGGGGATACGCGGCGCTTCTACAGGAACTTCGGGTAGTGCTGGTGGGACGACTGCCGTCGGTCACGGCGCTGGTCGAAGCGTGCGACGACTTTGCCCTCTACGACTGTGCTGGGCGGGCGGAGGTGACGGCGACGGTTGATCTCGTAGGTCTCGCGGTCATCGTCATGAACTGCCCGGTCACTGACGTGAATGGACGAAGAGCGGAGGAATCCGGTCAGGTCGTCGCCGACGCCGGGGCCCGACTGCGGGCGATGGAAACCGAGTCGTGAGTGCTGTTGCGCCGCCAGCAGCCCCGGCTGTGAACCGAGTCGTTCAGGCTTGCTTGTCAGTGAACCTGGTCGCTCTTCGGCCCGATGCCTTTGATCCTGGCCGGAGTTCCGTCTGGGCCGAATGACTGGTGGAAGGTGAAGGCGTGCGGCACGGAGCCGTGGTCGTGGAGGTGCTCCAGCCGGGAAACGCCGTCCCGCCAGGTGGGGGTCACGTCGTCAGAGACCCACCATGACACGTAATTTGGCTGCCTTGTCCTCTCGAACCAGTCGGAACGCCTGTTCAGCGCCTCACGGTGCAGACCGGTATAGACGGCGTCGAAGGCGGAGCGCAGGTCGGTCCAGAGTGAGAGGGTCGCGGCCAAGGCGGTGGTTTCCTGCGTACGGCCCTTGCCGTACCAGATCGGTACAGCGAACTCTCCCCATGCACCCCAGTCCGCCTCGAAGAGTTCGCCCTGGTCACCATCTGCCGCCTCAGCACGCGCGAGGTATCCGGGGTGCTGACTGATCTTCCGGTAGACGGCCTCACCTGTGTCGTAGAACTCGCGCGTCAGAGGTGCGGGATCGGCGAGAGGTGACTTCAGGACACCGAATGTGTACAGAGCAAGGCGGGGCATGTGTCTCTCCCTGGTTGAGGCTGCGTGGCGAGAACCCGGTTCGGTGGCTTACGCAGAGGCGAAGGCTCATTGGGCGTGACCGACTCATCCCGCCACAACTGGCCCAGCCCGAAGGAACCTCTGTGCGACGGTGGGCGACCACCGGCGACCACCGGCGACCACCGGCGACCACCGGCGACCAAATGAACGTAGCTGCCTCTGCGAGCCTTGTCGAAGTTGCAATTTCCCTGTCCAAGTGGCCTCTTGCACAGGCCCTTTCGGGAACTGAGGCGGTGGCGCTGCCCGTCTCCGCGGAAGTCCGCATCGGCCCATCACATGCCGAGAAGCGGCATCGACAGTCCCGCTCAAGCCGGTGTGCCGGGGCCACGCCAGCGGCGTTGTCGGCGTCGACCGGGTGGGATGACCGAGCGGACGTCGCACCCGCTTCACCGATGCCCGCCGCCTGAAGGCGTACATCGACGCCTTCCCCATCACCAGGGGCTCCAGAGCCATGCAGCATCAGAACGTTTGATCGATAGCATCGCGTCGCGACGATGCAGTGGCCTGATGAGGTGGGGAAGTCATGAGCGACGACGTCTTGTCGATCATTCCGAGTGATCCGCAGTGGCAGCCGGATCGTGATGCCGTTGATCGCGTCGTCGCGCTCGTCGAGGACCTGACTCCGGAAATTGCCGACGGCGTAGACGTGGAGATCGACGTGACGTGGCACGACGTGGTGACCGCCGTCGACTGTGGGGAGAACCTGGAGAGAATCGGTTGCCCCTTGTGTCAGGCGGCCATCGATACGGAGTGGTGGGGCGACCTCCTGGAGGCGAACTGCGACGACGGTTTCACCACCCTCGTGATCGAGGTCCCGTGCTGCGGAGGATCAACCACCCTGGACGCCCTGGAATACGACTGGCCCTGTGGATTCGCCCGTTTCGAGATCGCCATCTGGAACCCTGCACGCTCCTGCTTCAGCGACGACGAGTTGACGGCCCTGGCGGACCGACTGGGTCATCCGGTGAAACAGATCCGGGCCCATATCTGAACCCCGCAGCTCAGCCGATTGCCTGTTGCTCGGCGATGGCCCCGCACAGCGGGGCCGCGCCTCACCCGGAAGCGTCCGCACCCACTGGTTCAGCTGCCGCGGCCGGCAGCGATCGCCACCAGTTCAGGAGACACCCTCTGACGATGTATCCGAAGGTATGCAGGTGCATGGGCAGGTCCCGGGCCATCCAGGCGGAGTTCCCGGCAGCAACAGCCCGCACTGGAGGCCGCTCGTCAAGAGCGGCCCCGCTCGTCATGGGCGGATGGCACATCGGTTGCGGGAAGGGCACACCCGCGTGGAGTCTTTCCGATCGGTACCTGTAGACCAGTTTGATGGCCTTCTTCAGCCCGGCCCACTCCCAGTCGACCTGCGCGTACTCTTCGGGCCGGATCACCGGAGGGTCAGGTCGGTACTTGTCCATGCAGGACATGAACCGCGTGGTGGCCTTCACGATGGAAACGAGCTGCTCCGCTACGCCCTCCAGGTGCGTGTCACCCCCTGCTTCGAGCAGTTGCCCCGCCAGGGCGGGCATCTCTTGCCGGAGCAGCTCGGCAGGGGCTACGTCCTTGAGTGCCTCCCGGCCGGCGATGACTTCCACCGCTGAGACCAAGAGCAGCCAGGCCAGTTCTGGATCCGTATCGGCTACCCACAGGGCGTCCCTGAACTGGCGGGCCGCACGGACAAGGGTGACGGCGTCCTCTCTGCCCAGTGCGAGGTATCGGTTCATCCAGTCGGCCAACGGCTCGACAGGAAACTGCTGCGGGGTGGGGTAGATGGGGTGTGCGACTGCCGTCCAGTCGGGCACGCGATGTGCGTAGAACCCAGGCGAGCCCCGGTCGTCCGGCTCTGCCGTGAAGCTCCGGACGGGACCTCCGGAGCGCAGGCGTACTCCTGCTACGAGGGAGATGAGGCAGGCGATCTCGTCGTCGAGGGAGAGGTTCAACCAGCCTTCGGTGTCCGTCTTGTCCATCGGCTGCACGTCGAAGACGGGACTGTGGTCGTCGAGGTAGACCGCGACGACCGGGGCCAGGCGCCCGTTCTCAGGCTGTCCCAGGCAGTTGGTCAGCACGTACGGAGGGCATGCCGCCTCTAGGCCGCCGGTTGCGCCGCTGTCGGAGTAGAGCAGGTACTCGGATCCACCGATGCGAGGGCATCCTCGGTCCACGAAGTGGCGGGCGTTCCAGCTCCACGGCGCCGAGACGTTGAATTCCTCTGGTTCACTCATGCCCTCAAGGTTGACTGTGCCGCCCGGCCAGACAACGGATTTCCAGAGCCCCTGTGTCAGCCGGGTCGGACCATCGTGCCGAAGCGCTGGAGCAAAACAGCCCCCTCAGCAGCGCCCCGGCCACCTGCCCTTCTGGGTCCTGGGCGAGCAGCGGCAGCAACGTCGCCTCCGCGCCCGTCAGCCTTTCCCCCGAAGGGGCTACCCGCGCCAGGGGTGCGGTCACCTGTGCACCGGACACGGCGTCCACCATCCAGGTCCCAGGACCTCCCTGCCCGTCCCGCGAGCAGCAGGCAGGGGGACCAGAAGCCTTCGTATCGGGTGGAGGTCATCCGTTGCCTGCCATGCTCTTTGGCATCATGCCTGCATGGATCTTGACCTTGTTCCTCCTGCCGGGGTGGGCCCTCTGCAGATCGGTATGCCTGAGCAAGCGGCTACTGACCTTTGCGGCGTGATGTCGTTGGGGGCTGACGATGTGTGATCGTTGCGGTATGCCGGTGGTGTGAGGTATCCGCAGGGTGGTGGGCTGACGCCTGAACGGCAGGCGTTTCGTGAGCGGATC
>NZ_VJZD01000018.1 GCF_009377175.1 Streptomyces adustus
GCGCCACCCGAGCCCGGACGGCTCGGGTGGCGCGGTCCGTCGCGGGCGGTGCGGGTGGCGCGGACGGTTACTTCGGGTCGCGTCTGAAGGAGGCGGTCGACCAGCGGTAGCCGAGTGCCGCGAGCACCAGGCACCAGGCGACGGCGAGCCATCCGTTGTGGCCGATCTCGGTGCCGAGCAGCAGGCCGCGGAGGGTTTCGATGGCAGGGGTGAAGGGCTGGTACTCGGCGATGGGCTGGAACCAGCCGGGCATCGCGTCGATCGGGGTGAAGGCGCTGGAGATGAGCGGCAGCAGGATCAGCGGCATGGCGCTGTTGCTGGCGGCCTCGGCGTTGGGGCTGGCCATGCCCATGCCGACGGCGATCCAGGTAAGTGCCAGGGCGAACAGTGTGAGCAGTCCGAACGCCGCCAGCCACTCCAGGGCGGTGGCGTCGGTGGAGCGGAAACCTATGGCCACGGCGACGGCGCCGACGAGGACGACGCTGGCCACCGATTGCAGGACACTGCCGACGACGTGCCCGATGAGGACGGAGCCGCGGTGGATGGCCATGGTGCGGAAGCGGGCGATGATCCCCTCGGACATGTCGGTGGCGACGGACACGGCGGCGCCGATGACCGTGCTGCCGATGGTCATCAGCAGGATGCCCGGGACGATGTAGGCGATGTAGGCGGAGCGGCCCGAACCGCCGCCGGCCAGCCCCGCGCTCATCGTGTTGCCGAAGATGTAGACGAACAGCAGGAGCAGCATCACCGGGGTGAGCAGGAGGTTCAGGGTGAGCGAGGGATAGCGCCGGGCGTGCAGGAGGTTGCGGCGCAGCATGGTGGCGGAGTCGCGCACGGCGAGGGATACGGCGCTCATCGGGCAGTCTCCTTGGACTTGTCGGTCTGGGTGGGCACGCCGGGCTTGCCGGTGAGGGCGAAGAAGACGTCGTCGAGGTCGGGGGTGTGCACGGTCAGTTCGTCCGCCTCGATGCCGGCGTCGTCCAACCGGTCGAGGATCGCGCGCAGTTCGCGCTGGCTGCCGTCGCTGGGGAGCTGAAGCGCCAGGGCCTCGTCGGCGCGGGTGACGTCCCGCAGGGCGGTGGCGGCCGCCTGGTAGACGGCCGGGTCGGTGAAGCGGAGCCGGACGTGCCCGCCGGGGACGATCCGCTTCAGCTCGTCGGCGCTCCCCTCGGCGGCGATCCTGCCGTTGCTCAGGACGGCTATGCGGTCGGCGAGTTCGTCGGCCTCCTCCAGGTACTGGGTGGTGAGGAGGACGGTGATGCCGTCGGTGACCAGCTCGCGGATGATCTGCCACATGTTGTGGCGGGCCCGCGGGTCCAGGCCGGTGGTCGGCTCGTCGAGGAAGATGATCCGCGGGCTGCCGACCAGGGTCATGGCGATGTCGAGGCGGCGCCTCATGCCGCCGGAGTAGGTGGAGGCGGGCTTTCCGGCCGCCTCCACCAGGTCGAAGCGTTCGAGGAGTTCGGCCGTGACGCGGCGTCCGTCGCGCCGGGACAGGTGGTGCAGGTCGGCCATGAGGAGCATGTTCTCCTCGCCGGTGATCAGTCCGTCGACGGCGGAGAACTGTCCGGTGACGCCGATCGCGGCACGTACGGCCTGCGGATCGGCGGCCAGGTCGTGGCCGCCGACCCGGATCTCCCCGGAGCCGGGGCCGGGGGAGATGAGGGTGGAGAGGATGTTGACGGTGGTGGTCTTGCCGGCGCCGTTCGGGCCGAGCAGGGAGAAGACCGTTCCTTCGGGGACGCTCAGGTCGATGCCGTCGAGGACGGTCTTGTCTCCGTAAGCCTTGCGCAGCCCGTGCGCCGCGATGGCCAAGCCGGTCATGAGTGGGTGCTCCTTCTGGGGCTGCGAATCGGTGGTCGAGAGGCAGCGGCTGCGGGTCGGCCGCTGCGGGTCGGCGGTCGAGGGTCAGAGGCTGCGGGCGGTGATGTCGCCCTGGGAGGTGGTCGCGTGGATGTGGAGCTCGGTGGTGCCGTCGTTCTTGAGGTCGTTGCTGACGCGGCCCTGCGAGGTGCCGGCGTCCAGGGCGGCCGAGACCCCCGAGGCGGCGCCGACCGAGATGTCGCCCTGCTGGGTGCGGAGTTCGACCTTGCCGCGGACGGCCTCGGTGATCCGGATGTCGCCCCGCATGGTGGTGATCCGGGCGGGGCCGCCCAGCCGGCCGACCTCGACGTCGCCGTCGGTCGCGGTGAGGTCGAGGCTCGCGGCCTCGTCGATCTTGATCTGCTGGTAGGCGCCGTCGAAGACGATCTCGCCGAGGCGTCCCACCACCCGGAACTCGGTGGCGGCCGCCTTGGCCTCCACGTGGGAGCCGGCGGGCACTTGGACGGTCGCCTCGATGGCACCGGAAGAGCCGAGGAGCTGGTTCCCCGTCGGGACCTCGATCCGCAGGACTCCGTCGGCGTAGCCGACCGTGGTCTGCTCCGCCGCCTTCACGTCGCGGCTCTTCGAGGCGTTCGCGGGCCGGATCTCGACCGTGGTGTCGGTCCGGTCGGCGGCGATGACCTGGATGCGGCCCGCGGGGATGTCGAACACGGCGGAGATCGGGGCGGGGGTGTCGAAGTTCTGCATTGTTCTCTCCTTGCGAGTCCTTGTTTCTGACATTGGAAAAGCTACGTTGCGTTCATGGGTCTGGCAACAGTGACGTTGCATCAAATCGCTGTTATAGCCGGTAGATGGAGCGATTTTGTTGCAACGGCCCTGAACGTAATGCAACAGCGCTCTCTCATGGTTGTTGCAATGGGTTGAGCGTGAACGCTATGCTGGCGGCATCACGGGAACATGAAGGAGATGGCGATGCCGGGAGGCAGACTCACCCAGAAGGACCGTCAGCAGATCGCGCTGGGGCTGGCCGACAACCTTCCCTACGCGGAGATCGCCCGCCGTCTGGAGCGTCCGACCTCGACGATCACGCGCGAGGTGATGCGCAACGGCGGCCCCACCGGCTACCGCGCGGACCTGGCCCACCGTGCCACCGAACGCCGAACCGCCCGGCGCAGGCCCGCCGCCGCCCAGGGGTCGCGGCAGGCGGCCCTGCCGCACGGACGCGACCCCGTGGCCGTGGCCGAGTACGAGGAGCAGTTCACCACCGTCATGATGCAGTCGGGCCTGACCAAGATGATGGCGCGGGTGATGGTCAGCCTCCTGACCGCCGACACCGGCAGCCTGACCGCGGCCGAACTGGTCCAACGCCTCCAGGTCAGCCCGGCGTCCGTCTCCAAGTCGATCGCCTTCCTGGAGGGTCAGGCCCTCGTCCGCAGGGAGCGCGACGAACGCCGTCGCGAGCGTTACGTCGTCGACGAGGACCTCTGGTACCAGTCGATGATCGCCAGCGTCCGCTCCCTCACCCAGCAGGTCGAGCTCGCGCGGCAGGGCGTGGGCGTCCTCGGCCCTGGCACCCCGGCCGCCGTCCGGCTGGAGAACGTCGCCCGCTTCCTCGACTTCGTCGCCGAGAGTCTCGCCCGCGCCGCGGAACAGGCCCGCGACATCCTCTCCACGAAGGCCGAAGCGACCGCGGACGAGCCGACCGCGGACGAGCCGACCGAGGACGAGCCGACCGAGGACGACACCGGTTCCTGACGCGGCTCGGCGTCACATGTCCTGGCAGGCCCTGGCCTTGAACTCCGCCGTGGGCACGGTCACGGTGGATTCCTCGCCGCTGTCCGAGACGGCTTCGTAGCGGACCTCTCCTGGGGTGAGCCGGTCCCGGTCGGCCAGGGTGAAGGTGACGCTCCTCGACGACGACGTGTTGTCCTCGGTCCAGCCGTAGAGGGTGTACGAGGTCCCGGCGACGAGCGGGGTCAGGGGCTCCGTCGCGGTCCAGCCCGGGGCGGGAGCGTCGAGGGACCAGGTGGTCAGACCGGCGGTGAGGCGGCGGTCGGCGGTCCATTCGCCCACCGTCACCTCTTTGTCGGTGTCGGCGCTGTCCACGTAGAGGGTGGCGCCGTCGAGGTGATACCCGCAGACCATCAGCACGCCGAGGAGACGGCCGTCGGCCGTGACGGAGACACCGGCGACGGCATCGACGGGGAGCCCGCATCCCGATGTCGCGGCGAGGGCCAGACCGACCGTGACGGCACCGGCGAGGCGCCGGAACACCGGCCGTGAGAACACCGACCACATGCTGAACCCCCCTGCTCAGGGGCGCGCAGGGCCCCTGTCCCTGGAGGGTAGGGGCGAGCGGTGTCGGTCGGCGGCCCTGCCGCCCACCCGTTGCGCGCTCGTTGTCGCCTTGTGGCCGCGTGGCCGCCCGGCCGGGTCGGTCCGGCAAGTGCCCGGGCCGGGCAGGCGCCTTCTGCCGACAAGGCCCCGCCACCGGCGCCGTGCGGCTGAGCCCGCCGTGTTCTCGCGGGCAGCGCACGACGCCGGTGGCGGTCGGTCGGTGGGTCACTCCGTGCGCAACGCCGTGGCCGTACGGACCCTGGCCGCCCAGCCCGCCGGAGCCGAGGCGCCCACCAGGGCGACGACCACCCCGGCCAGGCCCAGCAGCACCAGTTGCGGGGTGTCGTACACGTCGAGGACCGAAGGCGGCAGGCGGGTGCCCGCGGACTCTCCCATGACCGGCAGCACATAGCCGTGCAGCGCGAACCCGGCCGGCACGCCGATCAGTCCGCCGACCACACCGATCCCGGCCACCGAGGCGAGCACGAGACCCACGGTCTGCCGCGGGGACATGCCGAGCGCCTTGCACACCCCCAGGTCGTGGACGCGCTCGCGGGTGTCGAGGACGACGGAGTTGAGCACTCCGAGGCCCGCCACGGAGACCAGCATCAAGGTGAGCAGCGCGGCCATCGCCTCCAGCAGGACGATCATGTTCTCGCCCTCCGGGGCGGATTCGGCGAAGGCGTCGCCGCCCAGCGGCTTGACCACCCCGGCGAGCTTCTGCGCGTAATCGGCCGGAGAGACACCCGACTTGACCTCGATATGGAAGGCCTCCGGCTTCGCCTTGGTGAAGCTGTCGAGATCCGCGTGGACCCGCATGCCGTCGTTCGCGGTGTCGAAGGCCTCGCCGACGATCCGCAGGCTCACCGTCTCCTTCTCGAAGGTCACCCGGACGGTGTCGCCGATCCGGTCGCCCGTCCGCTCCAGGAAACCGGTGGGCACCACGACCTGGCCCCGCCCGGAGAGCCAGTGCCCGGCGATCATCTCGTAACTTCCGGAGCGGGAATCACCCTGGTAGAGGGTGGCCCGGACGGTGCCGGGGACCCCGGACACCGTGGCGTCGCCCGTCGCCGTGCCGAAGTACGCGGCGGTGCCGGGCTGCTTCGCGATCGCGGCCCGCACCGCGGCCGGATCGGCCGACGGCTGCTGCTCGTTCGACCCCGAAGCGGCGGGCCCGCGCTCGGCACCGGCCGCGGGCGCCTTCTGCACCCGGCCGGTGCCGGGGCCCGGCCCGGCTGCCCCGGTGACGGCGGTGACATCGGCGCGGTCCTCGGGATCCTGGGCGCTCGCCACCGCGTCGAGGGACTGTGTCAGTCCCACCGCGAACGTCGCGGCCACGGTCCCGAAGGTCACCGCCAGCACCATGGCGATCGCACGCACGGGATGTGCGAAGGGACTCGCGAGGCCGTACGTCACCGGGCGCGGCAGCGGGAGCCGTCCCGCGGCCCGATGCGCCCACTGTCCGCGCGTGGTGCGTGGCGCCCTGCCGACGGCGATGGCCTCGACCGTACGCAGCCTGCCCGCCCGCAGCGCGGGCACCAGCGCCGCGACCGCCACCACGAGCAACGCGCCGGCCGGCACCACGACGTCCACCCACCAGGCCACGGAGAGCGACACGGTGCCGTACACGGACTCGGTGTCGCTCAGCAGCGGCACGGCCAGCAGGTTGCCGAGGACGACCCCGAGCGCGATGCCGGCCGCTGCGGGGATCAACGCCTGGGCCACATAAGCCTGTACGACCTCACGCGGGGTGAATCCGACGGCCTTGAGGATGCCGATCCTGCGCAGACTCGTGCCGACGGCGCCGCTGATCACGCTGCCGACGATGATCACCGACATGACGATGCCGAGCACGCCGAAGGCGAACAGGAAGGGGATCGTCGCCGCCGCGCCCCGATCGGTGGCGTGCTTGGTGTCCAGCCACGACTGGGTGCCGACCAGCGCCCCCGAGGGCAGGGCGGCCGCGAGCTTCTTCCGGTCGGCGGTGATCTGTGCCTTCGTGGCCGCGGAGTCGAAGCGGTAGAGCATCTGGTCCGTGAGGACGCTCTCCCCGGTGGCGAGGGACCTGACCTGAGCGGGGGTCGCCCACATCTCGGCGCTCCCACTTGCCGACAGCGCGAAGCCGACGACGGTCAGCGTCTGCGCGTCCGCGGAGTCGGAACTCTTCAGAGTCTCACCGAGCGGGAGGAACTGGCCGGCGAACGAGGCGGACAGGACGATCTCGCCGGACTTCCGTGCCCACCGGCCCGACTTCAGGTCCAGCGCGTCCACGTCCTTCCCCGGCCCCGACCGTCCCACCAGCGTCAGCGCGGGCAGGTGTCCGCCGTCCGGGCCCACGGGATTGATCGTCGTGGTCGGGAACGGTCCCGCGCTCGCCGTGACCCCCTTCAGGCTTCTGGTGCCGGCCAGTTGGGCCGCGCTCACCCGACGCGGGTCGAACTCCGCGGTGAGGTGGGCCCCGTGCTGCCTCGCGAAGGCATGGTCGAAGGGAGCGTTCGTGGCGACCATCAGGGACCCGGCGACCACGGCCGAGGCCACCGCCATCATCGTGGCCACGGCGATCACCAGTGTCTGGACGCGTCGTCTGCCGACCCCGGAGCGCACGACCCGCCCGAGGGCACCGCTGCCGAACCGGATCATCGGACGGCCTCCGCGTGCGTGTCGACGGCGACGTGACCGTCGACCAGATGGATCGTGCGGGTCGCACACGCCCGGGCCAGCTCCAGATCGTGCGTGACCAGGACGACGGTCTGCCCGCCGCGGTGCAGATCCACGAGCAGTTCCCGTACGTCCTGCCCCGACGCGGTGTCCAGCGCGCCGGTCGGCTCGTCGGCGAGCAGCAGGGCGGGCTTGTTCACCAAGGCCCTTGCCACGGCGACCCGTTGGCGCTCGCCACCGGACAGCCGCCCCGGGTAGGCGCGCGCGTGCTTCTGGATCCCCAGCACCTCCATCAGCTCTCCGGCACGGGACGCCGCCGCCCGCCGGGCGGTCCCGGTCAGCTGGGCGGGAAGCCGGATGTTGTCGGCCACGGTGAGGTCGTCGAGCAGATTGAAGAACTGGAAGACCATGCCGATCCGCTCGCGGCGGAACCGGGCCAGCGCGTGCTCGCTCAGCCGGTCGATGCGCTGTCCGGCCACGGTCACCGTGCCCTCGCTCGGCCGGTCGAGACCGGCGATGAGATTGAGCAGCGTGGACTTGCCGCTGCCGGACGGGCCCGTCACGGCCAGGGCCTCGCCCTGGGCCACGCCGAGATCGACCGGTCCGAGCGCCGGGGCGTCGGCGCCGTCGTACCGCTTCGCCACGCCCTCCAGTTCGATCACGTGAGTCATGGGTGTGTCCGTCCTTCGTGGTCGGGGAGCCGATGCCCTGTGCGGGCCCGGTGAACGTACGGGCGGGCGCCGCGGCGGCGCGTCGGCCGTGGCACCGACATACGGCCCTCCCCGCGGAGGATCCGGCAGCGGGGTCATCCTCGAGGAGTACGCCTGGCGGACAGATGGGCTGGTCACGCAGGTGGACGTCGACCCGTGCCGCGGGACCGCACAATGTGCGGATGGAGAAGGAGGACCCGTACGGGCGGCCGCGCGACACGTCGTGGGCGGGCACATGGCGAGAGAGGGCCGGCGACGTACTGCGGCCGGCGACGTGGTGGGCGCATGTCCGCGACGCGATGCGGCCGGAGGGCGAGCCCGCCCCGCTGTCCCGGCGGGCGGTGCTCCTGGACGTGGCGCTGGCCCTCGTGCTGACCGTCGTCGCGCTGGTCGTGGCGACGCGCTATCCCGGCGACGGGCCGGTACGGATCAGCTCCAGGGCCGTCGTCGAGGGCCGGGCGGTGCTTCCGTCCCCACCGGCCGTGCCCGGGCCCGGCTACCGGCCCGAGGCCGGGTACGTGTCGGAGCCCACGGCGCCGCCCTGGGGCCTGGTCGTGCTCTCGGCGCTGCCGCTCGTTGCCAGGCGCAGGTTTCCGCTGCTCGCGTTCGGTGTGATCGCCGCCGCCGCGCTGGCCCTGGGTGACGCCGTCTCCTGGATCAACGTGCTGACGTGCAGCATCGCGGCGTACGGAGCCGTCGCGCACAGCCGGTACCGAACCCGGGCCCTGGCCGCGCTGATCGCCGCCGCCGTGCTGGCGGGTGTCGCGTTCCGGGACACGGACCCCATCCTCCCCGGCTGGTCCAGCCCCGCCGTCGTACTCCTGGTCGTCGGCGTGCTGGCCAGTCTCGTGCGCCTCGGACGGCTGCGGCTGGAGGCCAGCCGGAAACGCTTCACCGACCTCCAGCAGGCCCAGGAGAAGGCCACGCGCAGGGCCGTCGAGGAGGAACGCGCCCGAATAGCCGCCGAACTCCACGACGTCGTCACCCACAATGTGAGCGTGATGGTCATTCAGGCGGGCGCGGCGCGCAAGGTGATGGACGCGGCCCCCGAGCGGTCCAAGCAGGCACTGCTGGCGGTGGAGGCCGGCGGCCGCGCCGCCATGGCCGAACTCCGCCATGTGATGGGCCTGCTCGCGGGACCGGCCGCGGGCGCCGACACCCCCGCCGACGGCCTGGAGCCGCAGCCCGGCCTCGGCCAGCTCGACGCCCTCGCCGACCGGGTGCGGGCCGCCGGGACACCGGTGGACCTGACGGTGTCGTTGCCACCCGGGCCGCTGCCGCCGGGAGTGGAGCTCACGGCGTACCGCGTCGTCCAGGAGGCGCTCACCAACACGATCAAGCACGCGGCGGGCGCCGACGCGACGGTGACGATCGGCTTCGCCGGTTCCTGGCTGGAGATCGAGGTCACCGACACGGGAGCGGTACGGGACTCGCCGCCGGTGGACGGCAACGGCCGGGGCCTGATCGGGCTGCGCGAGCGACTCGCGCTCTACGGCGGCGAGCTCAGCGCCGGACCGACGCCCGGCGGCGGATACCGGGTCGCGGCCCGCATCCCGTGGGAGGCGTCGTGAGCGGGCCCGCCCTGCGCGCGGTCATCGCGGACGACCAGGCCCTGGTGCGCACCGGCTTCGGGATGATCCTCGCCGCCGACGGCATCGAGGTGACGGCCGAGGCGGCGGACGGGGCCGAGGCGGTCGAGGCCGTCCGGCGCACCCGGCCCGACGTCGTCCTCATGGACATCCGGATGCCGCGGATGGACGGCATCGAGGCCACCCGGCGCATCCTCGGCGACGGCTCCGACGGCACCGACGGCACCCGGGTCATCATCCTCACGACGTACGACCTCGACCACTACGTGTACGCGGCGCTCACCGCCGGGGCGAGCGGCTTCCTGCTCAAGGACGTCACCCCCGAACACCTCGTGGCGGCCGTGCGCCTGGTGCGCTCCGGTGACGCGCTGCTCGCGCCCACGATCACCCGCAGGCTGATCGAGCGGTTCGCGCACCAGGAGGAGTCCCCGCGGACCGCCCTGCACCGCGACCTGTCCGGGCTCACCCCGCGCGAACTGGAGGTGCTCCGCCTGCTGGCGACCGGCCTCAGCAACGCCGAACTCGCGGACCGCCTCTTCCTCAGCCCGACCACGGTCAAGACGCATGTCGGCCGCATCCTGTCGAAGCTCGACCTGCGGGACCGCGTCCAGGCCGTCGTACTCGCCTACGAGAGCGGCCTGATCTCCCCGCAGGGCCCGTCCGGCACGGGGTGACCCGGACCCCGGGGCCCCTACCGGCGCGTCAGGACGGTGAACTCGTTGCCGTCGGGATCGAGCAGCAGGACGCGGCCGGTGTGGTCGCCGCCGTGGTCCTCGCCGGCGGGTGTACGCGTCGCGCCGAGCGAGACCAGGCGGTCGAGCTCGGCCTCCGGGTCGGCGTCGGCGGGCAGCGCCAGTTCGAGGTACAGCCTGTTCGTGCCCGTCTTCGGGGCCACCGGGGGACCGCCCCAGGTGATCTTCGTACCGCCGCTCGGTGACTGGATCGCGGTCTCCTCGTCCTGGTCCCAGACCAGCGGCCAGCCCAGCGCCGCGCTCCAGAAGTAACCGACCTCCCGCGTACCGTCGCAGGCGAGCGCTCCGATGAAGCCGGTGTCGGCGAGGAACTTGTTGCCCGCCCCGATGACGCAGAACTCGTTGCCGTCCGGATCGGCGAGCACCACGTGGTCCTCTTCCGGGAGCTGGCCCACGTCGGTGTGCTCGCCGCCGAGTTCCAGGACCCTGGCCACCGTCTGCCGCTGCTCCTCCGGAGTGGCGCTCGTGAGGTCGAAGTGCGCCCGGTTCCGGCCGGTCCTGGGTTCCTGGCTCGGCAGGAAACGTATGCGGAATCCGGTGGTGTCGGGCGGCAGGATCGCGACGTCGCCGTCCGGACCGTCGGCGGGCTTCCAGCCCAGGACTCCGGACCAGAACCGGGCCAGGTCCGATGGATGGGTCGCGTTGAAACAGATCGCGAACAGTTGACTCGTCATACCTGGTACATCTCCGATCCGCTGACGGTGGCTCCGGCGCCGATAGCCGTCAGAGCGGGTTGAGGCGGGCTTTGAGCAGGCAGAACTCATTGCCTTCGGGGTCGGTCAGGACATGCCACGACTCCTGCCCCGTCTGGCCGATGTCGGCCGGGCGCGCACCGAGCTTCAGCAGACGTGCCAGCTCGGCGTCCTGATCGCGGTCGGTGGCGTTGACGTCGATGTGCAGCCGGGACTTCCCCGGCTCCGGCTCGTCCCTGCGGCTGAGGATGATCGTCGGCTGCGGACCACCGAACCCTTCGCGCGGCCCGATCTCCAGCGTGCCGTCGTCCTCGCGGCCGAGCACGACGAAGTCCAGGACCTCGCACCAGAACCGCGCCAGCACCTCGGGTTCGCGGCAACCGAGCACGAGCTCACTGATCCGACACGCCATGGAAGAAACCCACTCTCGGCCCGAGTTCTGCCGGAGGTCGTACGTGAACCTCGCCGGCACCAGCAGCGCTGGCAGCCCCGCGAGCCTAGCGAAGGGGTCGAGCACGGGCGAAGTGATTTTCGGCGGCTGCCACCCTTTCCGGGCAGCGGGGACAGACCAGTTGGTCAGGGTTCATCGCCGCAGGCCCGAGGGGCACTCACGTCCTGCGGTGGTGCCGTAGGGCACCGGTACCGGGAACTCCGTGGTGCTCGGCAGGGCTGCCACGACGTGCGGCCGTGAGCCAGTATCCGAACGTGCGTGGAGTCTCCCGCGGGGAGCGGGGGCTCTTCCGGTCCGGTCGGGCTCACCTCCGGATTCTCATGCCCTCGGGTGAGACGAGACCCTTGTCGGGGTGGACGCGGAAGGCCGCCGTCCAGGCGGTCGGCGGACACGAGACGCCGTTGGGGTTCCACCGCGTCAGTCTGGCCCGGGTGCTGTCCTCGACGACCGTGTCACCGCTCATCGCGGAGGTCACGGTGAGCCGCACCGGCAGGGCGGACGCGCCGACATCGTCGGGGAGCCGCACGAACAGCGAGGCGAACGGGTCGTCGGGACCGCCCGAGGTCCGCTCCTTGCACGTGCTGTTCACGCACAGCCTGATCCGCGCCGCGTCCTGGCCGCCGAAGTCGGCGGGCACCCACACCGCGGAGACCCCCGACTCCGCGCCCACGAGGGTGCACGATGTGTTCCGGCCGAGGAACGAGCAGCCGGTCAGGGCCACGGCCAGCAGCGGTATGACGAGGGTTCGGCGCATGGCGGCAGACACTACCTCGCCCCTCGATTCCCGGCCGCAGGTCAGCGCCTTGTGACGTGCTCCGTCCGCCTCCCCGAGGACTACGCGGACCGGGCGAGCGCCCGGAACGCCGCCCACTGGACGCGGGGGCGCGGCAGATCGCGCGGCGCCAGATACCGGGCAGTGGCCCGCTTCGTACCGCGGATCACCCGCGGCGCGTCCCCGGGGCGCCCGGAGCCCATCGGCTCCACCACCGACGTGGGCACCAGCAGCCGGCCGTCGTCGGTCTCCCGCGGTCGGCCGCGGACCAGGGCGTTGCGCATGTGCCGGGCGATGTGATTCGCCTCCCGCCGCCAGGCCGGCAGCCGGTCGCTCACGACGGCGGGGCCGCGGTCGATGTCCTGATGCTGCTGCTCCATGCGGCCGACCAGTTCGGCGTCCGGGGCGCGTTCGCGCAGCAGCGGCCAGATCAGTTCGTCCTCGCCGGCTCGGCGACGGCTTGGCGCCGCCCGGCCCGGTGCTGCGCCCGCGGTGCGCCACCCGCCGGCGCTTCCGCGTATGTGTGGCAGCTTGACTCTGCGGTGAATGATCTTGGCCTGTTCATGACTCGAACTTGAGTTCTCTTTGTGAGGACCTGTCACCCTGCTTTGTCCTGGCTTGGAACAATCCTCGGACGGATGACGGGGAGTCGGGGTCTCCACTGACCGCTCCCGACGTCCTCACCCACACCCGCCCCGTCATCAGGAGCTTCCTCTCATGGCCATGAACGCCCGTCGCACCGGACAACTGCTGGAGACCTCGGCCCCCTTGCTGTTCCCGGGCGAGCAGGTCGAACTCACCAGCCTGGCCTCCGTCGGCACGGTCTCGGTGCGCAAGCAGGCACTCACCGCGATCGTGGTCGGGGTGCTCACCCTGGGCATGGTGATGGCCACCGTCCGCCCGCGTGCGGTCTATGTCGTCCTGACGGACCAGCGGATCCTGTTCTTCGACGCCAACCGGGGCGGCAGACCGGGCAAACTGCTGATGAACATGGCCCGCGCGTACGTCACCGCGACCGCGGCGGAGACCACCTTCCTCGGTCTGAAGGTGGCCACCCGGCTGACCGTCCATGGCCAGGAGGGCGCGCTCAAGGTCGAATTCCCGGTCCAGACCCGCGCCGACGGCCACCTGTTCGCCGGGGCCCTGCCGGTCACGCACTGAACCCCGCTTCGAGGTCACTGCCGCAACCGTTCCGCGGCCGCTGTCGCAGGGGCCGCTCGGCTCGCCCCCGGCCCGACGGAGACACCGCCGCCTCCCGTGGGGATACTGGGGCATGGGATTCCTCGTCTTCATGACCCTGCCGGGGCTGGTCATGCTGCTGACCGCGCTGGCCTTCGTCGATCAGCTGCTGCTGCGCGCGGGCCGGGCCGGGCTGCTGCCCTGGCGCAATGGAGGACGACAGGGCCAGATCTCGGCGACCGGGTTCGAGCAGCTGCACGCGAGTCTCTCGCCGGGCAAGCAGACCGAGCTCAAGGAGCGGCAGTCGGCGCTGCTGCTGCGCGACGACGAAGAGGACGGGGCACCGCCGAACCGGACGACGGTGGATCTGGACGGGGGAACCGCGATCGTCCGGATGCCGCAGGGCCGCCTGACCTGACCTGACCCGACCCGGGCGGGAGATCAGGAACAGGCCTGGGCCACGAGGGCGGGGAGCGCCTGGCCCAGCGGGAGATCGACGCGCTGGGCGGCCCATCGGTCCCCGCGGGTCGGGCCCTGGTTGACGATGAGGACGGGGATCCCGGACCGGTCGGCCTGACGTACGAAGCGCAGCCCGGACATGACGGTCAGGGAGGAGCCGAGCACCAGGAGGGTCGCGGCCCGCGCGACAAGACGCCCGCACGCCTCGACCCGCTCGGGCGGCACGTTCTCGCCGAAGAAGACGACATCGGGTTTGAGCACCCCGGTGCCGCAGGCCGCACACGCCACCACCCGGAACGCGCGGACCGCCTCCTCCGGCAGTTCCACGTCGCCGTCCGGATTGACGCGCGCGGCACGATGGTCCTCGGCGGCCTCCTCGAACCCCGGATTCGCCTCCCGCAGCCGGTGGTCCAGCTCCGTGCGAGCGCTGAGGTGACCGCAGTCCAGACAGACCACGCGGCTCAGGCTTCCGTGCAGCTCGACGATGTCGGCCGCCCCGGCCGACCGGTGCAGTCCGTCGACATTCTGTGTGATCACACCGGTGACCAGACCTGCCTCGCCCAGCGCGGTGACGGCCCGATGGCCGGCGTTCGGGCGGGCTCTCGTCATGGCCCGCCAGCCCAGCTGACCGCGCGCCCAGTAGCGGCGGCGCGCGGGTTCACCGCCGACGAATTCCTGGTACGTCATCGGAGTGTGCCGACGCAGTGAGCCGTGCTCCCCGCGGTAGTCGGGGATGCCGGAGTCGGTGGACAGCCCCGCCCCGCTCAGCACCGTGATCCCGCCCGCGCGTACGGCCTCGACGACACCGCTGAGGTCGGTCGAGGCCGGAGGCAGGCCGCCGGTGGGCTCCCAGGCCAGAGTGGGTCGCGTCCGCATGACTGCCAGGATACGTATCCGCTGCCGGGCGTCTCGGTCTCGTCGCCACACGGCTCTGCCCGCAGGACGGGCCCGCACGGCACAGGCGGCCCGACGTTTCGGCCGCCCCCGCACACCGGCTGGGACGGCCGCGACGGGCGATGCTCCGGCCGTGCCGGGCATCGCTCACAGGTCCGGGCCGAGCGCCGCGACGATGCGCCGGAATCGTGCGGTCATCTCGTCGGCCGTCTGCTCGGGGTGATGCCGCCACCAGGCGACGGCGGCGCTCACCGTCCCGTACCAGAGGTGCGTGACGAGGTCGGCGTCGAGGGGTTCGGTGGCCGGGGAGGCGCGCAGGAACTCCGCCACTCCCACCGCTCCCATCCGGTTGAGTTCTCTCCGGTACGCGGCCGCGGCCGTGTGCAGCGGGCCGTCCACCGGGAGGGTCCCGTCGTAGACGAGTTCCCAGTCGTGCAGGCACGACGCGAGGGCGTGGAAGACCGCCTCCAGGGTGCGCACGGCGCGCGTGAGGTCGGACGGTCCTTCCTGGGCGGACGAGACGGCCGCGACGAGGCGGGTGCCCGCCTGTTCGAGGCAGGCCAGATAGAGGCCGTCCTTGGACCCGAAGTACTCGTAGATCATGGGCTTGGTGATCCCGGCCCGAGCCGCCATGCGCGCGGTCGACCCGAGCGCGTAGCCCCTCGTGCCGAACTCCTCGGCGGCCGCGTCCAAGATCAGCCGCTCCCGGTCCCTGCGGGGCATCCCCTTGGTGCCCACGCCGCGCGTGGCCTTCTCCTGCTTGCTCATGTCCCCACCCTATGCCAAAGTGACCGTCCGGTAATTTACCCGGCGTTCAGATACCTGGAGGGGCGATGAGCGGCAAGACTCGATCATGGTGGGGCTGGGGCAACGTCGAGGACGCGGTGACCGGCCCGGAGCGGGCGGTACTCACCCGGCGCACCGCCGAACTGCTGCCGGACGCGGACCTGACCGTCCACGAGGCTCCGCCGGTCGAGTCGTTCGGCGTGGCCCCGAGTCGGGTGACGGCTCCGCCCGCGCTGGCCCGGCTCGCGTCGTACGACCCGCGCGACCGGCTGGCGCACAGCCATGGCCAGGCGTTCCGTGACGTCGTGCGCGCACTGCTCGGGAATCTGCCCCACGTGCCGGATGCCGTCCTGCGTCCCACGTCGGAGGCCGAGGTGGTGCACACGCTGGAGTGGTGCGACGGCGCGGGCATCGCGGTCGTCCCGTTCGGCGGCGGCACCTCCGTCGTGGGCGGCGTCGAGGTCCGTACGGGTGCGGAGTACGCCGGAGTGGTGAGTCTGGATCTCGGCTCGATGGACCGGGTCCTGGAGGTCGACACCACCAGCAGGGCCGCGCTCGTCCAGGCCGGAGTGCTCGGCCCTCGGCTGGAGGAGCAGCTCCGGCCGCACGGCTGCACCCTGCGCTTCTTCCCCCAGTCCTTCGAGTTCTCCACTCTCGGCGGGTGGCTGGCCACTCGGGCGGGCGGTCACTTCGCGACCCGCCTCACGCACATCGACGACCTCACCGAGTCCCTGCGCGTGGTCACCCCCGCCGGTGTGGTCGAGAGCCGCCGCCTGCCGGGTTCGGGTGCCGGACCCTCGCCCGACCGGCTGTTCCTCGGTTCCGAGGGAACGCTCGGTGTCATCACCCAGGCGTGGGTACGCCTTCAGGACCGGCCGCGTTGGCGGGCGGGAGCCTCGGTGGCGTTCCAGGACTACGAGGCGGGCGTCCGGGCCGTACGAGCGCTGGCCCAGTCCGGACTCGACCCGGCCAACTGCCGGCTGCTGGACCCGATGGAGGCACTGATCAACGCGGGCAGCCCGACGGCCGTGCTCGTGCTCGGCTTCGAGTCCGCCGACCACCCCGTCACCGCTCCCCTGGAGCGGGCCCTGGAGCTCTGCCGCGACCATGGCGGCAGCCTGCCGGAGACCCCGCGTTCCACCGATTCCGCGGCCGCGGCCGCGCGTACGGCGGCCGCCGACACCTGGCGTTCCGCCTTCCTGCGGATGCCGTACCAGCGGGACGCCCTCGCCGCTCAGGGCATGATCGTGGAGACGTTCGAGACCGCCTGCACCTGGGACCGCTTCGCGGGGCTGCGCGCGGCCGTCGACACGGCGGCCCGGGACGCCCTGCGTCAGGTGGGCGCCACGGGCGTGCTGACCTGCCGGTTCACCCATGTCTACCCCGACGGCCCCGCCCCGTACTTCGGGATCTACGCGGCCGGCGCGTGGGGCAGGACCGTGGAGCAGTGGGACGAGATCAAGCAGGCGGTCTCCGAGGCGCTGGTGGCGCAGGGCGCCACCATCACCCATCACCACGCGGTGGGCCGGGATCACCGGCCGTGGTACGACCGGCAGCGCCCCGACCTCTTCGCCGCCGCCCTGCGGGCGGGCAAGGCCGTGCTGGACCCGTCCGCGATCCTCAATCCCGGCGTCGTGATCGACCCTCTGCGCTGACACGACGATGACGGGCGGGCACGGCCCCGGTGGCGGCCTCGGCTACCAGCCGACGGCGACCAGCAGCCACTGCGGACTGCCGTGGGAGATGAACGAGGACTGGCCCGCCACGTCGTCATAGGGGAAGCCGTAGGCGAGGTGGTTGATGGCGTTGTCGTGCCAGAACCTGGCGTAGTAGTTCGCGGGCGCCGCCTTGTAGTACTGGGCCGGGTCGCCCTGCTGGGCGGCCGGCAGGGTCGCCACATGCCGGTTGAGGGCGGCGCACATGGTGGGGTTGTTCGCCAGCGCCGCCGCGCAGCCGAAGATGTCGGAGGTGGCGGCGTTCACGCCCACGGACTGGGCGTAGGCGGTGAAGTAGTTCGCGTTGGCGCCACCCGCCCGGAAGCTCGGGTCGCTGCCAGGCGCGATGATCCGATACGGCGCCTGGCTCTGCGCCAGCACCTTGAACTGGTCGGGCACGGCGGCCGTGAACCGCTGGAAGGTGGTGGCGCGGTCCTCGGCGAAGGTCTGCCGGTTCTCGCCGACCTCGACGTCGTAGCCGTCCTTGGTGTGCAGGCGCATGGCCAGTTTGAGACCGAAGGCGTCGACCCGGGTGGTGTTGCCGTTGAAGACGTTGTCGCCGACGGTGAACTCGATGAAGTCGTAGTACGGACCGTTCGGCGAGCCGAGGTAGAAGTACATGCGGCCCGCTGAGTTGGCCGGCATGTCGAGGTAGGGCTGCTCGGCGATGGAGTGGACCTGTCCGTTGAAGCTCCAGTACACCTGGCTGTCGGGGTACTTGCCGTTGGTGCGGTTGAGGATCTTCACCTCGACGGCGTTGTGCGCGGCCGGTATGTCGCTGGTGGTGCCCCAGAAGGCGTCGGGCGGGGTGGTGCTGCCGGGCCCGTACACCTGGAACTCCCACAGGGAGTATCCGTAGGGGGTGGCTCGTGCGGTACCGAGGACGCGCACGTATCTGGCACTGCCTGTGACGTCGATGTTCTGGGTGCCACCGGTGCCGGTCGTCGTGGAGTACGCGGTGGCCCAGGTGCTCGCGTCGGTGGAGGTCTGGATCTGGAAGGCCGTGGCGTAGGCGGCCTCCCAGTTCAGGGTGACGCGGGTGAGCTGCTGGACGGATCCGAGATCGACCCGCAGCCACTGCGGGTCGGAGAAGGCCGAGGACCACCGGGTGCCGGTGTCGCCGTCGACCGCGGCCCCGGCCGGGAAGGAGCCGTTCTCGACCGAGGACGCCGTGGCGGGCCGCCCCTGGGAGAGCAGCTGGTCGGCGGCGTGCGCGGGTGACGGGGTCAGGACGGCGACGCAGGCGGCGAGCAGGACGACCACCAGAGCGAGAGCGGTACGGGCCCGTGCGGCCAGGTCCGGCGGTCTGTGCGGGAGGGCGCTGGTCAGGAACTGCATGCGAATTCTCCTCATGCCGGGTCGGCGTGTGTGGGGGCGGAGCAACAGCAGACGGAGAGCGCTCTCTCGGGTTGTATCCCCGCATGTTCCGGGCGTCAACAACTGAAGCCAAAGTAAGGGAAGTTCGGCTGTCGGGTGCGGCGGAGGGCCGAATGTCGCCGCCTGCGCCGGGTCCGGCGCGTGGCGCCTTCGGGCCCCGACGACTTCAACTTCCCTTGTGGGGGCGTGCGTTCAAGACTTGTCGCCGTCCCGCCCGCGGCGGTTTCCCGCCACCTCGGGAACCCTGACTGGTCTACACCCTTGACTGGTACAGACCAAAGCGGTTGAGTGTGGCCCCACACCCCCCACCACAGCCGCCCGGACTCTGCGACGTCGGCCTTCCCTCGGCGTACGCGCACGGCTCAGCCCTGCCTCCGGTGCGGCCTCGGCTCCGCAAAGGACTGATCCTGTGTCACACCGCCGCGCCGCGTCCCTCCTGGCCGCGATCCTGATCGGCGCCTCGGCGCCGACGCTGCTGCCGGCCACGAGCGCTTCCGCCGCATCCTGTTCGAGCTACCCGGACTGGGTGGCGGGCAGGTCGTACGTCACCGGCAACATCGTCCGGTACACCGACGGCAAGGCCTACATCGCCGAGCACGACAACCCGGGTTACGACCCCGTCATCAGCACCTGGTACTGGGAGCCCTACGGCTGCGACAGCGGCTCGGGCAACCCCTCCGGCGGATCCTGTTCGAGCTACCCGGACTGGGTGGCGGGCAGGTCGTACGTCACCGGCAACATCGTCCGGTACACCGACGGCAAGGCCTACATCGCCGAGCACGACAACCCGGGCTACGACCCCACGATCAGCACCTGGTTCTGGGACCCCTACACCTGCGACGGCGGCGGCTCGACCAACCCCTCCGACGGATTCGTCGTGAGCGAGGCGCAGTTCAACCAGATGTTCCCGAGCCGGAACTCCTTCTACACCTACAACGGCCTCAAGGCCGCCCTGAGTTCGTTCCCCGCCTTCGCCAACACCGGCAGCGACACCGTCCGGAAGCAGGAGGCCGCCGCGTTCCTCGCCAACGTCAACCACGAGACCGGCGGCCTGGTCTACGTGGTGGAGCAGAACACCGCGAACTACTCGCACTACTGCGACTGGAGCCAGCCCTACGGCTGCCCGGCCGGCCAGTCGGCCTACTACGGGCGCGGCCCGATCCAGCTCAGCTGGAACTTCAACTACAAGGCCGCGGGTGACGCGCTCGGCATCGACCTGCTCGGCAACCCGAACCTCGTCCAGACCGACTCGGCGGTGGCCTGGAAGACCGGCCTCTGGTACTGGAACACCCAGTCGGGCCCCGGCACCATGACCCCGCACAACGCGATGGTCAACAGCGCGGGCTTCGGGCAGACCATCCGCAGCATCAACGGCTCGCTGGAGTGCGACGGCCGCAACCCCGCGCAGGTGCAGAGCCGGGTGGACGCCTACCAGCGCTTCACCTCGATCCTGGGTGTCACGCCCGGAGCCAACCTCTCCTGCTGACCGGCCCGGTGCCGCTCCCGGACAGGCCTGTCACGGCCTCGCCCGGGAGCGGCGCCGCCCCGGCCACTCCTCGCGCGCGGCGCACAGGGCGTGGTCCACGAGGTCGGTGACCTCGCGAATCGGCAGCTCGCCGTCCGACAGCCCCTCGAAGAACGTGTTGGTGTCGTCCGCCGCAGTCTCTCCCCGGGGCGGACCGGGCCGCCCGACGCCGCGTCGGCGCGGGAATCGCGGGGCGGTTCCGCGTACCGCGGCGGAACCCGGCGAAGCGCTGCCCATAGGCTGAACCCCATGTCAGTGATCCGACTCCTGGTGCTCGGCGCGGTCCGTCAACACGGGCGGGCGCACGGGTACCAGGTGCGCAACGACCTGGAGTACTGGGGCGCGCACGAATGGTCCAACGCCCAGCCCGGGTCGATCTACCACGCGCTGAAGCAGATGGCGAAGCAAGGCCTTCTGCACGCGCACGAGGTCGCGCCGTCCACCGCGGGCGGCCCGCCGCGCACCGAGTACGAGATCACCGACAAGGGCGCCGAGGAGTACTTCCGCCTGCTCCGCGAATCCCTCACCGCCTACGACCAGAAACCCGACGTCCTGTCCGCCGGACTCGGCTTCATGGTCGACCTGAGCCGTGCGGAGGTGCTTGCGCTCCTTCGGGAGCGGGTCACGGCCATCGAGACCTGGCGTGAGACCGTCACGACCTCCTACACGCCCGGCGGCGACCCCGGACAGTTCGGCCACATCGGCGAGCTCATGAACCTGTGGGTGCACAGCGCCGACTCCGGCGCCGAGTGGACCCGCGGGCTCATCGACCGCATCCAGGGCGGCGCCTACGTCTTCGCCGGTGAGGGTGAGCCGTTCGTCGGCGTCCTCGGCGAGGGCGAGGAGAACCCGTACGCGACCGGGGTCCGGCACCCCCGGGACGATCACTAATCAAGTTTGACTAGAGATGCGATCCGAGTTACCTTCGGCCGCCTTCGAGTAGTCAAGTTTGATTAGTGGGGAGCCCTGGTGGCCGAAACGGCGATCGTCATCGAAGGACTGCGCAAGCGATACGGCGGTCGCCGAACCGGCGCCGCGAAGAACGCCCTCGACGGACTCGACCTGACGGTTGCGCGCGCCTCGGTGCACGCGCTGCTGGGTCCGAACGGGGCGGGCAAGACCACCCTGGTGCGCATCCTGTCCACCCTGCTGCGCCCCGACGCGGGCCGGGTCGAAGTGGCCGGTCACGACGTCGTCACCGAGCCCGGTGCCGTTCGGCGCGACATCGGCCTGCTCGGCCAGCACGCGGCCCTCGACGAGGACCTCGGCGGCCGGCAGAACCTGGAGATGTTCGGCCGGCTGCATCACCTCGGCGCGCGCCGGGCCAGGGCGCGCGCCGACGAACTCCTGGCGCGCTTCGAACTCGCCCAGGCGGGCCACAAGCCGGTCAAGGCTTACAGCGGCGGTATGCGTCGCCGCCTGGACCTCGCCGCGTCCCTGATCACCGAGCCGGAAGTGCTCTTCCTGGACGAGCCCACCACCGGCCTCGACCCCCGCGGTCGCGCCGAGGTGTGGGGCGCCGTCCGGTGCCTGGTCGGCGGCGGTACCACGGTCCTGCTGACCACCCAGTACCTGGAGGAGGCCGATCAGCTCGCCGACCGCGTCTCGGTCGTCGACGCCGGCCGGGTCGTCGCCGACGGCACCGCCGACGAGCTGAAGGCGGCGACCGGCGGCGACCGCATCGACGTGGTGCTCCGCGACGCGAGCCGACTGGACGCCGCCGTCGCCCGGCTGCCCCTGTCCGGAGTGAGCGTCGACCCCCACCGGCGGCTGCTCAGCGCTCCGGTCACCGACCGGATGGCGGCTCTCTCCGCCGTCGTGGCGGCCCTTGGGGAAGCGGGCATCGAGGCGGAGGACATCACCGTGCGCCGACCCACGCTCGACGAGGTGTTCCTCCACCTCACCGACACCGCGCAGCACCTGAAGGAAGAGGCCACGGCATGACCGCCTACGTACTCGGCGACTCCTGGACGATGACCCGCCGCGAGCTGGCCCGCTGGGCCCGGCAGCCGGCCACCGTCGTCGTCGACGTGGCCTTCCCCGTGATGCTGCTGCTGATGTTCGGCTACCTCGTCGGCGGTGGGCGGGGCGTGGAAGGCGCGTACGTCGACTACCTGGTCCCCGGAATGCTCGCGCTCACCATGGCCTTCGGCCTGGAAGGCACGATGATCGCCGTCACCCAGGACCTGAACAAGGGCGTCATCGACCGCTTCCGGTCGTTGCCGATGGCCGACGGAGCGGTCCTGGTCGGCCGTTCGGCCGCCGACATGCTCCAGTCGGCACTCAGCCTGATGTTGCTGGGCGGCGTCGGCTACGCCCTCGGCTGGCGGCCCCACGGCGGCCCGCAAGGCCTCCTCGCCGCGGCCGCCCTGCTGCTCCTGTTCCGGTTCGCGATGCTCTGGATCGGCATCCACCTGGCCCTGGTGGCCGGCAAGCCCGAGATGGTGCAGGCGGTGCAGATCCTCGTCTGGCCGGTCGGTTTCCTGTCCAACGCCTTCGCCGGCCCGGACTCCATGCCCGACTGGCTCGGCATCTTCGTCCAGTGGAACCCGCTGTCCCAGACCACGACGGCGGTGCGCGACCTGTCCGGCGGACCGGGCGGCGAGTCCGGACACGTATGGGCGGCCGTCCTGTGGCCGCTGGCGCTGCTCGCGGTGTTCCTCCCCCTGGCCGTGACCCGCTTCGCCCGCCCGCGCGACTGACGCGGCTCCAGAACGCGTCCGGGGTGTCCATGTTCTCCCGACGGCTCAGCCCCGTCTCCGCTCCTCCTCGTGGCAGACGCTCCTGCGCAGCCGGTCGCGCCGACCGGCGTCGAGCACCGCCGGTGCGGGAGGCCGCGGCAGCCGGGCGCAGTGTTCACGGAAGGGGTCGCGGCGGCCGGGCCGGAATCTGAGCACGAACCAGGCCGTGGGTATGCACATCACTCCAGGCGGTCCTTGCGGCGGCTGGACCGGCCGGGCACCTCGGCGTCCCGGCCGCGCAGACAGGCCGTCCGGACCCGGCTCAGGTCGGGGTCGTCGACAAGTCTGCGCAGGGGCGCGCTGCCGCCGTACCGGTCGAGGGCGTCCAGGAGAGCGGCGGGGAGCGAGTGCTCCGGCCGGGGGCGGTCCTCGATCGGAGCACCGGTGACGGTGACGAACCCGTCGCGGTCGACGTGTGCCGTGCCGGACGTGTTCAGCGCGGCGGCCGCGGCCTCGTCGACGTCCTCCGGGCGGCCCGCCGTGGCCACGGCGGGCTACGGGTCGATGCCCAGCGAGGCGAGACGTGCCGCCGTCCTGCGGTCGCCGAAGGCACGCAGGGACCACGCGATGCCCAGCGCCACGTGGACGACCACGGCGATCGCCGACGCCGGTCCCGCCAAGGTGAGTCGGGTCATGAAGCCGATCGTGGCACCGGGATCCGGCAGTGGCCGGTCCTTCACCCCGCCATTCGATTTCCGGTCATGCCGAGAACGCCGGACCGTTCATGGGTTCGAGATATTCCCCCCTCGGTCGCAGTTCCCCGGGATAAAGTTCTGGCGCCGAATCACGACAGGGGGAACTCCGTGACATCGAACGACTCGAAGCCGAATTCCTCGCACCAGGAGACAACCGGACGGATTTCACGGCGTGCGGTGCTGAGAACCGGAGGTGCAGCGGGTCTCGGGGTGTTCATACCGGTCGCCGGAAAAGCAGATCCGGCCGCAGCGGCCGACGCCGAAGAGGCGTCCGTCCCGCACGTCGTCGCCCGCGAGAGCGCCAATCTCGCCGTCTCCCTCGCGCCCGACGGCCGCACCATCGCCCTCGACGCGCTCAACGCGATCTGGCTGCTGCCGGCGACCGGCGGGACGGCCCGCCGGCTCACCGAGGACGGCCAGGACGCCACCCAGCCGCACTGGGCGCCCGACGGGCAGAGCCTGGTGTTCCAGTCGTTCCGCGAGGGGGCGTACGACCTGTGGCGGATCGGTGCCGACGGCTCGGGGCTGCGCCGGCTGACCGACGGGCCGGGGTACGACCAGGAGCCGAAGTTCTCCCCGGACGGGCGACTGGTGGCCTTCGCCTCCGACCGCGGCAACGCGGGGCGCATCTGGGTGCTGGACACGCGCACCGGCGAGACGCGCCCGCTGACCCGGGGCGACCGCAACGTCGCCATGCCCACCTGGTCACCCGACGGAAGCCGGGTGGCCTACATCGCCGACGGCGCGGCGGTCGAGGCCGTCGGCGTCGACTCGGGGACGGTGGAGACCTTACTGACCGGGCCCGCGGACGCGGCCCTGTACGCGCCCTCGTTCGGCCCCGACGGCCGCCGCCTGGCCCATGTGCAGGTCACCGGCGCGCGCGCCCGGCTCATGCTGGACGACCGGGCACTGACCGACGGGGAGGACGTCTTCCCGCTGGCGCCCTGCTGGATCGGCGCCGACGAACTCCTCTACACCGCCGACGGACACATCCGCCGCCGCACGCTCGACGGCGCGCGGACGGACATCCCGTTCAGCGCCGGAGTGAGCCTCGCGCGACCGGCCCCCTACCGCCGCCGCGGCCCCGACCTCACCTCGGCCCGCCCGCAGGACGTCCTCGGCATCGCCGACCCCGCGCTGTCGCCCGACGGACACACCGTCGCCTTCCGGGCGCTCAACGCGCTGTGGCTGCTGCGCGAAGGCGAACGGCCCCGGCGGATCGTCGGCGACGGCTACTGGAACGCCTGCCCCGACTTCTCGCCCGACGGGTGTTCCCTGGTCTACGCGAGCGACCGCGCCGGCACCGCGAACCTCTGGCGCCACGACCTCGCCACCGGTGCCCGAGAGCGGCTCACCGACCTGCCGAACGCCCAGCTCTCGCCGCGCTGGTCGCCCGACGGTACCCGGATCGCGTACCAGGACGAGGGCGGCGCCACCTGGGTGCTGACCCTCGCCGACGGCTCGGTGACCAAGGTCGTGGGCGAGCTCTACCAGCCCGGTCCCCCCGCCTGGTCGCCGGACGGCAGACTGATCGCGCTGGCCGCGGTCGCCCCGTACTCCCGCCGCAGCAGCAACGGACACAACCAGATCCTCACCGTCGACCTGGACACCCACGAGGTGCGCTACCAGGCCCCGGCGCCGGGGCGCTCCCTGTCCACCCGCAGCGGCGACGGCCCGCTGTGGACGCCGGACGGCAGGCATCTGATCGTCGGCATGGAGAGCCTCGCCTGGCGGGTCCCGGTGGACGCCGACGGGCGGATCACCGGCGGACCCGAGCAGCTCACCGACGAGACCACCGACTCCCTGTCCCTCGACGCCCGCGGCACCACCCTGCTCTACCTGTCCGACGGGCGGCTGCGCGCCCTCGGCCTCGACGGCTCCGGCACCCGCACCGTCCCCACGCGGCTGACCTGGACCCGCCGCCCCGCACCCGCCGGGCGGACCGTCGTACGGGCCGGGGCCCTGTGGGACGGCACCGGCGCCGAGCTGCGCCACGACGTGGACGTCGTCGTCGAGGACGGCCGCGTCGCCGAGGTCGTGCGGCGCGGTGCCGCCCGGGGCGGGCGGACCGTCGACGCGACCGGGCTGACGGTCCTGCCCGGACTGATCGACACACACAACCACTGGCACTGGCACGGCCCCCAGTGGGGCGACCGGCAGGGGCGGGCCTGGCTGGCGTACGGCGTGACCACCAGCCGGACCCCGGGCGACCCCGCGTACCAGATGGTGGAGAACCGGGAGGCACTGGCGGCGGGCACCCGGGTGGGGCCGCGCTACTTCGGCTCCGGAGAGGGGTTCGAGGGGACCCGCGGCCGGCACCGCGTGATGCGTCCGGTCTTCACCCGCGCCCAGCTCGACCGCGACCTGCGGCGGGCCCTCGCGCTCCGCTACGACCTGCTGAAGTCGTACATCCGGCTGCCGCTCGACCTCGAACGCGAGGTGGTGGAGCGCGGCCACGCGGCCGGAGTGCCGGTCACCTCGCACTACCTCTACCCGGCGGCCGCCACCGGCCTCGACGGGATGGAGCACACCGGCGGCGGCAACCGGCTCGGCTACTCGCGCACGCTCAGCTTCGCCGCCGGCCGCACCTTCCAGGACTCCGTGGACCTGCTCGCCGCGAGCGGAATGTGGATCTCCACCACCACCCTGTTCGCGACGGAACTGTTCGCCGACGACCGGTCGCTGGTCGACGACGAACGCACCCGGACCCTGTTCCCGGACTGGGAGTACGAGCGGCTGCGGCAGAAGGCCGACAGCGCCGCGTCGGGCCCGGACGCCGAGCTCGACCACGCCTGGACGGTCGGCGACTGTGACATGCTGCTGCGGGTGCACCGCGCCGGCGGGCTGGTCGTGGCGGGCACGGACGCGGCGCTGGACGACATCGGCATCAGCATCCACCAGAACCTGCGGGCCCTGGTCAAGTACGGGTTCGCGCCCTGGGAGGCGCTCACCACCGCGACCGGGAACGCTGCCCGCTGCCTGGGACTGGCCGACCGCCTCGGCGCCGTCGCCCCCGGTCACCTCGCCGACCTGGCGTTCGTCGAGGGCGATCCGCTGCACGACATCGCCGCCGCGGCAGCCGTACGGCAGGTCATGTCCGGAGGCCGGCTGCACACCGTACCGGAGCTGCTGGAGCCGTTCCGCGGGCCCGCGGCGGCCGCCGAGCGCACCGCGCACCCCCATCGCGTACGGACCGCGGCACCCTCCGCCCGCCACGACACCGACCACTACTGGCACGAGGCCGAGTGGCGCCACCAAGGGTGCTGCCGTTAGCGGCGGGCATACCTCGCCGGCGTAGGGCAGGCAAAAGCGTCCGGGCGGGTTCTTCCCGCCCGGACGGACAAAGACGGCCTGTTGTCCTCCGGCCCGGGCCGGATCAGTTGACCTGACGTTCCCGGCCCGCCCAGAAACGCTCGCGCAATTCCCTGCGGAGGATTTTCCCGCTCGGATTACGGGGAATCCGCTCGATGAATTCGTAGCCGCTCGGGGACTTGAAATCGGCTATGCGATCCTGGAGGAAGAGTTTCAGTTCCCGCGGTTTCACCGTTGTTCCGGGGCGCAGGACGATGAAAGCGCGCACGGCCTCGCCCCAGCGTTCGTCCGGTACCCCGATCACCGCCGCCTCGGCCACCGCCGGATGGCCGCACAGGGCGTTCTCCACCTCGGCCGGGTAGACGTTCTCGCCGGCCACGATGACGGTGTCCTTGATGCGGTCACGGATGTGGACGTAGCCGTCCTCGTCGAGGTAGCCGGCGTCGCCGGTGCGCAGCCAGCCGTCCACGAGGGTCTCGGCGGTCGCCTCCTTCAGCCCCCAGTACTCCAGCATCACCGCAGGCGTGCGCAGCCGGATCTCCCCGACCTCGCCCGCCGCCAGGACCCGGCCGTCGTCGCCGGTCACCGCGACCTCCACACCCGGGTAGGGCCGACCCGCCGCGCGCAGCCTGGGGTTGCCCGGCACATGGTCCGCGGGCGGCAGGCACAGGGCGGTGTTGCCGCTCTCGGTGAGCCCGTACAGCTGCGCCAGATCGCAGCGCAGGGTCTCGATGCACTGGAGCAGCAGCGTCTCGGAGATGGGGGAGCCGCCGTAGGTGACCTTGCGCAGGGAGGCGAAGTCCGCCGGGCCGACGCCGGGTTCGCTCAGCATCATCTGGAGCATCGCGGGTACGGCCAGGGTCGTGGTGACACCGAGCTCGCGGATCAGCCGTACCGCGTCGTGCGCCGAGAACATCCGCAGGGACACGCTCTTCACACCGGCGTTGAAGCCCTGCATGGCCCACCAGATACCGGCGACGTGGAAGCCGGGGATGCTGATGAGGCTGACGTCCTGCGGGTGCCAGTCGATCCAGTCGAGGCCGTGCTCGGCCAGCAGGTCACGGATGGCGAAGAAGCTGCGGTGGGGGAGGACGACCCCCTTCGGCAGCCCGGTGGTGCCGCTGGTGTAGAGCTGCACCACCGGGTCCTCGGGGGCCGCGTCGACCGCGAGGTCGTCCGGAGGGAACTCCGCCCGCCACTCCCGGAAGCCGACGCCGCCGCCCCGGCAGCCGTCCATGCCCACCACCTCGGGCCGGGACGGCAGCCGGTCCCGGGACCGCTCGGCCACCTCGGTGAACTCGCGCTCCGCGAAGATCAGTTCGGCCTCGGAGTCGCCCAGGATGTGGTCGACCTCGCCCGGTGTGAGCCGCCAGTTGACCGGGACGAGGACGGCGCCGGTCTTGGCGCAGGCGAAGAAGATCTCGTAGTAGTGCTCGGACTCCTTGCCGAGGTAAGCGACGCGCGAGCCCCGGCCGATCCCGGCGGCGGCGAGGGCACGGGCCGTGCGGTTGCTGTCGTGGTGCAGCCGCTCGTAGGTGACCTCCCGGCCCTCGCACACCAGGGCCACCTGCCGCGGCTGCCGCGCCGCGTGGAACGCCACGGTGTCCACGGCGGTCCGGAGATTCGGATAGTGCATAGGGGCGTCCAATCCGTGGACGGTCAGGTCCGGTTGTGGTGGTCGGCCGGTCCGGCCGGGTGTGGTGGTCGCGTGCGAACTGTCGTCCGGTCAGGTCCAGTTGTGGTGGTCGGGCCAGAAGCGGCGGCCGGTCAGTGCGGGTCCGGGCAGCCGCAGCAGCGGCGGCCGCGGGCCGTCCTCGGGCCACAGCGCGGTGAGGTCGGGCGGGTCCCCGGCGAGGTGACGCCGGGCGAGCCGGGACAGCAGCAGGGTGCGCTCCGACCCGTCCGCGGGTGCCGGGGCGCCGGCCGGGGCGCCGTCCGCGGCCCGGGCCAGTTCCGCCAGCAGACCGGCCCGGTCGTGCACCACCGACGCGTACCGCACCGCCAGATGGTCCCGTGCCTCGGCGAGGGTGCGGCAGACCGCGGCCGGACTCCAGTCCGTGCTCTCGCGCAGCCGCTCGTGCAGCCGCCGGGCCGTGCCCGCGAGGGTCGGCGCGTTGTGCCCGGAGAGCAGCAGCAGCCACGGCCCGGGCAGGTCCGGTTCCCCGGCGGCGCGCTCGGGAGCACTCTCCAGGACGACGTGGGCGTTGGTGCCGCAGAAGCCGAAGCCGCTCACCCCGGCCCGCCGGACGCCCGGCGCGGGCCAGGCCAGGGGCTTGGCGGCGACCCGCAGCCCGGTGCGCCGCCAGGGGATGTCCGGGTCGAGGTCGTCCTCGCCCGGCTGGGGCGGCAGTTCGGCGTGCGCGAGGGCGAGCGCGGTCTTCATCAGCCCGGGGCCGCCCGAGGCGGTCTCCAGGTAGCCGATGTTCGCCTTGACCGACCCGATGTGCAGCGGCGGCGCGTCGGGGGAGAGCCGCCCGTACGCCTCGGCTATCGACTCGGCCTCGATCTGGCCGCCCAGCCGGGAGCCGTTCGCCTGCGCCTCGACGTACTGCACGTCGGCGGGTGCCACCCCGGCGTCGCGCAGCGCGCGTTCGATCACCGCCCGCTGGCCGCGGGCCGAGGCGACGGACATGCTCGGCCGGTCGCCCTGCGCGTGCACCGCGCTGCCCCGCACCAGCGCGTACGGCAGGCGGCCCGCGGCGACGGCGTCGGCGTGCCGTTCGAGGACGACGACACTGCATCCCTCGCCGCGCGCGTGCCCGTCGGCCCGGCGGGTGAAGGGCCGGCTGCGGCCGCTCGGCGACAGCATCCCGGCCCGGTCGAGGATGCCGGTGCTGAACGGCGACAGCAGCAGGTTGGCGGTGCCCACCAGCGCGATGTCGCACTCCCGCCGCCGCAGCGCCTGCGCGGCCAGGTGCACCGCGGTCAGCATGGACGAGGAGGCCGTGTCCACGGTGATCGCCGGACCGGCCACCCCCAGCGCCAGGGCGATCCGGCCGGAGAAGGCGCTGGGGGAACTGCCGGTGCTCATGTGCGGGGACAGCCCGCCGTCCGGGAGCCCGCCGCGCAGCCAGGCGTACGGGTACTCCACCGGTCCGGCGCCCGCGAAGACGCCGACGACCGAGCGGCGCAGCCGCTCCCGGGACAGGCCCGCGTCCGCGAGGGCCTGCACGGTGACCTCCAGCAGCAGCCGCTGCTGCGGGTCCATGTGCAGCGCCTCCTGCTCGGGGATGCCGAAGTACGCGGCGTCGAACAGGTCCACGTCGTCCAGGTACGCGCCCTGGCGCAGCCGGCCGGCCAGCGGCGCCAGGTCGGGTGCGCCGAGGTGCCAGCGCGGCCGGCCGAGGCTGTCGGTCGGCACACCGGCGGTCTCGGTGGCGAGGACGTGCCCCTCGCGCAGGGCGGTCCACAGGGACCGGGCGTCGTCCGTGCCGCCGGGGAGCCGGCAGCCCATGCCGACGACGGCGATCTTCTGGGACTGCTCCTGGCGCTGCCGGGCGAGCATCACCATGAGCTGCTTCTTGGACAGCGATTCCAGATAGTCGATGTAGCCGGTCGCGTTGTTGCCCGTCACGTTCTCGTTGGTCACGTCGTTGCTCGTCACGTTCCCTCGCACCGCCCTACAGCATGCTCTCGCGCAGGGCGGCCAGTTCCTCGTCCGCCTCGGCCTCGGACAGGTCCCGTACGTCGGTGTCGCCGGGCGTCTGCTCGCCCGCCGTGTCCGCGGGATCGGCCGTGTCCGGCGTGTCCGGCACGAGCCGGCCGTCGACGAACGCGGCCAGCGGCCGTACGGCCGGGTGGTCGAAGAGCGTGGAGGCGGGCAACGGGATGCGGAACACCGCCTCCAGCGCGTTCTTCAACTCGACCGAGGCCAGCGAGTCCAGGCCGAGACTCACGAACGGGGTGTCGGGGTCGACGTCCTGCGCGCTGTCGTACCGCAGCACCTCCGCGACCTTGGCGCGCAGCAGTTCCCGCAGCGCCGCCTCGCGCTCCGGCTTCGGCCGGGACAGTACGGCGTCCAGGTCGATCTCGGGCGCACGGGTCCTGCCGTCACCGGACAGCAGATCCTTGAACAGCGCGTTGGTGAACGGCTGGAGGGCGGTGTAGGCGTCCCAGTCGAAGGTGCCGACGACCGTCTGGGCGTGCGGCCGGGCGAGCGCGGTGAACAGGGCGCGCAGCGCGGCGCGGGGCCTGACGAACTTCAGTCCCCGGTCCTCGATGCCCTTGATCTGCTGGGCGTTGAGCGAGGCCGCCATGCCGATCTCGGCCCACGGACCCCAGTTGACGCTCAGGCCCGGCAGCCCGGCGGCGGCCCGCCCCTGGAGCAGGACGTCCATGTAGGCGTTGCCCGCCGCGTAGTTGGCCTGGCCGGCGGCGCCCAGCACCGAGGCGATCGAGGAGTAGCCGACGAAGAAGCGCACCGACGGCACGGCCGCGGCCGCCCGGTGCAGCAGCCAGGTCCCGTACACCTTGGCCCGCAGGACGCTCTCCATGCTGTCCCAGGTCTGGCCGGTCAGCGGTGCGTCGGCGAGGACGCCCGCCGCGTGCACCACGCCGCCCAGCGGGGCGGGCCCGTCGGCGAGGGCGGCGAAGATCCGCTCGACGTCGGCGGGGTCGGCGATGTCGCCGTGATGGACGCTGACCTCGGTGTCGTCGCCGAGTTCGGCGGAGAGGTCGAGCAGCTCGGGCAGCGTCGTCTCCCGTCGGCTGACGAGCGCGAGGCGGCGGGCGCCCTGCTCCACCAGCTTGCGGGCGGTGGCCAGGCCGAGCGCGCCGAGACCGCCGGTGATCAGATAGGTCTCGTCGGGGCTGAGGCGGACGGGTGCGGCCGGCCGTTCGTGCTCGTCGCGGAAGGCGATGACGACCTTGCCGACGTTGGCACCCCGGCTGAGCGTCCCGAACGCCTCCTCCAGCTCGTCGAGCGCGTACCCGACGGTCGGCAGCGCGCCGAGCCGGCCGGCCTCGACGTGCCCGGCCACCGTGCGCAGGATGTCGCTGTTGAGCCGGTCGAGCTCGTGCGGCGGCAGCTCGCTGAGGTCGAAGTTGTGGCTTTCGACGTCGGGCCGTTCGGCCCGCATCTCCTCGGCCGACCAGATGCCGATCTTGCCGAGCTCGACGAACCTGCCGCCGTGCCCGAGAGCGCGCAGTCCGGCCGGGATGTAGTCCTTGTTGAGGCTGTTGAGCACGATGTCGACGCCCTCGCCGCCGGTGGCTTCGAGCACCTCGTCGGCGAAGTCGAGGGTGCGCGAGTTCATGATGTGGCGCACGCCCTGGGAGCGCAGCAGCGGCCACTTGCGGGGGCTCGCGGTGGCGTACACCTCGGCGCCCGCGAGCCGGGCGAGCTGCACGGCCGCCTGTCCGACACCGCCCGCGGCGGCGTGGATCAGCACCCGGTCACCGGCCTTGATCCCGGCGAGGTGGTGCAGGGCGTGGTACGCGGTGACGTACGCGGCGGGCAGTCCGGCCGCCTCGGTGAAGGTGAGGCTCGTGGGCTTGCGCACCACGACGGTGGACGGCACCGTGACCCGGCGCCGCATGCAGCCGATCCGGCTGAGCACGACCTCGTCGCCGGGCCGGAACCCGGCGTCGGGCCCGGCCGCGACGACCGTGCCCGCGGCCTCGAAGCCGAGCGGCAGCGGCTCGTGCGGCAGCCCGTTGTCGAGGGCGTACTGGCGCAGCATCCCGAGGGCGTTGAGGACGTCCTTGAAGTTCAGGCCCGCGGCGTGGACCTGGACGGTGACCTCGTCCCCGGCCGGCTCCCGGTCCTCGACCGGTACCGGGCGGACCGCGGAGAACTGCCCGTACTCGGTGACGGACAGTTCGAAGTTGCCGTCGGTGTCCTCCGCGGCGGCGGGCAGCAGGCGTTTGACGTGGCGGATGCCGTCCCGGTAGGCGAGCTGGAAGTCGCCGCCCGCGCCGTCACCGGCCAGCAGTTCGTCGACCAGCGGCTGCGGGTCCGTGCCGGTCAGGTCGAGCAGGGTGGTGCGCAGCGCCGGGTACTCGTTGAGGAGTACGGCCCCGAAGCCCCACAGCGACGCGGCGGCCAGGGGGTCCGAGTCCAGGGTGTCGGTGCGGTCGCCCGGCAGCCACTGCGCCCGCTCGGTCACCAGCACCATGCGCAGGTCACGGCCGGTGCCGAGACGCTCTGCGGCGTCGGTCAGGGTGAGCAGGTCGCGGTAGTTGCGCTCGGTCTCGGCGCGCAGCCGTTTCTCCCCGTCCGCGCCGGGCTCCGGGGTCCAGAACCAGCACAGGTCGGTGACCGCGGGGTGCTCGTCGAGCAGCCGCAGCGCGCCGGCCGCGTCCGGGGCGTGCAGCAGACGCACACCCGCCTCGGCCAGCCGCCGCGCCGTCGCGGCGAGCGCGGCCGGATCGTGGTGGACGGCCAGGACCTCGCGGCCCTGCGCGGCGGGGCCGGCCGGAGGCAGGGAGCGCTTGAGCCAGCGGGGCCGCAGCAGCATCCGCGCGTCGGGGTCGGCGGCCGCGCCCGCGACGCGCTTGAGCCGTACCCCCTCGACGACGAGGACCGGACGGTTGCCCTCCAGGGCCGCGATGTCGGCGGTGAGTTCGCCCGCCGTCTCGTCGAGCGTCACCTGGATGAGGACGCGCAGGTCCGCCTTGGGCCGCTTGAGGAGTTCGACGCGGTCGAAGCCGACGGGCAGATACGTGCCGTCGAGGTCCACGGCCGCGCCGAGGGTCTGCATCGCGCAGTCCAGCAGCGAGGCGCGCAGCTGCTCGGGGGCCGGGGTGTCCAGGCCGCGCAGCTCACCGACCGCGAAGCCGTCCGGGAAGCGGTCGACGCCGAGGACACGCCGGAACTCGGGTCCGTAGGGCAGACCGAGGTCCGCGTAGCGCTCGTACAGGTCCTCGCCCCGGTGCCGCACCTGGCGGGTGCCGGGCTGCTCGACCGCGGCGCGCAGCCGCTGGAGCACGGTGTCCGGCGTCGCGCCGGGGCGGCCCTCGGGCGCGGCGCCCAGGGTCGCGGTGGCGTGGACGCGCTCGATGACGCCGTCGCGGCCGTCGACACGGCTGGCGATCTCGACCGCGGCCGGGCCGCCGGCCGGGTCCCCGCCGGGTTCGGTGCGCAGCCGGACGCGGACCTCGACCGGCTCGCCCTCCTTGAGGAACAGCGGCTCCAGGATGCGTACGTCCCGGACGGGCCGGGCGGTCTCGCCGTGCACCGCGTCCTGGAGGGCGAGGACCATCTCGACGTAGCCGGCTCCCGGGAAGACGACCTGGTCCATGACGACGTGGTCGGCCAGGTACGCCGGGGCGCCCGGGTCCAGACGCGTGGCGAACTCGCGCTCCCCGGCGGCGCGCTGGTCGGCGGTGGACACCTCCAGGCCCAGCAGCGGGTGGTGCGCCGGGCCCGTGCCGGGGGCGGCCAGGGCCGTGCGGGGCCGCGCTCCGGGCAGGCGGTAGCGCTTCTTGGCGAACACATAGCCAGGCAGCGGTACGAGGCGGCCGGGCCGCTCCTGGTGGTAGCCGGCCCAGGAGACGTCCAGACCCGCCTCGTAGGCCTGGGCGAGTGCGGTGCGGATCGGGTCGGCACCGGTGTCGGAGCGGGCGGCGCTGGTCAGCCACAGGTGCGCGGCCGGGTCGCCGGTCTGCCGGCCCATGCCGGTGAGCGCCGCGGAGGGCCCGACCTCGACGAAGACGTGCCGCCCACGGGCCTGCACACAGCTCATCCCGGCGGCGAAGTCGACGGGTTCGGCGATGTGCCGCACCCAGTAGTCCGGGGTGCCGACCTGGTCGAGGCCGGCGACCTGCCCGGAGAGGTTGGACACGAAGCTCAGCCGCGGCTCGTGGAAGTCGATGTCGGCGATCGCCTCCCGGAAGGCGTCGAAGACCTCCGTCATCAGCGGGGAGTGGAAGGCGTGCGAGACCGGCAGGTCCTTGGTGCGCACGCCCCGCTCCGCCAGCTTCCCGGCGATCGCGGCGAGGGAGTCCCGGCCGCCGGAGACGACGCACTGCCGCGGGGAGTTGACCGCGCCGAAGCTGACGTCGGTGTAGCCCTCCAGCAGCGGTGCCACCTCCTCGGCCGGGGCGAGCACGGCGGTCATGCCGCCGGGGGTCCGCACCGACTGCATCAGCCGGGCCCGTACGGCGACCAGCCCGACCGCGTCCTGGAGCGTGAACAGGCCCGCGAGGGCGGCCGCGGTGATCTCGCCGACGCTGTGGCCGAGCAGCACCGTGGGCCGCACACCCCAGGACATCCACAGCCGTGCGGTCGCGTACTCCAGGCTGAACAGCGCGGGCTGGGTGTAGAGGGTCTGGTCGATCGCCTCCGCGCTGTCCGGCGCCCGACCGAACATGATCTCCTTGACCGAGCGGCCGAGCCGGTCGGCGAAGAGCCGGTCGCACTCGTCGAGGTGGTCGCGGAAGACCGGGTAGCGGTCGTACAGCGTGCGCCCCATGCCGATGTACTGCGAGCCCTGGCCGGTGAACAGGAACGCCACCTGCGCGTCCCGGAACCCGCCGTCCGTGGCCGTGTCCTCGTCGCCGCGCTCCAGGTAGCGGGCGAGCAGCCCGTCCAGGTCCTCGCGCGAGGAGACCGGGGCCGCGAGCCGGGCGCCGAGGTGGGTACGGCCGACGTTCGTGCTGTAGCACAGGTCCGCCACGGCGACGTCCGGGTGGGCCGCGAGGAACGCGCGGTGGCTCTCGGCCTGCGCCCGCAGCGCGGGGCGGTCCTTGGCGGAGAGGGTGAAGACGTCCCGGCCGTCGGCCGGTGCGGCGGGCCGCTCGGGCGCGGGCGGCGCCTGCTCAAGGACGACCGAGGCGATCGTGCCCGCGAAGCCGAAGGAGTTGACCAGGGCGCGCCGGGGGCCCCGCGCCTCCCAGGGGCGCGGCCCGCCGGTCGGCACGGTCACCCGGTAGCGGTCCCACGGGATGTGACGGGAGGGCGTCTCGAAGTTGATGTGCGGGTAGATCGCCCCCTCCTGGAGCTGGCACACCACCTTGGCGACACCGCCGACGCCCGCCGCGGCCTCCATGTGACCGATGTTCGTCTTCACCGAGCCGACGACCAGCGGGGAGTCCTGCTCACGCGAATCGGCGAACACGCTGTTGATGGAGCCCATTTCGATGGGGTCGCCGAGGGAGGTGCCGGTGCCGTGGGCCTCCACGTACTGGATGTCCTCGGGGCCGAGCGCCGCGCTCTCCAGCGCGGCCCGCATCAGCGCGATCTGCGCCGTGCCGTTGGGGACGGTCAGGCCGCCGCTCTCGCCGTCCTGCCGGACCGCGGAGCCGCGGACCAGCGCCAGCACGGTGTCGCCGTCGCGGCGGGCGTCCGTCAGACGCTTCAGGACGAGCATGCCGGAGCCCTCGCTGCGCGCGTAGCCGTCGGCCGAGTCGTCGAAGGTCTTGCACCTGCCGTCCGGCGACAGCATGTTGGCGCGCGAGTAGACGACGTGGTTGCGCGGGTGGTGGTTGACGTTCACACCGCCCGCCAGGGCGACGTCGCACTCGCGGCGGCGCAGCCCCTGCACCGCCAGGTGCAGCGCCACCAGTGACGACGAACAGGCCGTGTCGACGCTCATGCACGGGCCGCGCCACCCCAGGAAGTACGACAGCCGCCCGGCCGCCGCGCTGTGCGCCGTGCCGGCGGCGACGTGCGCGTCGAGCTCCGCGAGGTCCAGCGCCTCGACCTCGATCGCGAAGTCCATCTGCCCGACGCCGAGGTACACCCCGCCGTTCCCGCCGCGCAGGGTGTCGGGGTCGAGGTGCGCGGACTCCAGCGCACGCCATGCCGACTCCAGCGCCCAGCGGTGCTGCGGATCGATGAACTCGGCTTCCTTCGGGGAAATGTTGAAGAACTTGGGGTCGAATTCGTCAAAGCCGGAGACAAAACCCCCGCCGGCCGCGAGGGGGCGTTTTCCGGCCGATTCCTCGGCGGCCTGAAGAGCGGCCAGGTCCCATCGATCCGGCGGTACGGGTCCCGTTCCCGAGCGGCCTTCGCGAAGGAACTCGGAGAACTGGTCGAGGGTTTCGCTGCCACCCGGTAAACGAAGACCCATTCCGATGACGGCTATGGGCTCGTACTTCTCCAGGAGCAGCTCTTTGACCAGGTTGTCAGTGCGGTTCTCGGTCACCGGTACAGCTCCTTGAGCATGTCGTCTACCAGGTCCTTCGTGGACGGTCCTGCCTGCTCGGGGGCGGTCTGGGCGACCGGCCCCGCGGCCGTGGCCGACACGAAGTACTCGGGGACGACCTCGGCGACGAGAAAGTCGACCAGGTGTCCCACCGTCGGATGGTTGAAGAGATGGGCGGAGTCGATCGGACGGCCGATCGCCCTTTCCAGACGCTGTCTGACGTCCGTGGCACCCAACGAGTTCAGACCGAGTTCGAAATAGCTCTGGTCGTAGGGAAGCGCATCCGTCTCGTCCATCATCAGTTCACGCTTGAACTCCGGCACGACGAGCGACTCGAGTAACGCCCTGCGCTCGGACGGCGGGATTTCACTCAATTTCTGGAGCCATGGTCCGGACGATGTCATGCTGCTCCTCGACGCCGAAAGACAAGGGGAATTCGATGACGGGGACGGAAACCACCGGAACGCGCACGGTCGACGCGGAACGCGCCGCGCGGCAGCGGGCCGAGGAGCTGTACGCCACCGACCGGACGTGCGCGTTGCTGGGCATCGCCCTGAAGGATGCCGGGCCGGGCCGGGCGACCGTGCGGATGCGGGTCGCCGAGACCATGGTCAACGGCCACGGAACGGCCCACGGGGGCTTCCTGTTCCTGCTGGCCGACGCGGCCTTCGCCTTCGCCTGCAACACCCACGGCCCGGCGACCGTGGCGCAGGGCGCCCAGGTCACCTTCCTGCGGCCGGCCGAGCCCGGCGACGAGCTGACCGCCGAGGCGGTCGAGCGCAGCCGGTTCGGCCGCAGCGGTGTGTACGACGCCACCGTGCGCCGGTCGGACGGCACGGTCATAGCGGAGTTCCGGGGCCAGAGCCACATGCTGGGCCGACCGGTCCGGCAGACGGACTGAGCAGGTCACTTCGGCGACCACTGCGGGTCACGGCCGAGGACCAGCAGCAGCCGGTCCTCGGCGCTCTCCCGCCCGCTCAGGGCGAGCGCCGGCCGGAACGCCGCACCCGGGCGCTCCCGCGAGGGCCCCTCGGGCACCTCGGTGCGGGCCACCTCCGCCGCGGCGTCGAGGAGGTCGGCGTCGTACGCCGCCGGGATCCCGAGGGACGCGGCCACGTCCCAGCCGTGCACCACGTAGTCGAGGAAGTGGAAGCCGATGGCGCGGGCGCCGGGGAAGCGCATCTTCGGGTGGATCTCCGGCAGCCAGAACTCCTGCTCCGACACACCGTCGGCGGCGAACGCGGTCAGCACCGCGTCGACGGCCTCGGCGTAGGCGCGCCCCGGGTCCGCCAGCGGCTTCTCCTCCCACACCGACGCGTCGGAGGTCTCGCCCCCGGCGGCCGCGGCGAACCCCAGGTGCTGCGCAGTCATATGGTCCAGCAGCCGGCGCAGCGTCCAGCCCGCGCAGGGCGTGGGGGCGTCCCACTGGTCGCCCCGTACCTCCGCGACGATCTCCGCGCTGCGCAGCACCGCGCGGCGGTCGAGGTCACGGATGCTCTCCTGGATGGTCATCGTCAGCCTTCTTTCCTGTGTCCGTTCTCGCGCCACCAGCGCCGCCCCGACTCGCCCAGCGTGGAGATCGGGTCGTAGAACGGGTAGCGGCGCGTGAGCGCGTCCGGGTCGTCGAGCTCGATCCCGGTGCGGTAGTTCTTGGTCCAGTGGGAGATACCCAACTCGCGGTCGTAGTCGGCGAGCTGGTGCACCCAGCGCTTGCCGACGTAGGGCACGTCGCAGACGATCCGCGGGGTGGCGTAGCCCGGCAGGTAGCCCATGATGCGGTGCTGGAGGTCCTGCGCCTCCCACACCGCGACCCGCCAGTGCTCGGCGTTGGGGATCATGTCGCACATGTAGAAGTAGTAGGGCAGGATGTTCGCCTCGCCCTGGAGGGCCATGCTCAGGTCGAGCAGCGCCTTGGGCGTGGTGTTGACGCCGCGCATCAGCACGCCCTGGTTGCGGATGTCCCGGACGCCGACGTCCAGGGCCGTCCGGGCGGCCTCGGCCACCAGCGGGGTGACCGACTGGACATGGTTGACGTGGGTGTGCACGGCGAGGTTGACCGACCGCCGGGCGGCGGTGCGCGCCACCCGCTCCAGGCCCTCGATCACCTGCCGCTGGAGCCAGTGCTGGGGCAGCCCGGCCAGCGCCTTCGTGGCCAGCCGGATGTCCCGGACGCTCTCCAGGTCCAGCAGCCGCATCAGGAACGACTCCAGGCGCGGCCAGGGGACGTTGGCCACGTCCCCGCCCGAGACGACGACGTCGCGCACCCCGGGCGTGCGCTTGAGGTAGTCGATGATCTGGTCCTGGCGGTCGGCCGGCGCCAGGGTGAGCTTGAGCTTGTCCACCTGCGGGGTGGAACCGCCCACCAGATCCATGCGGGTGCAGTGGCCGCAGTACTGGGGGCAGGTGGAGACCAGCTCGGCGAGGACCTTGGTCGGATAGCGGTGGGTCAGGCCCTCCACCACCCACATCTCGGACTCGTGCAGCGAGTCGCGCTCGGCGTAGGGATGGCTGGGCCACTCGGGGTCGCGGTCGCTCGCCACCGGCAGCATGTAGCGGCGCACCGGGTCGGCGAGGAAGGTCTCGGTGAACGCCACCGGCTCGGTCGGCCCGTGCGGCGCCATGGTGTTGAGCATCTGCGGCGTCAGCAGCATGGACATCGTGGCGAAGCGACGGCGGTCGTCCTCCAGGTCCTCGTAGAAGCGGTCCTGGAGCAACGGGCCCATCACGGCGCGCAGTTGCCGGGGGGTCTTCACACAGTGGGCACGCTGCCACTGGGCGTCGCGCCACTGCTGCGGGGTGATGTCGCGCCAGCCGGGCAGCCGTTGCCAGTCGGGCTCCACGAGGAGTGGACGCTCGTACTCGTACGGCTGCTGGGCCTCCAGTGTGCCCGGCGCCGTGTCCCTCAGGGCTTCCATCTCAGTCCTCAGCGTTCGATGTGGGCCGGCTGCGATGGCGGTGGAGCACGCGCTCCACCAACTCCTCGGCCGCCCCTAGGTAGTTGGCGGGGTCGAGCAGGTCGGCGAGCTTCGTGCCGTCCGGGAGTTCGGAGGCGGAGGCCAGGTCGGGTGAGGCCGCCAGCACCTCCTCGAAGGAGCGGCGGGTGGTGACGGCCTCACGGGCGACATCGGCCAGCAGCCGTTTCGCGGCGGCCTTGCCGAGCAGCGGCGCCAGGACCGCGTTGAGCCGCTCGGAGACGACCGCGCCGCCGGTCAGGCGCAGATTGCGGAGCATGTGGTCGGGGAAGACGTCGAGCCCCTCGGCGAGTCGGGCCGCGGTGTGCGCGGCGCCCGTGGCCAGTCGCAGCGCCTCGCGCAGCGGCTGCCACTCCGACTGCCAGCCGCCCGGGGAGCGTTCGTCCTCGGCCAGCAGACTCTGCCCGAGGACCAGGGCCTGGGCGGGGGCCTGCCGGGTCGCGGACACGATCATCGTGGCGAGCACGGGGTTGCGCTTCTGCGGCATCGCGGAGGACGCCCCGCTGCCCTCGGCGCCCGGCTCCGCCACCTCGTCCACCTCGGTGCGGGCCATCCCCAGGACGTCGGTCGCGAACTTGCCGAGGCCGCCGGTGACGGCGACCACGGCCCAGCCGAGGTCGGCCAGCGGAGTGCGCACGGTGTGCCAGGGCGCCTCGGGCGCGCGCAGGCCCAGCTCCTCGGCGAACGCTGCGGTCAGCGCGGCCGCGTGACCCGCCGGGTCGGCACCGGCCAGCCGGGCGTACTCCCGGTAGGCGGCGAGAGTCCCGGCGGCGCCGCCGAGCTGGGCGGGCAGCGAAGCCCGCACCCGGCGGACCCGGTCGCTCGCGTCCAGCACCAGGGTGAGCCAGCCGGCCGCCTTCAGCCCGAAGGTGACCGGCACCGCGTGCTGGGTGAGGGTACGGCCGGCCATGGGCGTCGCGGCGTGCCCTGCGGCCAGCCGCGCCAGCGCGTCGGCGGTCCGGCCGAGGTCGGCGTCGATCCGGGTCAGGGTCCGGGCCGCGAGCAGCATGGCCGCGGAGTCGAGGATGTCCTGGCTCGTGCCGCCCCGGTGCACGAACTCGGCGGCCCGCGGGTCCTGGGCGGCGACGGCCTCCATGAGGGTACGGACGAGTTCGACGACGGGATTGGCCGAGGCCCGGGCCCGGCGGGCGAGCCGGGTCACCTCGACGGGCCGGGACCGTACGACGGCCTCGATCGCGCCGACGGCTTGCTCGGGCACCACCCCGAGCCGCGCCTGGGCCCGGGCGAGCGCCACTTCTACGTCGAGCATGGCCGCCACCCACGCCTCGTCGGACAGCGACTCCCCGTGGCCCGCCCACACCGGGGACAGCACACCGGCGTCGAGGCCGGGGGCGTCCTCACCGGACAGGTGTTCCAGGTCCATGGTCAGTCTCCTTCGACGGTGGCGACGGGCCGGGCGAGGCGGACCGCCGGGCCCGCCGCCAGGCAGGCCCGGGCGATGGCGTCCGCGTCGCCGAGGATGACCGAGTCCGAGCCGGGCCTGATGCCCGCCGCGGTGGCCCAGTGGACCGACTCGGTGGGGATGCCGAAGGCGAACCGGCGCGGATGCACGGTCCCGGACCACTCCACCAGCCGGTACGGCTTCTGCGTGACCGCCAGCCCGCCCGTACGGTGGCTGTCGCCGTCCCGGGTGCGGCCGGCGATCGCGTAGGCGCGCGCGGCTCCCTGCGTCATGAGGTCCCGCAGCAGCGGATCCTCCGTCGTGCGCACGTCGACCTGCGGCAGCCGGGCCTCGACGAGCGTCGACACCTCCTGCTCGGAGCCGGGGACCCGGGGCGAGCTCACGACGAACGCCTTGCCCTCGGCGGACGGGCTCACCGTCATACCGGGTCCGACCACGCGCAGCACGCCGGCCTCGATCAGCGCGGCCATCTCCTCGATGCGGGCGAGCGGCGGCCCGATGGAGACGTACGCGTTGAGCGGCGTGTACCAGGACTCCAGGTCGTCGCGGTAGGAGGCGCCGGTGATGCCGGAGTGGTCGACGACGAGCCGTACCTCGTTGCGCAGGTCGCGCATCACGTCCAGGGCGGCCTTCAGCGGACCCCGGACGTTGCCGCGGTGCGCCTCCCGCACGTCCTCGCGCAGATGCCCCAGCAGCCAGTCGTGGAAGTCCGCCGGACCGGCGAACTCCCGGTCCCCGTAAGGACGGGAGACGCGCTCCCAGTCCCAGTGCCAGGCGTCGGCGACACCGAACCCGCGCAGCAGCCGCAGCTCGGCCTGCGACCCGGCCGCGCCGCCGTCCGCCCCCGCGGCGACGGCGGCGAAACCGGCCGGGTCCGCGCCGACCGCCGCGACGTACTCGCCGAGGAAGACATCCGCGTCGTACCGGCCGCGCTCCTGGGCGATCAGCGCGTGGTAGTAGACCGCCCGGACCTCCAGGTCGACCAGCGGCCACACGTCCCGGGCGAACTCCACCGGCTCGCCCGCCGCGCGCCGCGCCCGCAGCCGGGCGATGACCTGCTCGGTCAGGAACAGCGGGTGGTGGCGCCCGGTGGCTCCCTTCTGGTTCTCGCCACGGGCGTGGTACGGCACGCCCCGCCGGGAGCCGGCGACCAGCACGGGTTCGTCGCCGGACGGCCGGTAGCGCAGCGTCCCCCGCTCACGCACGAAGGAGCCGCCGCGCCCGGTGGTGAGCAGCGCCATGTGGTCGAAGAAGTTCAGCCCCATCCCCCGAAGGGCGACCCGTTCGCCCGGGGCGATCCGGTCCAGCGGGGCCTCGGACGGATTGCCGGGCGGGATGTAGCCGAGGCCGTGCCGCGCGGCGAAGGCGTCCAGTTCCTGCTCCGGCCCGGTCAGCGGCATGTCGACATGGCCCAGCGCCAGCACGACGGCGTCCAGGTCGGTCAGCCGGGTACCGTTGGCCAGGGTGACCGTCTGCGTTCCGCCCGCCTCGTCGCGGACCGCGACGGCGGGCGTGCCGTGCGGCTCGATCGCTATGTGGTCCGGGACGGTGCGCACCAGCCGGTCGAACACCCAGCCCAGATAGCGCCCGTACAGGGCCCGGGTCGGGTAGGAGTCCGGGCCGAGCCGGGCGGCCTCCTCGTACACGTGCGGCGGGTAGGGCACGAACGGTTCCAGCCGCTCCAGCAGCTTCGCCCACTCGTACAGGCTCGGGCCACGCGAGACGGGACCCTCGCAGGTCACGCTCTCGTCGGTGAACATCGTCACCTGCGAGGCGACGGTGTTCATCAGCAGCATCGGAGGCTGGTTCACCCGCCAGACCCGGCTGCCCAGCCGCAGGTACGGATCGACGAGGTGCAGCACCGTCCGCTGTCCGGTGACCGCGGCGTTGGCGCAGACGCGCTCCACGACGGACAGACCTCGCGGCCCGGCCCCGATCACACACAGGGTGGTGCCGTCGCTCTCCAGCATGCGGGAGTTCATCCTTCGCTCGATGGGACGACTTCGGAGACGGATGGGGACCGGGCCTGTGGCGGCTCGGGACCTCAGCCGTCGGTGGACGTGGAGCCCGGGTCGGTGAGGAGGGTGGCCCAGCGGGTCCGCAGCTCACGCTTGAGGGCCTTGCCGGTGACACCGGTGGGGTAGTCGGCGAGGTCGTGCGCGACGATCACCGCGGCGAGCGGCTCCAGTCCGGCCGCGGCGAGCGCCTTGCCGGTCTGCGCGAGCAGTTCGCCGGGGGAGGGCTCCGTCACCCCCGGCTGGAGCCGCACCACGGCGATCGGGCGCTGTCCCCGGCCGTCGGCCGCGGGCACGCCGACGACGGCGCAGTCCTGGACCACGTCGGCGCAGTCGGCGAGCAGCACCTCCTCGATCGGGAGGCTGTAGACCGGACCCTGCTCGGTGTCGATGACGTCCACGGTCCGGTCGAGGTGGTAGAAGTTGCCGTCCTCGTCCTTGCGGGCGACATCGCCGGTGAGCCAGTAGCCGTCGAGCTCGAAGCTGCGGGTCAGGGCGGGGTCGTTCCAGTAACCGGGGGTGCGCGAGGGCGTCTTGACGGCCAGCAGGCCGACCGTGCCGACGGGCACCTCGTTGCCCTCGGTGTCCAGGACCGCGGCCGCGGTGACGACCTCGGTGGGCTTGCCGACACAGCGGTCGTTGCGCTCCGACTCCGGCGTGGTGACCTGCCCGAACAGCGCCATGCCCATCTCGGACGAGCCGAGGCCGTCGATGAACTGCGAGCCGGGCAGGGGCTCTTCGCCGTCGTGGCCGCGGGGCAGCAGCCACGGCTTGATCAGGCCCGCGGGGCGCTCGCCGAGCTGCACCAGCCGCCTGATGTGGCCGTGGTGGGCACCGTCGCCGGTGTTGAACCAGCTGTGCACCCGGGCGGCGCCCTTGACCGGCAGCTCACCCGTCGCCAGCTCGACGAAGGTGCGCGGGAACGAGGCGACCATGGTCGGCCGGAAGGCCTCCATGACCGGCTCCACCGCCTGCCTGCGCCAGTCGCCCATGACGACGGTGGGCAGCCCGAGGAGGGTGGCGGTCAGGAAGTAGCTGAGCCCGCCCGCGTGGGTGTGCGGCATGAGGGACATCAGTCGGTCCTCGGGCTGGGCCGGGAACCGCTCCATGCGCGGCTGCTTGCCCTCCCAGAACTGCCGGTGGGCGAGCATCGTCGACTTCGGCGTGCCGGTCGTGCCGGAGGAGTGGATGAGCGCCACCACCTCGTCGGCGTCGTGCCGGTAGGGGTACACGTCCGGCAGCGCGCCGTCCTCGGGGTCGTACGCCCGGATCTCGGCGGTCGGTACGACGAACCGCGGCCGGCGCCGGTTGCCGTCGGCACGGTAGGCCGCCACCAGCCGGGTCGGGTCGTCGGCGACCAGGCCGACCGCGCCGACGTGGTCGATGTAGCGGACCGCGGTGCGCTCCGGCATGGCGTTGTTGATCATTGCCGGGATCGCGCCGAGGGCGGTCAGCGCCAGGAAGTGCAGCAGCGGTTCGAGACCCTCGGCGACGAACACCGCCACCGGCTCGCCCGGCTTGACGCCGTTGGCCCGGTACCAGCGGGCGTACCGGTCGCGCAGGGCGGCGAGGTCGGCGAGGCTGTGGCCGCGCAGGACGACCTGGCCCCGGTGGTCGGTGGAGTGGCTGTAGGCGTACGCGACGGTGTTATTGGGGTTGGCCTCCAGCGCCTTCTGGAGGAAGTTGCCCGCGCCCAGGGTGGGGTCGGTCATGAACTGCTGCCGCACGGACAGCGGGGCTATGGGGCTGAGGTCGGTCACAGTGCGCTCCCTGAGGTGGGGTGATCGTGGGCGGCCTCGGCGGCAGCCCGCCGGCCGGAGCGGATGGCGCCTTCCATCAGCCCGAAGAACTCGGTGCTCGTCTCGGTGCCGGCCCAGTGGACGCGACCGTGCGGGCGGGTCAGCCCGGGACCCTGTGCGATCCAGTCGCCGGGACCGAACAGGGCCGCGTAGCAACCGCGGCTGTAGGGCTCGTCCAGCCAGTTGGTGACGTGGAAGCCGATCGGCTCGGGCAGCCCGGGGAAGAGCAGGGCGGCCTGCGCGACGGCGGCGGCGCGCTGCTCGGCCAGGGGCAGGGCCGCGTACCGCTTGGCCTCCTCGCCGGTGACGAAGCCGGTCAGGACGCCCACGCCGCCGGGCGGCGAGTCGTCGACGGTGGACAGCAGCGGTCCGTCCGAGCTGACCGACCAGCCGGAAAGGCCCATCTCCCGCCACAGCGGCGAGGGGTGGATGAGGTGCACCTTCACCGCGCAGCCGGGCGCCGTGCGGTCGCTGGAGCGCGGCTCGGGCAGGGCGGGCCGGAAGCCGATCCGGTCGGCGAGGACCGGCGGTACGGCGACGATCACGGCGTCGCCCCGGTGGGCGCCGCCCGCGGTCCGTACCGTGACGCCGTCGCCGTCCTGCTCCACGGCCAGCACCGGTTCGCCGAGCCGGACGCGGTCGCCGAGCCGGGCGGCCAGCACCTCGCACAGCCGGTGCGCGCCGCCGTCGATCCGTGACTCCTGGGCACCGCCGGCGAAGGCGTTGAGGTAGCGCAGGCCGCCTCCGGAACGCAGGTAGAACGCCATGTGCAGGACGGAGACGTCGGCCGGGGCGGCCGCCATCATCTCGCCCAGGAACAGCGGGAAGAACAGCCGGGCGTCGGGGTGACGGAGGTTCTCCTCGGCCCATTCCGCGGCCGTGATCGAGTCCAGCCGTTCCGCGTCCGGGGTCAGCCAGGGCGCGTCGACGCGTACCGTGCGCGTCACCTCGTCCAGCAGGTCGAACAGTTCGCCCAGCGCGACCCCGCTCAGCGGCGGGAAGCGGCCCGGCACGCTCCGCGCGTCCGGGGCGGTCGCGTCCGGGGCGGTGAGGGCGAACCGGCTGGCGCCCTCCATGGCGGTGGGTACGGCCTTCAGGTCCGTCTCGGCCATCAGCGCCAGCAGTTCGGTGTGCCGCTCGCCCAGGTAGGCGGCGCCCGCGTCGGCCCAGTCGTCCTGTGCCACCTCGATGCCGTGCATCCGGCCGCCGACCCGGTCGCGGGCCTCCAGCACCTGGACGTCCACGCCGCGTGCCGCGAGGTCGGTGGCGGCGGTCAGGCCGGCCAGGCCCGCGCCGACGACGAGGACCTTCACCGGGTCACGCCCGCGATCTTCTTGGCCAGCGCGTCCGGGGTGGGTGCGTCGAGGAGGTCCTCGAATGACAGCTCCACGCCCCGCGTCCGGGCGACGGCGCTCAGGACGCGGGTGCCGAGCAGGGAGTCCCCGCCCAGCAGGAAGAAGTCGGAGTCCGCGGTGATGTCGTCCGTCTCCAGCACGCGTCGGAAGATCTCGACTATGTCGTCAGCGCTCATCGCCTGTCCTCTTCTGTGTCGCCGTTGATGCACGGGAGCCGTTGATGTCGTGGTGCGGGGCGCGGCCGGGGCCGTGCCCCGGGGCGGCGCCGACGGGCGCCGTGCTGCCGGTCGGTGTCCGTACGTGGATCGGTGTCCGTACGTGGATCGGTGTCCGTACGCGGGGCCGTGCACGTGCGTCGGGCCGAGCCCGTACGCCGGTCGGCGCCCGTGGGCCGCCGGTCAGTTCCGGGGGCGCGGCTGCGCGGCCGCGGGGGCGTGCCGGTGGTGGGTCGCGGCACGGTCGATCTTGCCGCTGGCGGTGTAGACGAGTTCGGGCACGACGGTGACCCGGTGCGGCACGAGGTGGTTGGGCACGGTCTCGTGCAGATACGCCAGGACGTCCCTGGCGAGGGTGTCGCTCGCGTGGTCGTACCCGGCCACGAGGTAGGCGGCCATGGTGGTGCGGCCCGCGGTCTGCGTGCCCACGACGGCGGCCGCGCCGACCGAGGGGTAGGCGGTCAGGTGCGCCTCGACCTCCGCGGGGTCCACGCGGATGCCGCGGACCTTGATCTCCGCGTCGAGCCGCCCCTGGTGGTCGAGGAGGCCGTCGGGGCGTCGGCCGACCCGGTCACCGGTGCGGAACCAGCGCTCGGGTCCGTCCGGGCCCTCGCGGGTGAGGAAGCGCTCGGCGGTGACCTCCGGCAGGTTGCGGTAGCCGAGGGCCAGTGCGGGGCCGGAGACCAGCAGTTCGCCGTCGTCGCCGATGTCGTCGAGGACATGCGGCAGCGGGGTGCCGATGGGCACCCGGCCGCCGTCCGTTCCCCAACGGGCGGCCTCGTCAGGGGCCTTGGGGCCGTGCAGGTCGACGGCGTGGGTGATCAGGGTGGTCTCGGTGCAGCCGTAGGTGTTGATCAGCCGGATTTGCCCGGTGTCCAGGGCCCGCCAGTCCGCCAGCCGGGCCGCGCCGACGGCCTCGCCGCCGATGACGACGGTACGGACGGAGTCGGGCAGTGCCGCCCCGTCCTCCGCGAGGTGCCGGACGAGTTCGTGCCAGAAGGCGGTGGGCAGGTCGAGCAGGGTGATGCGCTCGTCCGCGACGGTCTTCAGCAGCCGGGACAGCGAGCCGGTGTAGGCCTCGTCGTGGAAGACCAGGGTCGCGCCGGCGGTGAGGGCGGGGAGGATCTCCTCGAAGCAGGTGTCCCAGTTGAGCGACGCGAATTGCAGGACGCGGTCGGTGGACGCGAGCCCGAAGAGCTCGCGCAGCGAGGCGACCGAGGCGTCGATGGCGCGCCGGGGGGTCAGCACCGGCTTGGGCGCACCGGTGGAGCCGGAGGTGAAGAGGGTGTACGCCGGACTCCCGGGGTCGACCGATGCGGCGTCGTCCGGACCTCCGTCGACCGGTCCTGAGCCGGTGGCCGGGCCTCCGTCGGCCGGTCCTGAGCCGATGGCCGGGCCTCCGTCGGCCGGACCGCCCTCGGCCCCCGCGTCCGGACCGGCGGCCAGGACGCGCAGCACGCCCTCCGTGCCCTCGGGCACCGAGGCCCCGGGCCGGGCCGCGATCACGGTCGTGCAGCCTGCGGACTCCAGCAGTGCCCGCTGCCGGGCGGCGGGGAAGGCCGGATCGACGGGGCAGTAGGTGCCACCGGCGGCGAGCACGCCCAGCATGGCGACGACGGTCGCCGGCGACCGGTCGGTCAGTACGGCGACGACCCCGGGCGACGGGCCGAGCCGCGTCGCCGTCGCGCGGACCTGGAGCAGCAGTTGCGCGTAGCTCAGTTCACGTCCGTTGTGGGAGATCGCCGGCTCGTCGGGACGTTTACGGGACATCCTTGTCAGGATGCCGATTAAGTCCGCCATCAGATTCGCTTTCCATTAGGCGCCATGACGGCTGCTTCAGCCGGCCGGGGAATCCATGAATTACATTCTCGTCTCAGCCGGGTTACGGCATTGACGCTAACACTGGCGCACCCGTCGAAGTCAACCAAAACATTGGTGTGAGTCAGGTCACACGGGAATCTCTTACCAAAGGGTGTCGATTCTCATGAACGGAATTCATCGTTCCTTCTGTATTTGGTGATGTCCGCGGCCCGCCGAGGCGTGGTTGCACGGAGATCGCGACTGGGGTATGAAGTGAGGAAATAACCGGAGGAGGGCCGTCGAGTATGGCAGAACCGTTTCAGGTACGAATCGTCGTCCGCGGGTACGAGCTCGATACCCAGGGACACCTCAACCAGGCCATCTACCTGCAATATTGCGAGCATGCACGGTGGGAGAGCCTGCGCGCCGCGGGCATCTCCCAGGACAAGTTGCTTTCCACTCGAATTGGTCCGGCCGTGCTTGAGAACACCATGCGGTTCCGGAACGAACTGCGTGGCGGTGATGAAGTCGACGTTACGTGTAAGTGGGTGTGGGGCGAAGGTAAAATCTTCCACGTCGAGCAGCAGATCATCCGGACCGACGGCGTCGTGGCGGCCGAACTGTCGAGCGTCGCCGGTCTGATCGACCTGGACCGGAGGAAGCTGATCGACAATCCGGCCGAGCATTTCTACAAGCTGACCGAACACCCTGAATTCATGGGGTTCTGATCGCTGCGTGAAACCGCGGCACGGGCGCCCGCAGGAGAATTCAGTCGCTTATTGCGGCGGATCTCCTCGGGCGCTTTCCGTTGTTCGTGCGGATGGATTTTCCTGCTATGGCTTCCCTCCGTTCGTCTCGTCCGTCCCGGGCCGCGCGGGGGCGGCCTGGGACAGCGCCAGCACCGCCCGCCCGATGTCGGTGCCCCGGCCGCCCAACTGCTCGGCGTACCGGCGCAGTTCCTGGTTCTCCCAGGCGAGCTCCGACTGCGGCAGCCCCGCCGAGCGGCGCAGCGCGTGGTAGTGACGGGCGAGTTCGGTCCGTCGCAGCACCATCGCGACGATCTGCCCGTCGAGGTTCTCCAGCAGGGCGCGCAGCTCACCTCCGGCCGCGCGCACCGGTTCGTCCGCCTCCGGGTGCGACGGCACGCTCCGTGGCCGGCACGCACCGCGCGCCGCCGGCTGACGCCTGGACTCCACCGGTGCGCTCATGGGGCCGGCTCGGTGATCACGGTGATCTTCCCGGCGAGCTGCCGGGCGAGCGACTGGGCGGCCGCGGTGTCGGGGCCGGTGACCAGGACCTGACCGACCCGGTCCCAGCTCGCCTCGAGCGGGCGTACGGTGCCGCCCACGTCCACGGCGACGTCCAGCCCGAGGACGCCCTCGTGCGCCCGTGCCTCCTCGACGCCCTCGATGCCGGTGACCCGGCCGGGTCGGGCGGTGAGGAAACAGGTCGCGGCGGCGGCGCGGGCCTTCGGGGGCGTCTCGATCGCGGGCAGCACCCCGGCGGCCCAGCCGACCGTGTACGCCTCGATGTCGACGCCGTACGCCGCCTCGACCAGCTCCATGATCCGGTCGCCGCCCGGCCGCCCGTGCGACTCGATCACCCGGGGACCGCGGGAGGTGAGCTTCACCTCGGTGTGCGCGGGACCGTGGCGCAGCCCCACGGCGTCGAGGAAGGCGGCGACACAGTCTCGTACGGCCTGTTCGTCGGCGGCCGGCAGGCGGGCCGGCAGGGCGTGCCCGGACTCCACGAAGCCGTCGGCGACGCTCTTCTCGGTGACGGCGAGCAGCAGGTGCCGGCCGTCGAAGCTGAGCGACTCCACGCTGTACTCCGGGCCGTCCAGGTACTCCTCCATCAGGAAGCGCCCCACCGGGAAGTAGGCGGCGAACGGGTGCTCGGTGCTGCCGCGCAGCGCGGTGACCGCCTGCCAGGCGTCCTCGACCGCGTCCGGGCCCTCGACCAGGCGCACCCCGAAGCTGGCGGCCGCGTCCACCGGCTTCACGACGAAGGGGTGGCCGTGCCGGGCCCCGAACTCCGCCAGCGCCGCCCGGTCCTCCGCCACGGCGGCGGCGACCGCGCCGGGCCGACCGGCCAGGTGACGCCGCATCTCGGCCTTGTCGCGCAGCAGCCTGGCGCAGTGGTGGCCGTTGCCGCGGAGCCCGAGCGTGTCGCAGATCAGGCCGACGGGCTCCACCCCGGGTTCGGTGATGGTCGCCACCCCCGAGAAGCCGAACACCTGGTGCGCGGCGGTCACCAGGGGCCGCAGGACGGACCAGTCGGTGTAGTCGACCAGCAGGGCCGCGCGGACCAGGTCGGCGTGCTCGGGCCGGTACTCGTCGGGACGCTGGACGTTGACGACGTCCAGCCCGAGCCCCCGGGCCTTGCGGACCGTCTCCACCCGCCCGCCGATGAGCAGCACCGTACGGTCGCCGCCGTCCGCCCCCGCGGTCGTGCCCACGTCCGAGCCCATGCGTTCCTCCCCCTCAGTCCCTGGTCAGCTGGCGGTCGGCGGTGTCGGCGGTGTCTGTCGCGTCTGTCGCGTCCGCGATGCCGGCCGCGTCGGCGACATCCGGCACCGCCTCCCCCCGGCCGGCCAGGGTGCGCTCGCCCCAGCGCACGGCCGGCACCATGCCCAGGCCCGCCGCGACGAAGAGGGCGCCGAGCAGGATCCAGCCGGGCGCGCCCCAGTAGACGAGCAGCCCGGTCAGCGCGAGCGGGCCCACGATCTCGGCCACCGTCAGCCCGGACCCGAAGAACGCCTGGTACTGGCCGTGCTTGCCGTCGGGGGCGAGCCCGAAGCTGATCTCCCAGCTGCCGGCCATCGACAGCATCTCGCCCAGCGTCTGCACCCCCGCGGCGGCGACCAGCAGCAGTACCGCCGACCAGGCGGAGCCGCCGCTGCCGGAGAAGGCGAAGACGACACAGCCCGCGCCGAGCAACAGCGCGCCGCGCACCACGTAGCGCGCCGCGCTCGACAGGTCGGTCACCCCGCGAGCCACCCGCACCTGGAGGACCACCACGGCGAGCGTGTTGAGCATGAACATCACCGACAGCACCCACTTCGGGGCCTCGGTGTGTCCGACGATCCACAGCGGCAGCGCCACGTCGATCAGCGGCATGTGCAGCACGAGGACCAGGTTGAGCAGGCTGACGGCGACGTAGGGCCGGTCCCGGAACACCGATTTCGTCCGCTCGCCCTCGGCGGGCGCGGGGGCGGCCTCGACCGGCGGCACCCGCCAGAGCACCGCGGCCCCCACGGCGAACGCCACCGAGTTGAGCGCGAAGGCCGCGAGATACGCCCCGCGCGTGTCGAACAGCAGCACCACGCCGCCGAGCGCGGCACCCAGCGACAGACCGGCGTTGTAGCTGGCCTGGAGGACGGCGCGGACCTTGGTGAGGTTCTCCTTGGGTACCACCCCGGCGAGCAGCGCCTGCTGGGCCGCGGAGCCGGCGCGCTGCCCCACCGCGTACAGGCACGCGGCGAGCACGAACAGCGGGAAGGAGCGCACGAACAGGTACGAGCCGATGGCGACCGAGGCGCACAGGAAGAAGAACACCGCAGACCCGCGCGCCCCGCGCCGGTCGGTGACATGCCCCAGCGGCACGCCCAGGGCCAGGGCCACCGTCCAGGCGATGGTCAGCCCGAGGCCTAGCTGGGCCGCGGACAGCCCGACGACCTGGGTGAAGAACAGGGCCGCCGTCACGTAGTACGCGCCGTCACCGGTCCTGCTGATCAGCTGGGCCAGGGCGAGCGTACGTGCCGGTCCGGCCGGAGGGGCCAGGGTCCGCTTGTTCATGTGACTCCTTGGACGAGCCCGCCGGGGAGCGGGCTCGCTGTCGCGGTGGGGGAGACGGTCAGGGGGTGATCGGGCCGAGCGCTTCCACAGCGGCCGTCAGCTGGGCGGGTTCGTGCAGCGCGGAGAGCGCGAAGCGGATGAGCCCCGTGCCCTTCGCGACGGTCGGGAAGAAGGCGGGCAGCACCAGCACACCGGCCGAGCGAAGCCGCCGCGCGGCCTCGAACGCGGCCTGCTCGGTGGCGAAGTGGGCCCCGCGCACGGGCGAACGCTGCCCGGCGCTGACGAGCCGGCCGTCGGTCAGCTTGTCGAACAGGGCGGCGTTCGACCACAGTTGCTCCTGGAGCCGGGCCACCTCGCCGTTCAGGTGGAGCCTGGCCGAGGCCACGTCGGCGGCGAGCAGCGGCAGCATGATGGAGTGCCCGAAGACCAGCGGGTTGGCGAACTTGCGCAGCACCCGCACGTCGTCCTCGCCGGGCAGCACGACGAAGCCGCCCGCACCGCCGAAGGCCTTGGACAGCGAGCCCACCAGCACCACGTTGCCGGGCAGCCCGTCGGTGAAGGCCTCGTAGGCGTAACCGGCGCCGTGGGGGCCGTCGATGGAGACGCCGTGCGCGTCGTCGACGTACAGCAGCCCGCCGGCCTCCTCCAGCGATCGGGCGAGGGCGCGGACGTCGATCAGCCCGCCCATCGAGCCGACGCCGTCGACCAGCGCGACGGGGGTGCGGCCCTGCTTGCGCGCCTCGACGAGCCGTACCTCGAGGGATTGCGGGTCCGCGAGGTCGAACCGGCGTACGGGGCCGATCTGTTCCAGGAGCCCGCGCAGCACCTGCATCGAGGCGTGGGCGGTCTTCTCCATCAGGAACACCGGGCCGTCGCCCGCGATCGGATGGCCGGGCAGCGCGCCGCTGCCCAGCAGCGGCAGTACCCCGAGGTGCACGTTGCCGACGGAGGTGAACGGCACCACCGGGCGGCCGCCGTAGATCTCGCCCAGGAGTTCTTCGAGCTGCCCCAGGTAGACGGGGCGCATCCGGTTGCGCGAGGAGGAGAAGTGCACGCCGAAGCGGCCCAGCGCGTCCTGCGCGGCCGCTACCAGCTCCGGGTGTTCCTCCAGGCCCAGGTAGGAGCAGGAGACGAACTCGACGGCCCGGCTCCCGTCCGCGAGCTCGACCTCCTTGCCGGCGCGCCCGGTGATGACGTGTCCGGTGAGCTCCTCGTCGAAGGCGCGGTCCAGCGCGTCGGTGGTCCTGTCGATCCGGGCGGCGACCCAGTTGGCGGGCCTGGCGGTGCTCGGCTCGTCGGTGATCACGTGTTCTCCTCGGGATCGGCGGGGGAGAGGGCGGGCAGTGCCGTGAACAGCCCTGCGCACACGTCCCCGAAGTGGTCGCGTCGGTCGCCGAACACAGCGGCCAACCGGTGCAGTTGACGCTCGAAGTCCTGCTCGTCGCCGTCGCGGGCGAGATCGCGAAGCCCGTCCACACCGTGCGCGAGCGCCGCGCGGGCGTCCTCGGCGTACGGGTTGGCGGACTGGATGTCCCAGTAGACCTCCGGGGTGCCGGAGGCGATCCGGGCGAGCAGGGCCAGCAGCGTGGTGTGCGGCGGGGGCGCGACGGCGGCCAGTTCCCCGATGTCCGCGCCGAGTTCGGCCAGCGCGTGACCGAAGGCGAGCACGGTGGCGTGGGTGAGCGCCTGGGACGCGGCGGCCAGCCGGTCGTGCCGCTCGGCGTCCATCCGCACGACGCGCCCCCCGCCGCCGGAGACCAGGGCGAGCAGTTCCTCGACGAGCGGCCCGTCGCGCAGCACGACCGCGGCCACCGGACGCCCGGGCAGGCCGAGCGCCGGGGCGAACATCGGGTTGAGACCGACCGCCTGATGCTCCGGCAGCCGGGCCGTGACCGCCTCGGCGACCCGGGACTTCACCGACAGCGTGTCCGCGAGCAGCGCGCCCCGCGGCAGCACGCCGGCCAGGGCGCCCACCGCGTCCAGTGCCACCGGCTCGGGCACCGCGAGCACCAGCAGGTCGCACCCGGCCAGCTCGGCGCGCACCGCGTCGTCCGGTGCCGTGATGTCGCCCTTGAGCAGGCGGACGTCCGTCCGGCCGGAGACGGGTGCCTCGGGGTCGACGGCACAGACGTCGAGACCGGCGTCGGCGAGCATCGCGGTGAACAGGCGTCCCACCGCACCGGACCCGCCGGCCACGACGCAGCGCCGCAGCCCGGACCCGGCCGGTGCCGACGGATGCGTGCTCACGCGGCCCCCGTTCCGGTGCCGGGCGCGCTGCCGGCGATCGCCGCCGTCATCGTCCGCGACTTCACCAGCGTCTCCTCGTACTCCTCCACCGGGTCGGACAGGGCGATGACGGCTCCGCCGACCCCGAAGGACGCCCCCTCCGGGGAGGCCACGATGGTCCGGATGACGATGCTGAGATCGGCGGCGCCGCTCAGCGAGAACCAGCCCAGCGCCCCCGAGTAGACACCTCGCGGGCCCGCCTCCAGCCGGTCGATGATCTCCAGGGTGCGCAGCTTCGGCGCCCCCGTCATCGACCCGCCGGGGAAACAGGCCCGCACACAGTCCACCGCGGACGTGCCAGGGCGCAGCGTGCCGCGCACGGTGCTGACGAGCTGGTGCACGGGCGGGTACGTCTCGACGTCGAAGAGCGTGGGCACATGGACGGAACCGACCTCGCACACGGTGTTGAGGTCGTTGCGCAGCAGGTCCACGATCATCAGGTTCTCGGCGCGGTCCTTCGCGCTGGCGCGCAGATCCTCCGCCAGCGCGGCGTCCTCCTCGGGCGTGGCGCCGCGCGGCCGGGTCCCCTTGATCGGCTTGGACTCGGCGATCCCGTCGACCCCGATCGACAGGAACCGCTCGGGTGAGGCGCTGAGCACCGCCACACCGGGAAAGTCCAGCAGCGCGCCGTAGGGGACGGGGCTGATGCCGCGCATCAGCCGGTAGGTGTCCAGCGGGTCGAGCACCGCGGGCGAGGTGACCATGTTGGTGAGGCAGATCTCGTACGACTCTCCGTTGCGGATCTCCTCCAGGCACGCGTCGATGCGCGCCAGGTAGTCCTCCCGGCCGTGCCGCGGTACCAGGGACGCCGCGGCCAGCGGGACCGCGTCGGTCAGCGGGCGCCGCTGCCGCGGGACCTCCGCGGGCAGCACGTCGAGCCGGCCCGCGGTGCTGTCCAGCCACTTGACGGCGTCCGGGTCGTCCGGCGTGGTGCCCAGGCACAGCAGGTACGTGGCCTGCTCGGCGTGGTCGACGACGACCGCGCGGTCCGCGAACAGCAGCGCTGCGTCGGACGTGGGCGAGGTGTGCGCGGCCGCGGCCCCGGTCTCGGCCTTGAGCTCGTAGCCGAGGTAGCCGACGTAGCCCAGGTTGAAGGCGAACGGCAACGAGTCGTCGGCTGGCAGCGCGCGGCGGCGCAGCTGTTCGCCGAGGTAGCCGAAGAACCCCTGCGACAGCTCCTCGTCGGGCCGTCCGGCGCGCTCCACCCGCACCGTCCGGGCGGCGACCCGGTAGGTGACGTACTCGGCGAGCGGTCCTGTGCCGTCCCCCAGCGCGGAGAAGCGGGCGTTGCCGTCGGCGTGGGAGCCGCTGTCCAGCCAGAAGCTGTGCCGCTTGCCGGCGAACAGCTCCGCGTAGACGGTCGCCGTGTCGGGCGCCCCGGTCAGTCGGCGCACCAACAGGTGGTACGGCGTCGGGGGCGCCGTGGCCCGGACCCGCTCGCGGCGGCCGAGGGTCAGATCGCGGAAGTTGGCCAGCAGTTCGCGCCCGTACTCGGTGGAGATGGACTCGGGGTGGAACTGCACGCCCCACACCGGCTCGGTGCGGTGGCGCAGGCCCATCAGCACGCCGTCCTCGGTCCAGGCCAGGCCCTCCAGGTCGTCGGAGAGCGCGGTGACGGCCAGCGAGTGGTAGCGCACCACGGAGAAGGGCGACGGGAGCCCCGCGAAGATGTCCTGCCCCTCGTGGCGCACCGAGGAGACCCGGCCGTGCATCGGTTCGGGCGCGTGCTCGACCGTACCGCCGAACAGTCCGGCGATGCCCTGGTGGCCCAGGCACACACCGAGCACGGGCAGTCCGGCCTCGCGGATCGCGCGGGCGCTCACCCCGAAGTCCCGCTCCCGGTCGGGGCGTCCGGGCCCCGGCGAGACGACGATGTTGTCGTAGTCGCCCAGGTCCAGGCCGGACCAGTCGACGTCGTTGCGCACCACGGTCGGCGGCTGCCCGTTCACCTCGCCGAGCAGCTGGTAGAGGTTGTAGGTGAAGGAGTCGTAGTTGTCGATGAGGAGCGTGCGCACCGGGCGGGGGGTCATGAGACGTCCCCCGTGACCGGCTGCGGCGCGGCGGCGGGCTGCCCGTCGATGACGAGGTCCTCGACCCGGCAGGTCTCCTCGATGACCAGGTCGTACAGGCGGCGCAGGAACATCTGGTCGACGCCGTGCTCGGCGCCGTAGCGGGCGGCGCGCTCCTGGACGATGCCGATCCGGTGCGGCTGCATCATCGGCACCGCGTGCTCGCGCTTGTGCTCCGCGATCCGTACACAGCACTCGATCCGGGTCCTGAGGGTGTCCAGCAACCGGACGTCGATCCCGTCGAGTTCGGCGCGCAACCGCGCCAGACCGGCCTCGGGGGCCGAGTCCGCCGTCGTGCCGGTGTCCCGCCCGTCGTCCGCCGTGCGGTACGTCGTCGTGGTCCGGGGGCGGTCCTCCTGGTCACGGTGGCCCTCGCCGGGCGCGAACGCGCCGGTCGTGGCCAGCAGTTCGGGTACCACGTCGCTCTGCGCGTCCCCGTGCTCGATCGCCAGACCGCCGCCCTGACGCAGCAGCCGCGTCGCGCACTCGACGACGCCCCGGATGACGTCGAGGCCGTCGGCTCCGGCGAAGACGGCCCGGCGGGGGTGGTGCTCGCCCCACTCCGGCAGCAGCTTCGTACCCATGGGCACGTACGGCGGGTTGGCGAGGACCAGGTCCACCCGGCCGTCGAGCGCGGCGAGCAGCCCCGGGTCCGTGACGTCCCCCGCGTGCACGGTGACCGGGGTGTCGCCGAGCGCCGCCCGGGTGGCGGCGTTGTGCCGCGCGCAGTCCAGCGCGGCCGCGTCCAGGTCGACGGCGTGCACCTCGGCGTCGGGCCGGGCGTGCGCGAAGGCCAGCGCGAGCGCCCCCGAGCCCGTGCACAGGTCGACCACCACTGGCGCCCGCTTCGCGCGGACCGCCGACAGGCCCCAGGCCAGAAGGAGTTCGGTGGGGAACCGCGGTACGAACACGTCCTCGGTGACCGAGACCTCGATACCGCCGAGCCGGGCCCGCCCGGTGAGGTGACCGAGCGGGATCCGGGCGGCGCGACGCGCCACCAGGGCGCGCAGTTCCCGCGCGGCGGCCGCCGGCACCGGTTCCTTCGCCGGGTCCGGGGATCTGTCCGGAAGGCCCAGCACATGGGCCGCCAGGGCCTCCGCGTCCTCGCGCGGGCTCCATACGCGGGCCTCGGCGAGCGTACGCTCCGCTTCCCGGAGCAGGACGTCGAGGTACTCCTCGTCCTCGACGTGATGTGCGAGTGACTGGTCGGCCACGGTCCGTCGGTCCTTTCCCCGTTTGTGTGTCGATCGGGTCAACTGGTGGCCGCTGCGTGGCTGGTCGCGTAGTACTCACGCAGTGCCTGGGCGATGGAGGGGTGGATGCGCGAGGAGGCGAGCAGCTCCGGCGGCGGGGTGAAGGCCGGGTCGAACTCGTCGGCGATCCGGGTGTAGGCCACGCGCAGGTAGTGCTCGATGGTGAACGGCCACTCCACGGGCACGATCCAGTTGGACTCGTAGCCGGTGGCGAGCATGTGCGTGACGGTGGCCTCCACGACCTCCTCACGGCTGAGCGGCTGGATGGGCGAGCGGACCGGGCGGAACAGGTCCAGCTCGATGCCGGGTTCCTCGCCGAGCAGCAGGGCGGTCATCTCCCGGGCGAGCAGCGGCGAGAGGGTGAGCCCGTCGCGGTAGGTGCCGGTCATCATCCACAGGCCGGTGAGCTCCGTCTCGCCGAGCAGCGGCATGCCGTCCAGCGCGACGGGCCGGTTGCCGACCTGGATCGCGCGTATGCCGCTCTCGCCGAGGCTGCGACGGACCTGACGGTTGCCGCAGTTGAGCAGGAACAGCACGTCGGAGATGAGCGGGGTCTCACGGGGCTCGGGGGAGATGATGTTGGTGGCGCCCACATAGACCTGTCCGGCGCCGCGCGGGACGACGTGCAGCCCGCAGGCGAAGGCCCGGTTGGGGGTGCGGATGACGCTGCGCGGGGCGGTCCCGTCCTCGGTGTCGACCAGCGCGGAGACGCCGTAACCGCTGATCAGCCGGGGAATCCGGGCCGCCTGGTCGGGGACCGTGTCCAGCACGGTCTGGGACGCGGCCCCGGCGGCCAGCACCAGCTGCCCGGTGGCCAGGACCGTCCCGGACTCCAACTGGACGCCGCGCACCCGGCCGTCGGCGTGGTCCACCCGCACCGCCTGCTCCGCGATCAGCGTGCCGCCGGCGGCGAGGAACGCCTCCTCCAGCCGCGCCAGCAGCCCGTGGGCGTTCACGGCGTGCTCGTTGGGCAGGAACATCGCCTGGAGGGGTCGTGCGGTGGGCTCGGCGTCGAGCCACTCGACGTCCTCGGGGTCGATGTCCTCGAACTTCTCGCCGTACTCGATGAGGGTGTTGCGGATCGCCTTGAAGTTCTGCGTGTCGATGTCGGGCACGCCGACGGTGTTCAGCATGACGACGGTGCCGTCGGCGGTCAGCAGGTCGGTGCCGTCCGAGTCGGGCGACAGACCGGCCAGCCACTCGGGCCACAACTTGCTGGCCTGGTAGGCCCAGTCGAGCTTGGTGCGGCCGTAGTCGCTCTTGAGCAGGGTGGTCGTGATCTCGCCGAACGTGCCGAGCATCGCCCCGGCGGCGGAGGACGCGGCCCCGGGCCGGTGCGGGCGGCCGAGCACGGCCACCCGCAGGTCGCGGCGGGCCAGGGTGAGGCCGAGGGACAGACCGAGCGAGCCGTTTCCGACCACGACGACGTCGTGAAGGCGGTTGTCCTCGGACATGGTTGCGGGCACCAGGAAGTTCCCTTCGGGTCGGTCCGGGAGGGTGACATGGGCGAACGTGTGGAAGTCGTGTGGGAGACGGGCTCAGGGCAGCCGGAGGTCCGGCGGCCGGGCCCCGGCCGTCCGCCTCCTGTCCTGGGGGCGGGCCGGGGGCCCGAGTTCGTCTCGGTCGACGTCGCACCATGAGCCAAACACACATGCGACGGCGCCCCAACGCTTTTAGCCCCCGCTAAAACCGACCGTGGCCCCCGCCCCTCGGCGGTACGGCCGGCCGGTCCCGAGAGCCCCGCTCAGGCCGAGAGGCGGCGGCCGCCGGGCGCCACGGCACCCCGTACGAGGGCGTCGCCCGTCTCGGTGAGCGAGTGGATGACGCGCCGGCCCTCGCGCCGACTCGTCACCAGATCGCACTCGCGCAGCACGGCGACGTGCTGGCTGATGGCGCCGGGGGTGACGTCGATCGCCGCGGCGAGGTCGCCGGTGGAGGCGGGTACCAGCAGGGCTTCGAGCACCGCGGAGCGCACGCCGCCGAGCAGCGCGGCCAGCGGGCTCGGCTGGTCCGAGGCGTAGCGGCTCCACAACTCCTCGACGCCCGGCCTGGGATAGACGATCATCGACTGCTGCGGCGGCGTCATGGTGAGCACCTCGGGGCCGCAGAACACGCTCGGTACGAGCACGATGCCCCGGCCGCCCAGGTCCTCCTGGTAGTCGTAGGCGCTGCGCACGGTGAGCTTCTGGTCCCGCCAGGCGATCCTGGGGTGGAGCGAGGAGAACACGGGGGCCGCCCCGGAACTCTCGATGACCTGCATACGGGAGCGGATGTCGGACTGGAGGCCGCCCTGGAGCCGCCGCCAGTGCGGCTCCAGGGTGAGGCGCCAGTACGTGTGGAGCTGCTCGGCGATCCGGGCGATGGCCGGTTCCGGCTGGGCCAGCATCTGGCGGTGCAGGGGCGCTGCCTCCTGCCGCCAGGCCGCGGGCGTGCCGGGGTCGGCGGCCATCCAGGACACCTCGGCGACGAAGTGCTCGCTCGGGGTCGAGCGCACCATCTCCAGCTCTTCGGAGATCTTGCGGGGCCCGGAGCCGTCCGGCGGCGGGGTGAGGAAGTCCGGGATGTAACCGGTGGGCGGGATCAACGCGCGTAGCGACAACAGATCGACGGTCCTGAGCTTCGCGCGCACGTCGTCGGCCCACGGCTGGTGCCGCTTTCTGCGTTCTGCCGAGGCCAGCATCCGAATGCTGTAGACCGTCTCGCCCAGTGGGGAGAGTGAGAACCTCACCCTTGTCATGTCGTCCACGGTCGCCGAGAAGCGGATCACTGTCTCCCCCATCCCCGTTGGTGTCCCTCCGGTCGGTGGCGGAGAGACACATAGGCACCATAAAACCCCGTCCCGTCAGTCGCAGCTTCCGCGTGGCGCGATTTCAACCGGAGCGATACCCCGCTGAAGTGCGCATTTCCAGACCGGCTCAAACAACGCCCGCCTCGGGCCGCCGGTCACAGTTGGCCGAATCCATGCAGGTCGGCCGGGCGAGCCGGAGGCCGCCCCGCGGCCCGGGCGGCCATTGCAGGTTGCGACTTTCAACCAATGAACCGCAATTCGTAATGAGCAGGGAAAGAACCCAAGTCAGATGCTATTTGACCGAGGCCGCGAGCGAGTCGCTTTCGGGATTCCGGCCCGGGACGTACGCATTAACGAGAACCGCTCAAGGCGGCACGCCGATAACATGCGGGCCGGCCGTACGGCCGAGGTCGGGACGCTTCCGTCCGCGGCCGCCTTCGAGCACACTTCCGGGGGCCGTCGTGCGGACCGATGTTCATCCTTTGCATCACCGACCGTCACGCGCCCCTGTGCGCTTCAACACCCGGGGCGCGTGCACTGAGTTCGGACCACGCATCTCCGCACGCAGACGGAAAGAGGCCCGCCGGTGCCGCTGCCACTCGACTCCGCCCTCCGGTGGTCGTGCGCCGCGGCGCGGCGCGGTGCCGTCGTCCTCGCGCTCGCCGGCGCGTTCGGCACGTGTGCCGCGACGGTGACGACCGCTCAGGCGCTCACGCCCGAGAGACCGGCTGCGGCGTCCTACGACACGGCGTCCTACGGCGCTGCCCCGCGCAGCGCGTCGGGAGCGGGCCATAGCGCCCACGGCCTGATCCCCAGCGTCCCCGGGCAGTCCATCGTCACCGACGAGCAGCGGACGCCGATCGCGCCCGGGCTGAACCTCACCCGCTTCGACCGGTTCGGGACCGCCGGGTGGGTCCGGGGGCAGGTGCTGGTCGCGGACCTCGCCGAGGACCGGCTGAGCGTGGACCACATCTCCTCCGGCACGGTCACGGGCAAATCCCGGGTGACCGAGCAGGCCAGGCGCACCGGGGCCGTCGCCGCGATCAACGGCGACTACTTCGACATCAACGACACCGAGGCTCCCGTGGGCGCGGCCGTCTCCCGCACGGACGGCCTCGTCAACTCGCCCACCGCCGGCCGCAATCAGACGGTCGCCATCGGCACGGACGGGATCGGCAGGCTGGCCCAGGTGTTCCTGGAGGGTCGGGTCACGGTCGACGGCACGCGGAACCTGAAGCTGTCCGGCGTCAACTCGCCGGCTCTGGCGGCCGACGGCATCGGCCTGTTCACCGACCGGTGGGGCCCGTCCCCGCGCACCAAGCCCGTGCACGGCGCCGACCGGGTCGCCGAGGCATGGCTGCGCGACGGCAAGGTCACCGACGTACGTACCTCCGTCGGCGCCGATCCCATCCCCGCGGGCGCCAGTGTGCTGATCGGCCGGGAGGCGGGAGCCGACGCGCTCGCCGCGCTCGTGCCGGGTGAGGCCGTCGACGTCGCCTACCGCCCGCGCGCCGACTTCGGCGAGGTGGCGGTCGCCGTCGGCGGTGGCCAGGTCCTCGTCTCCGACGGCGTGGTACAGCATTTCACCGACGGCGACACGGTCACCGCCACCTCCCGGACCGGCGTGGGCTTCTCCGCCGACGGTCGCACCATGTACCTCGTGGCGATCGACGGCAAGCAGACCGACAGCCGTGGCATGGACCTCAACGAACTCGGCGCCTTCATGAAGGGCCTGGGCGCCGTCGACGCCCTGAACATGGACGGCGGCGGCTCGACCACGATGGCCGCCCGGCTGCCGGGTGAGAGCGTGACCGGCCTGGTCAACAGCCCGTCCGACGGTTCGGAACGGCAGGTCGCCAACGGAATCGGACTGTTCGCGGCCCCCGGCTCGGGCACCGTACACGGCCTGCGCGTGCTGCCCGCCCTGTCGGCTGACGGCGCCGACCGGGTCTTCCCGGGACTGCACCGCACCGTACGCGCCCTCGCCCACGACGAGACGTACGCACCCCTGCCCGTCGGCCCGGTCCGGTGGCGCGGCGCGGACGGCCGGGTGTCGGTCGACGCCCGCGAGGCGGGCACCGCCCTCGTCACCGGCCGGCGCTCCGGCCGTACTCGCGTCGTGGTGTCGTCCGGCCATCGGGCCACGGGCACGGTGGCCCTGACCGTGCTCGCGTCCGCCGTGCGGATCGCCCCGAACAGCACGCTGCTGGCCCTGAACGGCGTCGGCGGCGAGGCGCGCCTGACCGTACGGGGCTACGACGCCCTCGGCGACTCCGCGCCCCTGGACGCCTCCGACGTCCGGGTCACCGGCGGTGACGGTGTGGTGTCGGTGCGGCCCGCGAGCGACGCCACCTTCACCGTGCGGGGGCTGGCCGACGGCGCCTCCGCCACCCTGCACCTGACCGTGGGGAAGATGACCGCGGACGTGGCGGTCACCGTGGGCCTGGCCGAGACCACGTTCGCGGATCTGTTCGACGCCGCGTCCTGGACCTCGGCGCACGACCGTGCCCCCGGCGGCTCGGTCGCCCCCGCCCCCGGCCACGACGGCGCCCCCGGTCTCACCCTGACCTACGACTTCACCAGGTCGACGGCCACCCGCGGCCAGTACGCCGTGCCCCCGCAGCCGATCCCGCTGCCCGGCCGGCCCCAGGCCGTCACCCTGTGGATCAACGGAGACGGCAACGGCGAGTGGCCGCGGTTGCAGTACCGCTCCGGCTCCGGCGTCACCGCCAACCTCGACGGCCCCCTGATCACCTGGACCGGCTGGCGCAAGGCCGAGTTCCCCGTGCCCACGGGCACCGTCCACCCCCTGACCTTCCAGCGGGTGCGGCTGCTGGAGACCAGCGCCGCCCGCTCCTACACCGGCGCCGTCACCGTCAGCGACCTGCGGGTCGAGGTCGCGCCCGACGTGCGGCTGCCCGTCCCGCCGAAGGTCACCGACCCGGTCGTGGTCACCGACGGAACCGTCGACGCGCGACCCCTGCGTGTCGCCGTCATGTCCGACGCCCAGTTCGTCGCCCGTGACCCGGACAGCCCACAGGTCCAGGCGGCCCGCCGCACCCTCGCGGAGATCGCGGACGCCGAACCGGACCTGCTGGTCCTCGACGGCGACTTCGTCGACGAGGGCTCGCCCGCGGACTTCACGCTCGCCCGCAAACTGCTCGACGAGTTCGACGCCCGCACCGGCCACAGCGTCCCGTGGCACTACGTACCCGGCAACCACGAGGTCATGGGCCCCGGGACGACGGTGAACTTCAGCGCGGAGTTCGGGGACACCACGTCGGTCTTCGACACCGAGGGAACCCGCTTCATCACCCTCGACTCCTCCAGCGGCACCCTGCGCGGCGGCGGCTTCGCCCAGCTCCAGCTGCTGCACGACCAGCTCGCGGCGGCGGCCGCCGACCCGTCCGTCAGCGGCGTCGTGGTGTTCGAGCACCACCCCACCGAGGACCCGCTGCCGGACAGAGCCAGTCAACTCGGTGACCGCAAGGAAGCCGCCCTGGTCGAACAGTGGCTCGCCGACTTCCGGGCCCGCAGCCACAAGTCCGCGGGGTTCGTCGGCGCCCACGCCGGTGTCTTCTCCGCGGCCTCGATCGACGGCATCCCGTACCTGGTCAACGGCAACTCCGGCAAGAACCCGGCCGGCACGCCCGACGGCGGGGGATTCACCGGCTGGACGATGCTGGGCATCGACCCGGCGGAAGGCCGCGTCACCGACGCGTTCCACGTTCCGTCCGAGGACTCCGAGAGGTGGTTGCGGGCGGAGGTCCACGCGCGCGTCGACGTGGTGACCCTCGACGCACCGGACACCCTCGCGGTCGGCGAGCGGGCCACGGCGTCGGCCACGCTCACGCAGGACGCCACCCGCACGGTCCCGGTGGCCTGGCCCGTCAGCGCCGACTGGACCGGTACCCGCGTCGACGTGCCGGGCGGCGACCACGGCCACGGCGGACCGGTCGTCTCGTACGACCCGGCCACCGGAGTGCTCGTCGCGCGGCGGGTCGGCACCGCGGTGCTGCGGGTCACCGTGAACGGCGTCAGCGCCGAGCACACGATCACCGTGCGCCACCGCTGACCGTCCGCAGGCGGGCAGAGCACCCACATCAAAGACTGGGCACTGTTCGGTTCCGCGAGTCTTGACGGCCCATGACTTCGGCCCAACAATCGCCTCTGCATTGACAGTTCGCCATTGCGATTTCTCCGCCGCACACTCTTCCGTAATTGTTCGACATTTCGACCGCTGAAACAGGTTCGGCATTTCGATCGAACGTCGTCCGAAATGTCGAACGTGAGGCACCCGCATCCCCCCACCGGAAAACGAAGAGGTCAACCGTGTTATCAAGACTGAGAACCGCGACCCTGGCAGCCCTGTCGGCGCTCGTCACCGTCCTCGCGCTCGCCGTCGGCCTGCCCCAGGCCCAGGCCGCGAGCTCGCTGCCCTGCGACATCTACGCCGCCGCGGGCACCCCGTGCGTTGCCGCGCACAGTCTCGTCAGGGCGCTCTACTCCTCGTACAACGGCTCGCTCTACCAGGTGCAGCGGGCCTCCGACAGCGCCACCGCCAACATCGGTCTGCTGGCCGCCGGCGGCTATGCCAACGCGGCGGCCCAGGACTCCTTCTGTTCCGGCACGACCTGCATCATCACCCAGATCTACGACCAGTCGTCGCGCCACAACGACCTCACCGTCGAGGGCGCCGGCGGGGCCGGAGCGGCCGATGTCGGCGCGCCGGCGGACGCGCTGCCGGTGACCGTCGGCGGACACCAGGTCTACGGCCTGGAGATCTCGGCCGGCATGGGCTACCGGGACAACTCCACCTCGGGCGTCGCCGTCAACGGGCAGGCCGAGGGGATGTACATGGTGACCTCCGGAACCCACGTGAACGGCAGTTGCTGCTTCGACTACGGCAATGCCGAGACGAACAACAAGGACACCGGCAACGGCCACATGGACGCGATCAACTTCGGCACCGAGTGCTGGTTCTCGCCCTGCTACGGCCAGGGCCCATGGGTGCAGGCCGACCTGGAGAACGGCCTGTTCCAGTCCGACTCCGGCTACAGCAAGAACACGTCCAATACCGGGACGGGGCCGCTGCCGTTCGTGACCGCGTTACTGAAGAACAACGGCCAGAACCATTTCGCGCTGAAATACGGCAATGCGCAATCCGGCGGACTGACCACGACATATTCCGGCGCGGAGCCCACCACCAGCGGATACTCGCCCATGCATCAGGAGGGCGCGATCGTCCTCGGCACCGGCGGTGACAACAGCAACGGCTCCATCGGATCCTTCTTCGAAGGAGTCATGACGTCCGGCATCCCGACGGACGCCGCGGACGACTCCGTGCAGGCCAACATCGTCTCCGTCGGCTACGGCGGCGCGACCGGCAGCACCGGCTCGCTGACCGCGGGTTCGGAGATCTCGCTGCGCGCCACCACCTCGTGCTGCACGACCGACTACATCCGCCACCAGAACAACTCGGCGGTCGTCTCCTCGATCACCTCCAGCAGTTCGGCGCTCGACAAGAGCGACTCGACCTGGATCGTCCGCCGGGGCCTGGCCAGCAGCTCCTGCGTCTCCTTCGAGTCGCGCAACTACCCAGGGGACTTCCTGCGGCACTCCAACTTCCGGCTCTACCGCCAACCCATGGACGGCACGGCCCAGTTCAGAGCCGACGCGACGTTCTGTCCGACGACCGGCAAGAGCGGCACGGGCAGCTCCCTCGCCTCGTACAACTACCCGACCCGATTCATCCGGCACTACAACCTCAACGTCTACATAGCGAGCAATGGCGGCTCGAACGCCTGGGACAGCGCCACCTCCTGGACGGACGACGTGAGCTGGGCCGTCAGCCAGCCCTGGGCGCCGTAGGTCCGCGGCCACCAGGATGAAGGACACGACAAGGCCGCTGCTTCGTGTGAAGCAGCGGCCTTGTCGTGTGATGCCTGCGGTGGGCGGGGTGCGCCCGGCACTGGTTGTTTTAGTACCAGTGGTGGGTCTGCCAGAAGTCCCAGGCCTGGGCGGGGCTGCCGTAGCGGGAGTTCATGTAGTCCAGGCCCCACTTGATCTGGGTGGCGGGGTTGGTCTTCCAGTCGGAGCCGGCGGTGGCCATCTTCGAGCCGGGCAGGGCCTGGACGAGGCCGTAGGCGCCGGAGGAGGAGTTGGTGGCGGTGTGGTTCCAGCCGCTCTCGTGGGTGACGATCTTGTTGAAGGCGTTGTACTGGGCCGTGTCCGGGATCATCCGGTGGGCGATCGCCTGGGCGGAGGAGGCGGACGTCGTGCTGGCCTGCGCGGGAGCCGCGGCGAGGGCCATTCCGGCGGTGGCGGCGGCCACGGCGACGACGGACAGGGCCTTCTTCGGGCTGGCGATGCGGCGGATGGCGGAGACGGACACAGAGAACCTCGTTCTTCGGGGACAGGGGGTCGCTCGCTCGCCGGATCCGGGTGGTGCGGGTGGTGCGTGGGTCCTGGCAT
>NZ_VJZD01000190.1 GCF_009377175.1 Streptomyces adustus
GCCCGTCACTTCCCCGGTGCCGGTCGTCCCCGCCGGGTCGCCCCTCCGGCAGGTCCCCCAGCCCCGCCCCACCGATGTCTTCGCCGAGCGTCTCCTCGCGGTGCTCAGCGGGCTGCACCCCGTCCACCGCATGCTGCGGCACACCGTCGGCCGGGCCTACGACGAACTGGCCTGGCTCGCCGAGCACGGCCCCCTGCGCGGCACCCGGGGCAGCCGCCCCGTGGTCCGCGACATCGGCTACTACGTCCCCCGCCCGGGCGCCGTCGAGGCCTTCGCCCGCATCGACGCGGGCGACCGGCTGCGGGCCATGGCCTTCCGGCTGGAGCTGGGCGCCGACCGGCGCTGGCGCTGCACGGCGGTGGAGCTGGGCGGCCCCCGCAGGCCCCTGACGGACGACTGCTGAACGCCGAAGGGCCGGGCACCCCGAGGATGCCCGGCCCTTCACGACTCACCGCTCACGCTCGCCCCGCACGGGGCGTGCGTCACTTCTTGCGACGGCCGATACGACGACCCTGCTTGCGGCGCTCGGCGCGGGTGAGGCCGTCGGCCTCCGAGCGCACGGGCTCGTCGTCCTCGGCGAAGTCGCCTTCGACGATGCCGCCCTCGCCGTCCACGGTGGGCGCCGAGAAGTGCAGCCGGTCCCGGCGCTGCGGGGCCTCCAGGCCCTTGGCGCGGATCTCGGGACGCGCGCCGGCCTGGGCCGGGACCACGTCCTGGGTCTCCTTCGTCAGCGACGGCTGGACGTCCTCGACCGGGACCTCCTCGACCTGCTGCTCGACCTGGACCTCCAGGTTGAACAGGTAGCCGACGGACTCCTCCTTGATGCCCTCCATCATCGCGGTGAACATGTCGAAGCCCTCGCGCTGGTACTCGACCAGGGGGTCCTTCTGCGCCATTGCGCGCAGGCCGATGCCCTCCTGGAGGTAGTCCATCTCGTAGAGGTGCTCACGCCACTTGCGGTCGAGGACCGACAGCACGACCCGGCGCTCCAGCTCACGCATGATCTCGGAGCCGAGCTGCGCCTCGCGCGCCTCGTACTGCTCGTTGATGTCGTCCTTGATGGACTCGGAGATGAACTCGGCGGTCAGGCCGGCACGGTCGCCGGCCGCGTCCTCCAGCTCCTCGACGGTGACCTTCACCGGGTAGAGCTGCTTGAACGCGCCCCACAGCCGGTCGAGGTCCCAGTCCTCCGGGAAGCCCTCGGCGGTCTCCGCGGCGATGTAGGCGTCGATGGTGTCGCTCATGAAGTGCTGCACCTGCTCCTGGAGGTCCTCGCCCTCCAGGACACGGCGCCGCTCGCCGTAGATGACCTCGCGCTGACGGTTGAGGACCTCGTCGTACTTCAGGACGTTCTTGCGGGTCTCGAAGTTCTGCTGCTCGACCTGCGACTGGGCCGACGCGATCGCGCGCGTGACCATCTTGTTCTCGATCGGCACGTCGTCGGGCACGTTCGCCATCGACATCACGCGCTCGACCATCTGGGCCTTGAACAGCCGCATCAGGTCGTCACCGAGGGAGAGGTAGAACCGGGACTCGCCCGGGTCGCCCTGTCGGCCGGAACGACCGCGCAGCTGGTTGTCGATCCGGCGCGACTCGTGCCGCTCGGTGCCGAGGACGTAGAGGCCGCCGAGCTCCTCGACCTCCTCCTTCTCGGCCCGGACCGCCTGCTCGGCGCGCTCCAGGGCGGCGGGCAGGGCCGCGGCCCACTCCTCGATGTGCTCCTCGGGGTCGAGGCCGCGCTGGCGCAGCTCCGCCTCGGCGAGGTCCTCGGGGTTGCCGCCGAGCTTGATGTCGGTACCACGGCCGGCCATGTTGGTGGCGACCGTCACGGCGCCCCGGCGGCCGGCCTGGGCGACGATCGTCGCCTCACGGTCGTGCTGCTTGGCGTTGAGCACCTCGTGCTGGATGCCGCGCTTGCTGAGCTGCTGCGAGAGGTACTCGGACTTCTCGACCGAGGTGGTGCCGACCAGGATCGGCTGGCCCTTCTCGTGCTTCTCGGCGATGTCGTCGACCACCGCGTCGAACTTGGCGACCTCGGTGCGGTAGATCAGGTCGGACTGGTCCTTGCGGACCATCGGCTTGTTCGTCGGGATCGGGACCACGCCGAGCTTGTAGATCTGGTGGAACTCGGCGGCCTCGGTCATCGCCGTACCGGTCATGCCGGAGAGCTTGTTGTAGAGGCGGAAGAAGTTCTGGAGGGTGATCGTGGCGAGCGTCTGGTTCTCGTCCTTGATCGGCACCCCTTCCTTCGCCTCGATCGCCTGGTGCATGCCCTCGTTGTAGCGGCGGCCGGCGAGGATACGGCCGGTGTGCTCGTCGACGATCATGACTTCGCCGTCGATGACGACGTAGTCCTTGTCCTTCTTGAAGAGTTCCTTGGCCTTGATGGCGTTGTTCAGGTAACCGACGAGCGGGGTGTTCACCGACTCGTACAGGTTGTCGATGCCCAGCCAGTCCTCGACCTTGGAGACACCGGGCTCGTGGATGGCGACGGTGCGCTTCTTCTCGTCGACGTCGTAGTCGCCGGTCTCCTCCAGGCCCTTCAGCGGGTTGCCCGCCTCGCCCTTCTTCAGGCGCGTGACCAGCTTGGCGAAGTCGCCGTACCACTTGGTGGCCTGGTCGGCCGGGCCGGAGATGATCAGCGGCGTACGGGCCTCGTCGACCAGGATGGAGTCGACCTCGTCGACGATCGCGAAGTTGTGACCGCGCTGGACCAGTTCGTCCTGCGACCACGCCATGTTGTCGCGCAGGTAGTCGAAGCCGAACTCGTTGTTCGTGCCGTACGTGATGTCGCACGCGTACTGCTCGCGACGCTGGGCCGGCGTCATGTTGGCCAGGATGCAGCCGACCTCCAGGCCCAGGAACTTGTGGACGCGACCCATCATCTCGGAGTCGCGCTCGGCCAGGTAGTCGTTGACCGTGATGAGGTGGACGCCGTCTCCGGAGAGGGCGTTCAGGTAAGCCGGCAGCGTGCCGACCAGGGTCTTGCCCTCGCCGGTCTTCATCTCGGCGACATAGCCGAGGTGCAGGGCGGCACCGCCCATCATCTGGACGTCGTAGTGCCGCTGGCCGAGGACGCGCTTGGCGGCCTCGCGCACGGTGGCGAAGGCCTCGGGCAGCAGGTCGTCCAGGCTCTCACCGTCGATGTAGCGCTGCTTGTACTCATCGGTGAGGGCCCGCAGCTCGGCGTCGGAGAGGTCGACGAAGTCCTCTTCGATGGAGTTGACCTGGTCCGCGATGCGGTGCAGCTTGCGCAGGATCTTGCCTTCGCCTGCACGCATGATCTTCGAGAGGACGGACACGGGGGTTGGTCTCCTTGCCGGTCGGGCCTGGGACGGTCGGTTTCCATTTGACTTACTGAGCAACGGCCATCGTATGCGAGGACCCCACCACCCCGGGAGGCCTGCCGCCACCACGACGGCCGTCTTCAATGGGCACAACGTACGGAGCACTCGGATGGTGCCGCGCCCGGCCGCCGAATTGCACGAAACGTGATCACAGGCTCACGCGGCGCAAAGAGATGGCGCCCATCGGCCGGACGCGCGCAGAATCGGCCGATGGAACCCGTCACGCTCACCACCGGCCGGCTGGTCCTGCGCACCGTCGGCCCGGAGGACACCGACGCCGTGTACGGCGCCGCCCAGGACCCCGACATCCAGCGCTGGACCACGATCCCCTCGCCCTACCTTCCCGAGCACGCCCAGGGCTTCACGCACCAGCTGGTCCCGGACGGCTGGGCCGACGGCTCGATGTTCACCTTCGGCGTCTTCCTCCCCGCGGGGGACCTGGTGGGCATGCTCGCGCTCACCATGCGCTCCCTGGGGATGACGGAGATCGGCTTCTGGGCCACGAAGGAGCACCGCGGCAACGGCTACATCACCGAGGCCGCCCTCGCCGCCGCCCACTGGGCCTTCACCCGGCTCGCGGTCGACCGCGTCGAGTGGCGCGCCGAGGTCGGCAACCACGCCTCGCGCGCGGTGGCGGAGAAGTCCGGCTTCACCGTCGAGGGCACGCTGCGCTCCGCGATCAACAACAAGGGCGTACGACGGGACTGCTGGGTGGGCTCCCTGCTGCCCTCCGACCTGGGACTGGCGTCCACGGCGCCGTACCTGCCCGCCCCCGGGCGCTCCGCCTAGGACCTGGCGTCAGGGACGGTCCGGCGTCAGGGGAGGGCGGGCAGGCACGGCCGCGCGCCCCGGGCCGCACGCCCGTACGACCGCGTGTCGGCGTCCGGGCGTGTCGGTGTGTCCGCGCGCGTGTCCGCGCGCGCGTGTCCGCCCGTCCCGTGCCCGCCCTCGTCGTCTCCCGCTGTCAGTGCCACCCTCTATCGTGCGGATGTATGACGACCCCGCGCCCCATCCCCCTCTCGGCGGACGACGCCCGACGCATCGCGCTGCGCGCACAGGGCTTCCTCGGCGCCCCCGACCGCCGGGCCGGCGTCCGCGGTGTCCTGCGTCATCTCGGCGCGGTCCAGCTCGACACCATCTCGGTGCTCGCCCGCTCCCACGAGCTCATCCCGTACGCACGCCTGGGCGCCGTGGGCCGCCGGACGGTGGACGACGCCTACTGGACGGACACGCACGCCTTCGAGTACTGGTCGCACGCCGCCTGCATCCTGCCCATCGAGGAGTGGCCGCACTTCGCCTTCCGCCGTCGCGCCTACCGCAACCGCCCGCACTGGAACCACGAGCTGCCCGAGGGCACCTACGACCAGGTGGTCAAGCAGCTGCACGCCGAGGGCCCCCTCACCGCGACGGAGCTGGGCGGGGCGAAGAAGACCAGCGAGTGGTGGGACTGGTCCGGCACGAAGGTCGCGGTCGAGCGGGCGCTGATGTACGGCGAGGTGGTGTGCGTCGAGCGCCGCGGCTGGAAGCGGGTGTACGACCTGGCCGAGCGGGCGATCCCGGCCGCGCTGCTGCACGACGAGCTGGACGACACCGAGTGCCTGCGCCGCCTGGTCCGCCTGGCCGGCCAGTCCCTCGGCGTCGGTACGCGCGCGGACATCGCCGACTACCACCGTCTCAAGGGCGAGCAGTTCGACGCGGTGGTCGCGGATTCGGGTCTGGTCCCGGTCACGGTGGAGGGCTGGGGCAAGCCCGCCTGGGCCGACCCGGCGGCGCTGGAGACCGCGCCGCGCGGCCGTCACCGCACCACGCTGCTGTCCCCGTTCGACTCGCTGATCTGGGAGCGGGCGCGCACGGAGCGGATCTTCGGCTTCACCCACCGTCTGGAGGCCTACGTTCCCAAGCCCAAGCGGGTGTACGGCTACTTCGCGATGCCGGTGCTCGCCGGCGGCCGTCTCGTCGGCCGGGTGGATCCGGCCCGCGAGGGCCGCACGCTGGTCGCCAAGCAGGTCACCCTGGACGGCCCGAAGGCCGTTGCGGCGGTGGCCGAGGCCCTGGTGGCCGCGGCGGGCTGGGTGGACTGCACGGACGTCCGCGTGGAGCGCGTGGACGCCCCCGAACTGCGCGCTCCGCTCACCGCGGAACTCGCCCGGGCCCTCGCCTAGGACCTGCCGCACGGCGGCCGGCTGCCCTCGCCTCGGCCGCCGCCCGCGGTCCGGCCGTCACCGGATTTCGAGGATCTTCTCCCGCATCGCGTACACCACCGCTTCCATCCTGGAGTGCAGCTGCAATTTCTCCAGGATGTTGCGCACATGGTTCTTCACGGTGTTCTCGGAGATGAACAGCTCCTTGGCGATGTCCCGGTTGTTCATCCCGGTGGCGACGAGCTTGAGCACCTCCAGCTCGCGGTCCGTCAGCCGGGGCGCGGGCACCAGTCGGCGCTCGTCCGTGCGCTGGATCATCGACTTGAACTCGGTGAGCAGCTTCGATGCCATGGAGGGGCTGATCTGCGACTGCCCGTCGGCCACCGCGCGGATGGCGGTGGCCACCTCGTCGGTGGAGATCTCCTTGAGCAGATAGCCGGTCGCACCGGCCTTGATCGCCTCGTAGAGATCCGCTTCCTCGTCACTGATCGTCAGCATGATGATCTTGGCGCTGGGGGCGACCTCCTTGATGGAGGTGCAGGCCTCGATCCCCCCGCGCTTCGGCATCCGCACATCCATCAGGATGATGTCCGGCAGCAGGTCGGCGGCCTTGTCGACGGCTTCGGCCCCGTCGCCCGCCTCTCCCACGACCTGGATGTCCTCCTCGGCGGCGAGCACGATCTCCAGGCCACGGCGGAACAGGGCATGGTCGTCCACGACAAGGACTCTGATCGGCTCCTTGCGTGAAGTACCCGCGTCCGGGCCCATGCCGACGACGCCTCCCGCATCCCCGTCATGCATCGGTCCGAAGCTGTCCGCCATCGTTCCTCCCCCTGAAGGCTTTGGCCGTGGTCCTGTGCCATCGCCAACCCAAGGCAGCGGCCCACCGGTTGAGCCGCGGCCCCCATGCTTTCATGCCCGCACCGCAACACGGTGACAGAGCGGTGCACGCGGCAGGCGCACATCGGTGCCCCTGGGGGCGCGAGCGCGCTCCAGGGGCACCGTCTCATCTGTCATCCGTGAAGGTCAGCCACCGAGCGCTCCGCCCGCGTCGGGGGAGTGCGCCTGGGTGACCATCGTGTCCGTGCTGAGGTGGATCACACCGTAGTCGTACGCGTGCCTCCGGTAGACGACACTCGGTTCCTTGGTCTCGGAGTCGACGAACAGGTAGAAGTCGTGTCCGACCAGCTCCATCTCGTAGAGAGCCTGGTCGAGCGTCATCGGAGCGGCGACGTGTGTCTTCTCGCGGACCACCAGGGGGCCGTCGCCCTGCACTTCCAGTGAACCGATCCGCTTCGTGGGCACGCTGTCCGAGGCTTCCGCCGGGACGGGGTGGCCGTTGCCGTTGAGCGTCGCCACTCCCGGGACGTGGTCGGCGACCTCTGCCGCCGTGAGCCTGCGGGCGCCACGGCGCGTGTACCTCTTGTCGTGCTGCTTGCGCAGCCGGGCGTCCAGCTTCTCCGCTGCCAGGTCGAGTGCCGCGTACGGATCGTTGGCCGCCGCCTCCGCCCGGATCACCGGACCGCGGGAGCGGAGCGTGATCTCCACTCGGTCACAGCGGTCGGCCTGTCGGGGGTTGGGCTCCTTGGACACCTCGACGTCGAGGCTGATCACCTTGCCGTCGAGCTTCTGGATCTTGTCCAGGTTCAGCTTCTCGGCCACGTGCTTGCGGAACCGCTCGGGCACCTCGGTCTTGCGGCCCTTGACGACGATGTCCACGCAGAACTCCGTTCCCGGATCGCCCCGCATCAACGGCGGGGCATCTCCCTTTTGCACCAGGCTCCGGCGAACTCCGGAACCTCGGACTCGGCGACTTCCACCTCCTCCTCCCCCATGGGCAAGATCTACACCCCCGATGCCGTCGCCGATAGCGCAAAACCACGGCACGGCATTCGGATATGCGAGGGTGGCCTGCGGCTTTCCCTCACAACCGAACATATCTCGCCCGGACGGATGTCGTCACCCTCTAACGCGACGTACCTCCGTTCAGGTGAATTGACCGGCTCATTACCTGCAACGACACAAGCCCACGGTCAGTTCCGGTTTATTTCGAAAGAATCCGGCGGCGCCGCGATCACGGCTGCACAGACCGGGCCACGACACTCGTCGTCGTCCGCCCGTGACCGTCCGGACCGAACCGGCCCCGGCCTCCCTTCGCTCGTCCCGTCCGTTCGTTCCTCTCTGCCTTCCCGACCTGCTCGCGGATACACGGGGGTGGCCCCCATGAACCCTCGTTCGCCCGTATCCGGCCACCGGTACGCCCCCGCCCGCGCCGCCTCCGCCCGCACGGCCCGCTCGGCCCGCTCGACCCGAACCGCCCGCACCGCCCGTGCCGCCTCGGCGAGGGAGGCACCGGTGGTCATCAGGTCGTCGACGAGCACGACCGGTCCCGCCTCCAGCAGCCGCCCCGCGCCGGGAGCCACCGTCAGCGCGCCCGCGAGGTTCGCCAGCCGCTGCCGCGAGTCGAGCCCCGCCTGGTCGGCCACGAACCGCCGCTGCCGCAGCACGGCGAGCACCCGGGCCTGTGTCCCGGTGCGGCGCAGTTCACCGGCGGCCGCCAGCGCGATCCGCCGCGCCGGGTCGTGCCCCCGCGCCCGCACCGCCCGCCGCCCGGACGGCACGGGAACAAGCAGCACCGGCACCTCGGCCCCCGCCGCGGCCCGGCCGGCTCCGGGTCCGGGTCCGGTGACGACCCCGCCGGTCCGCGCCCCGGCCGCCGCGAGCCCCGACCGCACGGCTCCCGCCAGAGCTGTGCCGAGCGGTCCCGCGAGCGCCAGCACGCCCCGCTCCTTGTGGGCCAGCAGCACGGCCCGCACCTCGTCCCCGTACCGCGCCGCCGCGTGCACGGCCGGCAGCCCGGGCGGCCGCGGCACCGGCCGCACCCGGCCCGGTGCGGCCCCGTACAGAACGGCACGGCACGGCGCGCAGAGCACCGTGCGAGGCCGTCCGCAGCCTCCGCACTCGGCCGGCAGCACCAGATCGGTGAGGTCCCGCCACCACCCCCGCATGTCCACCACTGTGCCCGCACCCACACCGCTCGGCCAGGCCTGTGGAAAACACCCTGTGGAAAACTCCGCGCATTTCCGAGGGACAGACACCCCACACATGCGCAGGCACCCCACACGGCGGCGAAACGACAGGACAGGCCGGAAAAGCGGACGGCCGCCTCCGTACCGGGGACACCCCGAACGAAAACGGCCGTCTGCTTCAACCTTTTATCCGGAAAGAATCCGGAACCTCTGCCCGCACGCCCGCACCCCGAAAACCGGGGACGGACGTCGCCCGGACCCGGAAACCCGGATCCGGCCGACCGGATCACCCCGGATAAACCGGAGCCGATCCGTCCTTGACCACCTTCTGCCACTGCGCGCCGGAAGGCAGCCGGACGATCCCGTCCTCCGAGTAGGCCGCCAGGGGCAACCGCTCGTCCTCGGAAGCCGCGATCTCCTTCACGCCGGTCACGGCGGCGGGCGTCGGCCCCTCCGGCACGGAGCCGTCGACCTCGACGTACCGCATCTGCTGCACGCCACCCTGCTCGCGCCCGACCACCACGAGCCGGCTGTCGCCGGCCCACGCCATGGTCGTGACCTCTTCCAGCTCAGGAGTGGCGGAGCGCAGTTCGAGGACCGACACCACCGGCCGCTCGCCGTCCTTCTCGTCGCGCTCGATCCGCCCGATGAGCAGGGACTCCTTGCCGTCCTTCTCCTCCACCACGAGGGCGATACGCACCCCGTCGGCGGCCACCCGTACGTCCCTGATCCGCCCGGTCAGCGCCGGAGCGCGCACTTCCAGCGGTACGCCCGCGCCCTGCTCCAGCAGCAGCAGCCGTGGCGCGACCGGGTTGCGGTCGGCCACCCACAGGTCGCCGCGCGCGTCCCAGCTGGGCGTGGTCAGCCGGTCGGTCTCCGTCTTGCCCGTGCTGCGCAGCACGGGCTCCCCCAGCGAACTGCCCGAGACCAGGGAACCGACGTACAGCGCCTTGCCGTCGACGCTCACTCCGGCCGCCGTGTGCTCGTCCCGCGAGACGGCCGCCGCCCGCAGCTGCTTGACCTCCTCGCCGAGCGGCCCAGGCACCGGCTCGGCCTTCGGCGTGTCGCCGCTGCCGCCCGGGATCCGCACCAGCCGGTGCTTGCCGTCGATGAAGTACAGGTAGTCGGGGTGGCTGGCCGAGCCCCGCGCGGCGACGGCCACGGCCGACTCCTCGTCGAGCGAGCACAGCCGTGCGCCGCCCGCCCGCAGCTCGACCTCGTCCACCGCCGGGGTGAGGTTGTGCAGCGTGTACAGGAGCTGGGCCGCCATCTCGGTGCACTGGGTGTGCCCGACCCGGGCGGCCTTGTCGTTCAACGGCACGGTCAGCTTGTTCTGGTCGTCGGGCGTCAGCGAGGTGACCCCCTTGTCCAGCGCCGTGCCGGTGGGGAAGCTCGACCTGACCACCGGCCGCAGCCAGCTGGTGGGGCCCTGGAGGAGGGAGCGCACCATCTCCGTCATCGGGTCCACGCGCTCGCGCACATAGACCGGATCGGCCACGCCCGTCGGCTGTCCGGTTCCCGCATCCGCGCTGTTGGAGGCGAAGTAGTACTTGTTGACGGACATGTAGTTGCGCTCGAAGTCAGACTTGCCCATGACGACGCCCTGCGGCAGACCGTCGATGCGCCACTGCCCGGTCTTCCTGTTCTTCGTGAGGTGCACCGGCTGGCTGTAGCGCCCGGAAGCGGGCGTGTACGCCTGCTGGGCGTCCACGGCCGCGACCATGGTGCCGGTCAGGGTGAACGAGAAGTCGTCGCCGTCCGCCCGGCCCCCCGACGGATCGGCCTCGGTGCCCGGGCCGTCCAGCAGCACCATGGTGGACACATCGGGCTTCCAGGTCTGCCTGGCCTCACCCGTCAGATACTGCCGTGCCGTCGCATAGGTCGGGTCGTCGCTGGTCAGCGCCTCCAGAAAGCCCTGGACGATCTCCGAGGGCTGCGCGTTCTCCCGCGGCGGCATGGCGAACACCCGCACCTGGATGTCCTGGCGCGGCGTGGACTCCACACCTCGCAGGTCCCCGTCGTCGGGCATCGACGCACACCCCGCCAGCAGTACGACCCCACTGGCGGCGTAGGCCACCACCGCGCGCCCCGGCATCCGCCGGGCGCCCCCCTCGCGGTCAGCGCCCACGAAATGCCTCCCCTTGCTTGTCCGCGTCCTGGGACCGGGTGTCCCGGCGGGACGCGGCCGCCTCCACAGCGGGCGTGTCGTCCTGTCTCGGCCCGCCCGTGGCGGGCCTGGGCACCACGCGCGCGCCATTGCCGGGCAGCGCGGTCGGGTCCGCGGTGGCGGCCACACCCGCTGTGCGCGGCCCCAGCGGGGCCCTCGACGGCGTCTTGTGCTCACCGGTCGACTGCATCGGCACGGTGGCGGCCTTCTCGCCTCCCCCGCGCGGGATACCGGCCTCGTCGAGCCCGCGGTTGCGCCGCGAGTCCTTGGGTTCCAGGGGTATCGGCGAACCGCGCAGCGGCTCGTCCGCGGTGCGCGGCAGCGTCAGCCGGAACTGCGAACCGCCGCCCGGCTCACCCCAGGCCTGCAACCAGCCGCCGTGCAGCCGCGCGTCCTCCAGGGCGATGGACAGTCCAAGGCCCGTACCCCCGGTCGTACGCGCGCGTGCCGGGTCCGCCCGCCAGAAGCGGCTGAAGACGCGGGTGGCCTCGCCGGGCTTGAGCCCGACGCCGTAGTCGCGCACCGCGACCGCGACCGCACCGCCCGCCGAGGCGAGTTTCACGACCACGTCCCTGCCCTCGCCGTGCTCGACCGCGTTGACGACGAGATTGCGCAGCACGCGCTCCACCCGGCGGGCGTCCGCCTCGGCGACGACGGGCTGGAGGTCGCCGACGACCCGGATCGTCGTGCCCTTGCGCTCGGCCAGCGGTTCGGCACCGCTGACCACACGCCGCACGACCTCCCTGAGGTCGATCGCCTCGGCCTCCAGGGCCGCCGCGCCCGCGTCGAAGCGGCTGATCTCCAGCAGGTCCGCGAGCAGCGTCTCGAACCGGTCCAGCTGGTCGGCGAGCAGTTCCGCCGACCGCGCGGTGATCGGGTCGAAGTCCGCGCGCGCGTCGTGGATGACGTCCGCGGCCATCCGTACGGTCGTCAGCGGTGTGCGCAGCTCGTGCGACACGTCGGACACGAACCGCCGCTGCATCCGCGACAGGTCCTCCAGTTGCTGGATCTTCAGCTGGAGGCTCTGCGCCATCTTGTTGAAGGCCTCGCCGAGCCGCGCGATGTCGTCCTCGCCGGTGACCTTCATACGTTCCTGGAGGCGCCCCGCGGACAGCCGCTCGGCGATCCCGGCGGCCATCCGCACCGGCGTGACGACCTGCCGCACCACGAGCCACGCGATGGCCCCGAGCAGCACGACCACGAAGAGGCCGGCGGTCGCCAGGGTCCCCTTGACCAGACTGAGGGACTTCTCCTCCTGCGTCAGCGGGAAGAGGTAGTACAGCTGGTACGGGTCACCGTTGGGGTCGTTGACCTGCTTGCCGATGACCAGGGCCGGCTGGGACTCCTTGCCGTCGTCCTTGTAGAGGATGCGGGTGTACTCCTGCGCGGCCGCCGTGCTGCTGTCGATGCGCGCGCGCAGCTCGTCGGGCACGCTCTTCGTCGGGTCGACACCGCCGGAGGCGCGCGGTCCGCGGCCGCCGCCGCTGTCGTCGCCCGCGGGCAGCGTCACCACGTCGAAGGCGCCCTGGCCGCCGCTGGAGAGCGACGACACGAGGTTGCTCATCCACTCGATGACGTTCTGGGAGGGCCGGCCGTCCACCGTGGCCGCATCGCCGTCGGTACCGGCCGCCGCCTCGTCCGCCTTCTGCTTGGCCACCGCGAATCCGCCGGTGGCCTGGCTCTGCGAGGCCTTCACCTTGGCGTCCAGCAGGCCGTTGCGCACCTGTCCGATGACGACGAAGCCCAGCAGCAGGACGACTCCGAGCGACATCAGCAGCGTCGTGACGACGACCTTGAGCTGGATGTTGCGCCGCCACAGCCGCATGACGGGCAGCAGCGGCCGACGCACCCAGCGCATGACCAGGCGCAGCACCGGGCTGCCCTGGACCCCGCCCTGGAGCAGCCCGCCCTCCCACAGACGTCCCCAACGGGAAGTCATCGTCTTCCGGTCGACAGGCCGCCCGGCTCGGGCCCCGTTCTGCCCGGACGCCGAAGCGGCGCTGTCACCGGTCATGTCAGCTGGGTCCTGCCTTGTAGCCCACACCTCGGACGGTCACGACGATCTCCGGGCGTTCCGGGTCCTTCTCGACCTTGGAGCGCAGCCGCTGCACATGCACGTTGACCAGACGGGTGTCCGCCGCGTGCCGGTAGCCCCACACCTGCTCCAGCAGGACCTCGCGGGTGAACACCTGCCACGGCTTGCGGGCCAGCGCGACCAGCAGGTCGAACTCCAGCGGCGTCAGCGCGATCGACTGCCCGTCCCGCTTCACGGAGTGCCCGGCGACGTCGATGACCAGGTCGCCGATGGCGAGCTGCTCCGGTGCCGGCTCCTCGGACCTGCGCAGGCGCGCCCGGATGCGGGCGACCAGCTCCTTGGGCTTGAACGGCTTCACGATGTAGTCGTCGGCGCCGGACTCCAGGCCCACCACGACATCGACGGTGTCGCTCTTCGCCGTCAGCATCACGATCGGCACCCCGGACTCCGCCCTGATCAGGCGGCACACCTCGATGCCGTCCCGTCCGGGCAGCATCAGGTCCAGGAGCACCAGGTCGGGCTTGCTCTCACGGAAGGCGGCCAGCGCCTTGTCACCGTCAGCTACGAAAGACGGCTCAAAACCTTCACCACGCAGCACGATACCGAGCATCTCGGCCAGTGCGCTGTCGTCGTCGACGACAAGGACTCGTCCCTTCATAAACGACATCATCCCATTCTCGTAACGGTGAAGGAGGTGCAGGTGAGCAGGGTCACCGACCCGTGACGATAGTCGTACCCGGCCATCACTGTCTGCCCTCGGCCACGGACACCGGCGTCCCCGTCCTTCACGGGCGGCAGACCGCCGACCCGCAGACCGTGACCGGCGAGGCGTCCACGTCGCCTCGCCCCACCCCGATCACATCAGTCCATCGCCGCCTCGCGCGACCCGGCGCACAGCCGGGCGAGCGCCTCGGCCGTCACCGGCGAGACGACACCCTCCTCGGTGACGATCGCGGTCACCAGCTCCGGCGGGGTCACGTCGAACGCCGGGTTGTACGCCTGCGTGCCCAGCGGCGCCACCGGGATCCCGCCGCCCGCCCCGGCGGGCTGCACCTGCGGCGCCGTGACCTCGGTCACCTCGAACCCGGGACGCTGCTCGACCTCGATCGACGCCCCGTCCGCCGTCTGCGGATCCACCGTCGTCACCGGCGCCACCACGATGAACGGCACATGGTGGTAGCGCGCGAGCACCGCGAGCGGGTAGCTCCCCACCTTGTTCGCCACCGATCCGTCGGCCGCGATCCGGTCGGCCCCGATCAGGACGGCGTCCACCTCGCCCGCCGCGAACAGCGACCCCGCCGCGTTGTCGGTGAGCAGGGTGTACGCCATGCCGCTGCGGGCCGCCTCGTACGCGGTCAGCCGCGAGCCCTGGAGCAGCGGACGCGTCTCGTCCACCCACAGGCGCCGCAGCCGTCCCGCCCGATGTGCGGCGAGGGCCACCGCGAACGCGGTCCCCTCCCCGCCCGACACCAGCGATCCGGAGTTGCAGTGGGTGAGGACACGGTGTCCGCCGCCGGGCAGCAACTCGTCCAGCAGCGCCAGCCCGTGCCCGGCCATCCGGGCGCTGGCCTCCGCGTCCTCCCGGTGCAGCTGCCGCGCCGCGGCCAGCGCCGCCGCGGCCGCCTGCCGCCGGGCGTCCCCGCGGGCCAGCGCGGCCGCGTACGCCGACCGGGCCCTGCCCACACCGACGGCGAGGTTCACGGCCGTGGGCCGGGCACCGGCCAGCGCCGTCGCGGCCTCGTCCACGTCGAACCCACGGGCGGCGGCGAGCGCGACCCCGTACGCCCCGGCGATGCCGAGCAACGGCGCCCCGCGCACGGCGAGCGAGCGGATCGCCTCCACCAGCGCGGACGCGTCCGTACAGACCAGTTCGACCTCCTCGCTCGGCAGTCTCGTCTGGTCGAGGAGCACCAGCACCGGGCCCTCGGGCGGCTCCTCCCAACGGATGACGGGTATCTCGGTCGGCCGCTTGCCCTCGCCTGCTTGCGCGTACTGATCAGCCATGCCGTCAGTCTGCCCCGGATCCGTCGGACAATTGAAGGCGTGCAGCCCCGACCGCGGCCGGTCCCCCGATGACCACCCCATGGCACGATGTCTGCCAACCTTCCGCCGCGACCGCGGACGGGCACCGTGAAGGAGCGACGATGAAAGACACTCCGGGCTGGGCCTCGCCCGGATCCGCCCCGTCCGACGGGCAGACGCCCGATGCGCCCGGCCCTACCGAGCCAACCGCCGCACAGCCCACGGCCCCCTCGGACGCGGACCCGCAGAACCCCGCCGCCAAGTGGTCCCAGGTGCAGCCGCCACCGGCGCAGTGGTCCGCGCCGGCCGTCCCGCCGAACACCGGCCAGACCCCGCCGCCCCCACCGCCCGTCCCGGGCCAGGGCCACCGGCCCCCCGGCGGCCCTGGCGGTCACTACGGCTGGGGCGCGGGCTGGGGCGGCCCGCCGCCCGCCGCCAAGCCCGGGGTGATCCCGCTGCGCCCGCTCGGCGTCGGCGAGATCCTCGACGGCGCGGTGGCCACCATGCGCGCCCACTGGCGCACGGTGCTGGGCCTGTCGCTGGCCGTCGCGGTCGTCACGGAGACCGTCGTCGTGCTGCTGCGCGGCCTCGTCCTGGACGAGAGCGCCGGCACCGAGGCCCTCGACAACCCGAGCGCGACGGTCGGCGAGCTCACGCGCGCCATGGAGTACTCCCTGCTCAACTCCGGCGTGCTCGTCCTGGTCTCCATGATCGGCACCCTGGTGGCCACCGCACTGCTCGCCACCGTCATCAGCCGTGCGGTCATCGGCAAGCCCGTGACCACCGGCGAGGCCTGGCGCGACGCCCGCCCCCAGGGCGCGAAACTGTGCGGCCTGATCCTGCTGCTCCTGCTCCTGACGTTCGGCGTCACCGCCGCGGGCGCGGTGCCCGGCATCCTCGTCGCCCTCGCGGGGGCCGCGGCGCCCGGTGCCGCCCTCGCCGTCCTGGGCAGCATGGGCACCGCCGTCGTCGCCCTGTGGCTGGTCGTCCGCTACTCGCTGGCCGCACCCGCCCTGATGCTGGAGAAGCAGGGCATCCAGAAGTCGATGAGCCGCTCGGCGAAGCTCGTGCGCGGCGCCTGGTGGCGGGTCTTCGGCATCCAGCTGCTCGGGGCGTTCATCGCGAACATCGTCGCCGCGATCGTCGTCGTCCCGTTCACCCTGCTCGCCGCCGCCCTGAGCGGAGGCGGCATCTCCGGCTTCCTCACCAGCGGCAGCGACTACGGCTGGACGTTCCTCGTCATCAGCGGCATCGGCGCGGTGATCGGCTCCATGATCACCTTCCCGATCAGCTCGGGCGTCACCGTGCTCCTCTACATCGACCAGCGCATCCGCCGCGAGGCGCTCGACCTCGATCTGGCCCGCGCCGCCGGCGTCCAGGGCTACAGCAGCTCCGGCGCCACCCCAGGGAGCTGATGCGGTGAGTCCGACGGGGGGAGTTCTCACAGCAGTGCCGGCGCTGCCGCACACCACCGGCACGGTCGTACGGGCCCTGCTGCGCGCCGGCGACACATACATGGGCTCACTGGCACGCTCCGACGAACCGCCGGTGACGATCGGGCGGGATCCCGCGCGCGAGGCGGCCCGCCGCGAGCTGTCCAAGAGCGTGTACCACCAGAACGACCCCGGCCTGGTCGAACGCGCCCTGAACGCCGTGTGGGAGTGGATCGGCAGACTCCTCGCCACCGCCTCGACCGCGACCCCCGGGGGGACGGTCGGACTGGTTCTGATCGTCCTGGCCGTGCTCGCCGTGCTGGGCGCCCTGTGGTGGCGCCTGGGCACCCCGCGCCGCCCGACCACGTCCTCCCCCGCCCTGTTCGACGACCGGCCCCGCACCGCCGCCGACCACCGGGCGGCCGCCGAGGCGCACGCCGCCCAGGGCCACTGGAACAGGGCCGTCCAGGAACGCATGCGGGCCATCGTCCGCTCCCTGGAGGAACGCGCTCTGCTCGACGTCCGCCCCGGCCGCACCGCCGACGAGGCCGCCGCGGAAGCGGGCCGCGCCCTGCCCGAGCACGCCGACCGGCTGCGCACGGCCGCCCTGGACTTCGACGACGTGACGTACGGCGGTCGCACGGCGGGCGAGCGGTCGTACCACCGCATCGCCGAACTCGACCGCGATCTGGAGAGCGCCAAGCCCGACCTCGCGACCAGCGCCCCCAGCACGGCCCACAGCGCCCGCCAGGGAGCCGCCGAATGACCCAAGAGGCCACGCTCCCGTCCACCTCGGTCTCGCCCTCCGCCCGGCATCTGTGGACCCGCGCGCGCGGTATCGCCCTCGCTCTCGTCCTGCTGCTGGCCGGGGGCGTCGCGATCGCCGTGGTCCGCTCCGACACCGGGCACGGCACACTCGACCCACGCTCCGTCGACCCCTACGGCAGCCGCGCCGTCGCCGCGCTCCTCGCCGAACGCGGCGTCGACACCCATGTGGTGACGACCCTCGACGAAGCCCGCGCCGCGGCCGGCCCGGACACCACCCTGCTGGTCGCCGTCCCCGACCTGCTGACCCAGAGCCAGCAGAGCCGACTGCACTCCACCACCGCCGACACAGGCGGCCGCACCGTACTCGTCGCCGCGGGCAGCTGGTCCGTCGAACGGCTCGCCCCCGGGGTCACCGCGGACCCCGCCACCAGCCTCGACGCGACGCTCTCCCCCGCCTGCGACCTGCCCGCCGCCCGGCGCGCCGGCACCGCGGACACCGGCGGCATCCGCTACACCACCACCCACCGCGACGCCGACGAGTGCTACCCCAGCGCACGCCTGGCCACCCTGGTGCGCGTCCCGAACGCGTCCGGCGGCGGCGACACCGTCGTGCTCGGCGCACCGGACATCCTCTACAACGACACCCTCGACGAGCAGGGCAACGCCTCGCTCGCGCTTCAGCTCCTCGGCTCTCGGCCGCATCTGACCTGGTACCTCCCCTCACCGGCGGACGCCTCGGCAACCGACCAGGACGGTGAGACGAGCTTCCTGGACCTGCTCCCGTCCGGCTGGCTGTGGGGCACCCTGCAACTCTTCGTCGCCGCAGCCGTGGCCGCCCTGTGGCGGGCACGCCGCCTCGGCCCCCTGGTGCCCGAAAGACTCCCCGTGGCGATCCGCGCCTCCGAGACCGTCGAAGGCCGCGCCCGCCTCTACCGCAGAGCGAACGCCCGCGACCGCGCGGCCACCGCTCTTCGCTCCACCACCCGCACCCGACTCGCCCCCCTCGTGGGCGTCCCCGTGGCCCAGGCGCACGCGCCCGAGGCCCTGCTCCCCGCGCTCTCCGCCCACCTGGACGGCGAAGGACAGCTGCTGCACTCCCTCCTCTTCGGCCCGCCGCCCAGCGACGACAAGGCCCTGATCGCACTCGCCGACCGACTCGACGCCCTCGAAAGAGAGGTACGCCGTTCATGATGGACCCGACCACTGACAACGCCGGGTACACCAGGGATCAGGGCAACGCCCGGGCCTCCCTGGAAGCCCTGCGCGCCGAGATCGCCAAAGCCGTGGTCGGCCAGGACCCCGCCGTGACCGGACTGGTCGTCGCCCTCCTCTGCCGCGGACACGTTCTCCTTGAAGGAGTCCCCGGAGTCGCCAAAACGTTGCTCGTCCGCACCCTCGCCGCCGCGCTCGAACTCGACACCAAGCGCGTCCAGTTCACCCCCGACCTGATGCCGAGCGATGTGACGGGCTCGCTGGTCTACGACACCCGCAGTGCCGAGTTCTCCTTCCAGCCCGGCCCGGTCTTCACCAACCTCCTGCTCGCCGACGAGATCAACCGCACCCCGCCCAAGACCCAGTCGTCCCTCCTCGAAGCCATGGAGGAACGCCAGGTCACGGTGGACGGCACCCCACGTC
>NZ_VJZD01000191.1 GCF_009377175.1 Streptomyces adustus
GATCGGCTCGGTGAGCCGACCGGTACGGCGGGCCCACATCTCGAATGCCACGGTCATGAACGGCGGTACGGCGGCCAGCAGGGCGAAGAGCGTCGTCCGGCCCAGCCGCCACTTCAGCCGGATCGCCACGAGGACGGTCAGGAGTACATAGGCGACGAAGGCGGCTCCGTGGAGTGTTCCGAAGAGCCGTACGCCGAGTTCGGTGGTCTTCGGGATGTACTTGAAGTACATCCCGATCAGCAGGCCGCCCCAGGTGCATGCCTCGATGACCGCGATCCGGGTGAAGGCGCGCAGCAGGCGCCCTGTCGGGATCGCGGTGCCGTCGGCGGGCGTGGCCACGGCGGGCGCGGGAGGTGTCTTGCGGCGGGGACGTGCGGGCCACAGGGCGTGGTCACCGAGAAGGCGGACGATGGCGGGGACCAGGAGCGGCCGGATGAGGAAGGTGTCCAGCAGGACGCCGAAGGCCATGGCGAAGCCGAACTGGAACAGTTCGCGGATCGGCTGGGTCATCAGGACCGTGAAGGTCGCCGCGAGGATGAGGCCCGCCGAGGAGACGACGCCGCCGGTGCGCGTGAGGGCGGCGCTGATGGCCTTGGCCGGGGGCAGGGTGCGCAGCTCCTGCTTGAACCGGCTCATGATGAAGATGTTGTAGTCGACGCCGAGTGCGATGAGGAAGACGAAGATGTAGGCGGTGACGCGGTTGCCGATGCCTTCGTCACCGAGGACGGTGACGGTGACGAAGGTGGTGGCGCCCAGGGTGGCCAGGAAGGACAGGAGGAGCGTGGCCACCAGGTAGAGCGGCGCGAGAAGCGAGCGCAGCAGGAGGATCAGGACCGCTGTGACGATGGCCAGGACCAGGAGCACGAGGAGTTTCGTGTCGCGGTCGAGCGCGGAGCGGATGTCGGCGGTCTGCGCCGTCTCTCCCGCGACGAGCACCGTGACGTCCTGCACGTCGGCGGCGTCGGCCGCGGCCTGCGCGGTCTCCCTGAGCGGACCGATGGCGTCGAGCGCCTTGGAGCTGTACGGGTCGAGGTCGAGGACGACGTCGTAGAAGACGGTCCTGCCGTCGTCTCCGAAGCGGGGGTGCTGTCCGACCCGGCTGACGTCGTCGGCGCGGGCGAGCGCGGCGGCGATGCCGGCGGGCGCGGTGCTGGAGCGCAGGTCGTCCCGGGACTGGACGACGACGGTGCTGGGCGCGATCTCACCCGGGCCGAACTGCTCCTGGACGAGGTGCTGCCCGCGCTCCGACTCGGTGGCGGCGCGGAAGCCGCTGAGCGTGTTGAAGCTCTCGCGGTAGCCGAGCAACCCGGTGCTCATCACCACGAGCAGCGCGAGCACGGCTGTGATCACCCGGACCGGGGCCCGGGCGACGAGAGCGGCGACGCGGTGCCAGATGCCCGTACCACGGCTTCGTTCGGCGGCTTCGGCCACGCCCCCCGGCCAGAAGACGCTCCCGCCCAGCAGCAGGACCAGGGCGGGGATGAAGGTGAACGCCACCAGTGCCATGACGGCCACGCCGAGAGCGAGGTAGGGCCCGAAGCCGTGCAGTGCCGGGGAGACGGCCACGAGCAGGGCGAACATGGCGAGCACGATGGTCGATGCGCTGGCCAGGACGGATTCGGCCGTCCGGCTCACCGCGGTCTGCATCGCGCGCGGACGGTCCGGCTCGTCGAGGAGGGCCTCGCGGTAGCGGGCGGTGATGATCAGCGCGTAGTCCGTGCCCACTCCGAACAGCAGCACGGTCATGATCGAGGCGGTCTGGGAGCTGACCGTGATGATTCCGGCGTCCGCGAGGAGCGCGCCGGTCGTCTCCGCCACGCGCATGGCCACGCCGACGGCGAGGAGGGGCACGAGGGCCATCAGGGGTGAGCGGTAGATGGCCAGGAGGATGGCGAGGACGAGCAGGATGGTGGCCAGGAGCATGACCTTGTCGCCGCCGCTGAAGACCTTCACGGTGTCGGTGGCGATCCCGGCGGGGCCGGTCACGGCGACTTCGGTGGGGCCCGCGCGGTCGGCCGCGAGGGCACGGACCTCGTCGACGGCGTTCTGGAAGGACTTGTCCGAGGGGCTTCCGGTCATGGGCACGATGACCAGCTGGGCGCCGCGGTCCCGCGAGACCAGATCGGCCGCGGCGGCGGGAGCGGTCACCGTGGAGATCACGCTCGCGACGTGGTCGGGCCGGGCGGTTCCCGAGAGGGCCGAGGTGATGCGGGTGACGGCCTCTGCGGCGCCTGCCGCGGCATCGTGGCCGTCACCGTGCACCACGATGATCGCCGGCGTCGCGTCCTGGCCCGGCGTCTGCGCGCGGACGAGGTCGCGGGCCTTCATGGAGTCGGAGGCGGCGGGTGGAAGGTTGGCGGAGGCGTTGTCCTCGACGGATTTCAGAGCGGGAGCAGCCCCGGCGAGGAGGCCCGCGATCAGTACCCAGAACGCCACCACCATGGCGGCACGTCTTCTTGATCCCAGGAGACATCGGAGCATGCGGGAGTACATCGGTTGCATCGGAAAGCCTTCGGCCGGAAGCACGGACAGAACTTAGCGACAGGGGTGTCTCTAAGTTGCCGTCAAGCTAACACGGGCCTCCTCGGCACCCCGGACACGGGGGTAGATTGGCCGGAGACGGCGCAGCGCCCGAGGCGGAGCGGAGAGAATGCCCAAGATCGAAGCCGGTAGTGTCCATGAGCACCGGGCCCAGCGGCTGGCTCAGCTGATCGACGCGGCCGAGGCGATCCTGAACGAGGACGGCGTGCAGAGCCTCACCGCCGGCGCGGTCGCCGCGCGGGCCGGCATCGCCCGCAACAGCATCTACCGGTACTTCGACTCCATAGAAGACCTGCTCGAACTCGTCGTGACCCGCGAGTTCCCCGCCTGGACCACCGCCGTCGAGGACGCCATCGCCGCCGAGACCACACCCCAGGCCCGGGCCGCCGCGTACGTGCGGGCGAATATCGAGCAGGCAGCCCGCGGCACCCACGGCTGGCGCGCGTCGCTGTCCCGCGGCTCGCTGTCCGATCGCGTCCGGCAGCGGGTCAGGGAGCTGCACGGGGCGCTGCACAGTGCGCTGGAGGGTGTGGTCGCCGAACTCGGTTCGGCGCAGCCCGAACTCACCACAGCGGTGATCCAGGCGGTCGTCGACGCGTGCATCCGCAGGATCGACCAGGGCGGCGATCCCGAGGAAGCCGCCTCGTTCGCCGTGCGCTCCGTGCACCGGTTGCTCGCCCCGGACGCCGGCTGACAGGGAGGGCCGCGGCCGTGGCCCCGGCCCGACGGCCTGCCCGGAAAAGGGGCTCGGACCGGGCCGGGTCTGCGGCCAGAAGAAGCCGTGCGGGTCCGTCCAGATAGCAGGGCCGCGTCCGTGTGACGCAAAAGGGGGCTCCTCCCCGGCCGTGTCGGCCGGAGCGGAGCCCCTTGGCATCCGCCGCCGAGCGGCGGTGCCGAAGTCCCGAACCCGGTCCGCCCGGTCCCCGCACCCCTTGACGAGGGCGTGGGGACCGGGCGGACCGGCCTTCACCGGCCCGTGGGCCGGCCGGGTGCTCAGTCGTCGTACGCGTCCATCGGCGGGCACGAGCAGACCAGGTTGCGGTCACCGAAGGCCTGGTCGATCCGGCGCACCGGCGGCCAGTACTTGTCGGCGGCCGAGACACCGGCCGGGAAGACGGCCTCCTCGCGGCTGTAGGCGTGCTCCCACTCCCCGCCGAGCGCGGCGGCGGTGTGCGGGGCGTTGCTCAGCGGGTTGTCACCGGCCGGCCAGTCGCCCGAGCCGACCTTCTCGATCTCCGCGCGGATCGCGATCATCGCGTCGCAGAAACGGTCCAGCTCGATCAGGTCCTCGGACTCGGTCGGCTCGATCATCAGCGTCCCGGCCACCGGGAACGACATCGTCGGCGCGTGGAAGCCGTAGTCGATCAGCCGCTTGGCGACGTCGTCGACGCTCACGCCGGTCGCCTTGGTCAGCGGCCGCAGGTCGATGATGCACTCGTGCGCGACCAGACCGCCGGGGCCGGTGTAGAGCACCGGGTAGTGCGGCTCCAGGCGCTTGGCGATGTAGTTGGCGGAGAGCACCGCCACCTGCGTGGCCCGCTTGAGCCCCTCGCCGCCCATCAGGCGGACGTACGCCCACGAGATCGGCAGGATGCCCGCGGAACCCCACGGGGCCGCCGAGATCGGGCCGACACCGGTCTCCGGACCGGCCGCGGGCTGCATCGGGTGGTTGGGCAGGTACGGCGCGAGGTGCGACCGCACGCCCACGGGGCCGACGCCGGGACCGCCGCCGCCGTGCGGGATGCAGAACGTCTTGTGCAGGTTCAGGTGCGAGACGTCGCCGCCGAAGTGCCCCGGCTTGGCGAGCCCCACGAGCGCGTTGAGGTTGGCCCCGTCGACGTAGACCTGGCCGCCCGCCTCGTGCACCTGCGCGCAGATGTCGGCGACGTGCTCCTCGAACACACCGTGCGTGGAGGGGTACGTGATCATCAGCACCGACAGCTGCTCGCGGTGCTGCTCGATCTTCGCCCGGAGGTCCTCGACGTCGATCTCGCCGTCCTCGGCGGTCTTCACGACGACTACCTTCATGCCGGCCATGACGGCGCTGGCGGCGTTGGTGCCGTGCGCGGAGGACGGGATCAGGCAGACGGTCCGCTGGTCGTCGCCGTTGGCCCGGTGGTAGCCGCGCACCGCGAGCAGACCGGCCAGCTCGCCCTGCGAGCCGGCGTTGGGCTGGAGGGACACCTTGTCGTAGCCGGTGACCTCGGCGAGCCGCTCCTCCAGCTCACGGATGAGCGTGAGGTAGCCCTGCGCCTGCTCGGCGGGCGCGAAGGGGTGCAGCTGGCCGAATTCGGGCCAGGTGACCGGCTCCATCTCCGTGGTCGCATTGAGCTTCATGGTGCAGGAGCCCAGCGGGATCATGCCCCGGTCGAGCGCGTAGTCGCGGTCGGAGAGCCTGCGCAGGTAGCGCAGCATCGCGGTCTCCGAGCGGTGCTGGTGGAAGACCGGGTGGGTCAGGTAGGCGTCGGTGCGCAGCAGCGCGGCCGGCAGGGCCTCCTCGGTGGCCGCGTCCAGCGCCTCGATGTCGGCCTCGACCCCGAACGCGGTCCACACGGCGGCGAGCTGCGCGCGCGTGGTGGTCTCGTCGCAGGACAGCGACACCTGGTCGACGTCGACGAGGTGCAGGTTGACCCCGCGCTCGCGCGCGGCGGCCACGGTCTCGGCGGCCCGGCCCGGGACCCGCGCGGTGAGCGTGTCGAAGTAGGAGCCGTGCACGACCTCGACACCGCCGGCGGTGAGGCCCGCGGCGAGGAGCGTGGCGTAGCGGTGGGTGCGGGCCGCGATCGCCTTCAGGCCGTCGGGCCCGTGGTAGACCGCGTACATGCCCGCCATCACGGCAAGCAGCACCTGCGCGGTGCAGATGTTGCTGGTCGCCTTCTCCCGGCGGATGTGCTGCTCACGCGTCTGAAGGGCGAGACGGTAGGCCCGGTTGCCGTCGGCGTCGACGGAGACGCCGACGAGGCGGCCGGGCAGGCTGCGCGCGAACTTCTCGTGCACCGCCATGTAGCCGGCGTGCGGCCCGCCGAAGCCCATCGGCACGCCGAAGCGCTGGGTGGTGCCGACCGCGATGTCCGCGCCCAGCTCGCCGGGCGAGGTGAGCAGCGTCAGCGCGAGCAGGTCGGCGGCGACCGTGACCAGCGCGCCCAGCCCGTGGGCCTGGTCGATGACCGGCTTGAGGTCGCGCACGGCACCGGAGGCGCCCGGGTACTGGAGGAGCACGCCGTTGATCTCGCGCTCGGCGATCTCGGCCGGGATGCCGTCGCTGAGGTCGGCGACGACCACCTCGACGCCGGTCGGCTCGGCGCGGGTCTCGATCACTGCGATGGTCTGCGGCAGGGCGTCCGCGTCGACCAGGAACAGGCCCTTCTTGTTCTTGCCCATGCGCAGGGACAGCGCCATCGCCTCGGCGGCGGCCGTGCCCTCGTCGAGCAGCGAGGCGCCGGAGGTCGGCAGGCCGGTGAGTTCGGCCACCATGGTCTGGAAGTTCAGCAGGGCTTCCAGACGGCCCTGCGAGATCTCCGGCTGGTACGGCGTGTACGCCGTGTACCAGGCCGGGTTCTCCATCACGTTGCGCAGGATGACGGGCGGCGTGAAGGTCCCGTAGTAACCGAGGCCGATCATCGAGCCGAGGACCTGGTTGCGGTCGGCCAGGGAGCGCAGCTCGGCCAGCACCTCGGGCTCGGTACGCGCGCCCGGCAGGTCGAGGGCGTCTGCGTTCTTGATCACATCCGGCACCGCGGCCGCCGTGAGGTCGTCCAGCGAGCCGTAGCCGACGTGGGCCAGCATCTTGGCCCGCGCCTCGTGGTCGGGCCCGATGTGGCGCTGCTCGAACGGGATGCCCTGTTCGAGTTCGAAGAGCGGGGTGCGGTGGGCGGTCATTGCGGAGGCCTCCTGGTCTGACGCGACCTGCGAGGGGCACCCTGGCGCGGGTACCCGAACGGCCTCCCCCTCTGTCATCTCAACCTGAGAGCTTCACCGGTTCGCCCGCAACGGGGTCACCGGCTTTCACCGTCGGTGAGGACGCGGGTCGTCGACACCCGTCCTGCTTTCCAGAGTGACCTCGTCCGTGCGGTACGTGAGCCTGAGAGATTCCGGGGAGGAGTTGCTCCTTCGGCGCCTCCGGTGTTCTCCGGAGGACTCTCCCGCACGGGGTCAGCAGCCGCTTGCCAGACTACCAGCGACCTCAACACGGGAGTCTTCGAGTGGCCACCTTCCTGTTTGTGCTCTTTTGTAGTGCTTACGGATGAGTTTGCGACCTGGAGGAGGGACCGTGCAGACCGATATCGATCCGCGCAACCTGATCGGCCGCAAGGCGTTCGACCGCAACGGCACCAAGATCGGCACCGTCGACGAGGTCTACCTCGACGACGCGACCGGCATACCGGAGTGGGCAGCCATACGTACCGGTCTGTTCTCGAGGGACGCTTTCGTTCCGCTCGAACCCAGCGAACTGGTCGAGGGCGCGCTGCGCGTCCCGTTCGACCGCACTCTGATCAAGGACGCCCCCGACTTCGGCGTCGGCCGTCACCTCTCCCCCGAACAGGAACTCCAGCTCTACCACCACTACGGCCTCGACATCGCCGCCCCGCCCCCCTTCCCGGACCACGACTTCGGCAAGCTGGCCGGCCCGGACGAGACCTGACACCACGGCCGCACCGTCCGTCCCCCGCCGGAGCCGACGGCGGCCTGGCGCCCTCATCGACCTCCCGGTGGTCACCGCTGACGGTGATTCTGGTCACTGGACGCTCGTGACGGCCATTCCCGGTGCCGGCGATCCCGGATGACGGTGATCCGGACGTGCCCGGGCGTCCGGCCGGACCAGGCCGTTCCGGAGCGCCAGGACTCCGCCCCGTCAGCCCTTGAGCCCGCCGTCAGCCGGCCGCGTGCTCCGCAGCGGCCGACGGCTCCCCGTCGTACGGCTCTGTGTCGCGCGCCTCTCCGTCCAGCGCTTCTCCGTCCAGCGCTTCTCCGTCCAGCGCCTCTCCGTCCAGCGGCTCCCCGTCGCGAGGTTCCCGGTCCAGCGTCTCCCCCTCGACCTGCTCCCCCTCGGCCGTCTCACGCTCACCCCTCTCCTGCTCGGCGTCGCGGACCGCTTCCGGAGTACCGGCCTCCGTCGGTCTTCGCCGCACCAGCGGCAGCGGATCCGCCGGTTCCAGGTCCGGGTCGTCGATCCGGAAGGTCCGCACCCGGCCGGGTGCCGAGTCGGGTGTCTCGAACCGGACGGTGACCCGGCCGAGGCCGCTGCCCTGCACCCATCCGTGCCCGTGCTCGGCGTGCCGTACGTCGTGCCCCGCAGGCCAGTGCCGCTCGACCGGTTCCGACGGCTCCGGCACGGACTCGTCCGTGGCCGTCTCCTCCTCCGCATCGCCCGCCTGTTCACCGGCCGCCTGCGCGAACAGGTCCTCCTGTGTGTAGTCGGCCAGCCCGGACACACCCACTCCGAGCAGCCGCACCCCGCCCGTGGTGTCCACGGAATCGAGCAGCCGGGCCGCCGCCTCCCGCACGACGGCCGGATCGTCGGTGGGTCCGCGCAGCGTCTCGGACCGGGTCAGGGTGGAGAAGTCGTACCGCCGCACCTTCAGCACGATGGTCCGCCCCGACAGACCGGCCCCGCGCAGCCGCCGCACGCACCGGTCGGCCAGCCGCGCCACCTCGAACCCGACCCGCAGCCGGTCGTGGATGTCCACGTCGTACGTGTCCTCGACCGACACCGACTTGGCCTCCCGCTCGGCCACCACGGGCCGGACGTCGTGCGCCAGCGCCATCGCGTACAGCGCGTGGCCGTGCGCCTTGCCCAGCAGCCGGACGAGCTCGTCCTCCCCGGCCCCGGCGATCTCGTCGACCGTGGTGATCCCGGCCCGCCGCAGATGGTCGCCGGTGGCCGGACCGACGCCCGGCAGGATCCGCACCGACATGGGCCCGAGCAGGGCCCGCTCGGTGCCCGGCTCGATCAGCACCAGACCGTCCGGCTTGGCCTGCTCGGAGGCGATCTTCGCCAGCATCTTCGACGCGGCCAGCCCCACGGACCCCGTGAGCCCCGTCACCGCCCGGATGTCGGCACGCAGCTTCACCCCCGCCGACCGGGCAGACGAGGTGTCCCAGGCCGCCCCACCGGCCTCCAGGTCCACGAACGCCTCGTCCAGACTCAGCGGCTCCACCAACGGCGACAGCGCCCGCAGCAGCCCCATCACCTGCTCGCTGATCGAACGGTAGAACGCGAAGCGCGGCACGAGGTAGGCCGCGTTCGGCACCAGCCGACGGGCCTGAGCCGTGGGCATCGCCGAGTTGACGCCAAAGACCCGTGCCTCGTACGAAGCGGTCGCCACCACCCCGCGCGGCCCGATCCCGCCCACGACGACGGCCTTCCCGCGCAGGCTCGGCTTGGACGCCTGCTCCGCCGAGGCGAAGAAGGCGTCCATGTCGAGATGCAGGATCGTGGGCGCGGTTCTCACATCTCCGATGCTGCCCTACGTCACTGACAATGCCCCCGCGGGACGCCGGGGCGGAGCTCAGACGGCCCGGTTGCGCCGCCGCGCCAGCTCGTCGGCCGGGTTGGGTCCGACCAGGGTCTCCCCGGTGTCGATCCGCTCCCCGTGCAGCTGCGACAGGGCGCTCTCCACGTCCCGCCACACCACGCCCACGGCGATCCCGAAGACACCCTGCCCGCCCTGGAGCAGCGCGTGGACCTCGTCGGGCGAGGTGCACTCGTAGACCGTCGCGCCGTCGCTCATCAGCGTCATGCGCTCCAGATCGCTGAAGCCCCGCTCCTTCAGGTGCCGCACGGCGGTACGGATGTTCTGCAACGACACCCCGGTGTCGAGGAACCGCTTGACGATCTTCAGGACGACCACGTCTCGGAAGCTGTACAGCCGCTGTGTCCCGGACCCGTGAGCGGGTCGCACACTCGGTTCGACCAGGCCGGTGCGGGCCCAGTAGTCGAGCTGCCGGTAGGTGATGCCGGCGGCCGCGCAGGCCGTCGGGCCCCGATAGCCGATCTGCTCGGACGCCATAGACGTCGCCCCTCCGCTGCTCGGCACTGCCGACGGTCGCTGCGGAACATGGTCGGCCGTGCTGCCGTGAAGCGGGTACGGACCGCTCACCCCCAGACCGCGTCCGGGGGCACCCCCAGCCATACCGCCGCCGCTGCTGCTCACGCCGACCTCCGTCCTTGACCTGCCTCCTCGACGGTAGGCAGTCACCAGGGGTGCGTCAACGATCGCCACACTCGGCACGCCGAGTGATAATCACCCTAGGAGTGGTTTCCCGTACCCCACCGCGGGGAAAGGCTAGCCGAATGCTCTCCGGCGGAGCCGTAGGACGCACTCACTGGCCGCTGGCAATTGCCGCCACCGTGGCGCGCCACCCGACCTGGACGACGCGCCCGCGCAGCGCCTACTGGCTGCTGCTGCCGAAGTCCTCGGGCGAGATCTGGTCGAGGAACTCGCGGAACTTCTCCACCTCGTCCTCCTGCTCGTCCGGGATCGCGATCCCCGCGTCGTCCAGGACCGTGTCGCTGCCGTAGATCGGCGTCCCGGTACGCAGCGCCAGCGCTATGGCATCGGACGGACGGGCACTGACCTCGACCCCGCTGGCGAACACCAGCTCCGCGTAGAAGACGCCCTCACGCAGGTCCGTGATGCGCACTTCGGTCAGCTCCTGGCCGACTGCTTCCAGCACGTCCTTGAACAGGTCATGGGTCAGCGGTCGTGCGGGGGCCATGCCCTGTTGGGCGAAAGCGATCGCCGTCGCCTCCCCCGGCCCGATCCAGATGGGGAGGTAACGGTCGCCTCCCACTTCGCGCAGGAGCACGATCGGTTGGTTGGAGGGCATTTCGACCCGGACACCTACGACATCGAGCTCGTTCACACAGCAACCCTAGGCCGTGCCCGGGATGTTTGGGTAGTCGGGCCGGGAACGGGGCCCGATCACGCCGTCCGGGAGGCCCGGGGCCGCCCGGCGCTCAGGGCAGCCTGACCCCGAGCGCGGACTGCACCAGCGCCGCGTGCAGCTTCACCGCGAGCCCCGCGAGCTCCTTGGTACGTTCCTCGGCGTGGGCCCTGGTCTGCGGGTTGCGGTGCCGCCTGAGCGGGGCCACCACCTGGTCCACCAGCCCGGCCTCGCGATCGGCGGCGGCCTTCATGAGCCTGAGGTGGCGGGGTTCGATCCCGAACCGCCCCAGCTCGATGACGAGCGAGGCGACCGTGACCGCCTCGGCGTCGTACACTCCGCCCTCCAGCGGGGTGATGAGCCCGTAGGACTGCCACTCCTCCAGTTCGCGTTCGCCGACCTCCGCGGCGGCGAGCAGCTCGGCCCGCCCGATCCGGGCCGCGGTGAAGCCGTCGGAGACCTCCGGGACGGCCTCGCCCTCCCGCTGACGCCCCAGCGCGGGCAGCCGTACGGCCTCACCGCGTTCCATGGCGTCCAGGTGCTCACGGATCACCTTGAGCGGCAGATAGTGGTCGCGCTGCATCCTCAGGACATGGCCGAGACGCTCGACATCCTTGATGCTGAACTTGCGGTACCCCGAAGGGGTCCGCTGCGGCTCGATGAGTCCCTCCGACTCCAGGAATCGGATCTTGGAGATGGTGACCTCGGGGAACTCCTCGCGCAGCGTGTTCAGCACCGAGCCGATGCTCATCAGCCCGCTGTCCGCCTCGGCGGTGCCGTGCCCGGCACCGCCGCCCGGTGTTCGAAGCATGGACCTTCCCTGGGGGTCCCCCCGGACGCAGAGTCCGGGGGAGGGTCAGTAGCCTCGCTGGCTCGCGTAGAAGACCAGCCGGTACTTGCCGATCTGCACCTCGTCGCCGTTGGCCAGCGGGACCTCGTCGATCCGCTCACGGTTGACGTACGTGCCGTTGAGGCTGCCCACGTCGGCGACCGTGAACGTGCCGTCCTGGCCACGCCGGAATTCCACGTGCCGACGCGAGACCGTCACGTCGTCGAGGAAGATGTCGCTCTGCGGGTGCCGCCCGGCCGTGGTCAGCTCGCCGTCCAGGAGGAAGCGGCTGCCCGAGTTCGGGCCCCGGCGCACCACCAGGAGCGCGGAACCCAGTGGCAGTGCGTCGACGGCCGCCTGCGCCTCAGGCGACAGCGCCGGCACCGACGTCTGGCCGGTGACCTCGGCGTCGTAGGCCTCGATCCCCGAGATCGAGATCGTGGACGTCGTCTCGGACGCCCGCTCGGGCGTCAGACCGGGGCGCAGCGGTGCGCCACAGTTGGAACAGAAACGGCTGTTCTCGCCGTTGCGGTGACCGCACCTCGTACACACCAGGGCCGACACGGAAAACCCTCCACCCGAACTTGAGGTTGACGGTTGCCCGAAACCTATGCCGCCGGACTGGGCAGGGTCAACTGACGCCGCGCCCTGACCTCCGGAGAGGTCACCACCCGGGCCAGCCACCTGGTCCCGGAACAACGGCCGCTGGCCGTCCGCGTCGGGCTGTGCGCGATGGCGAGCGGTCGCGTTGTCGCTACCCTCTCGAGCGCTCTTGCCGAACAACTTCGCAAACAACTTCACGGGCGATTCCCCTTGACCGAAACAGACCCGCCCGTGGGGCAGGACGAACCCTGACTCAATACACCGGTCGACCCGGACATCTTCACAACGTCCGTATCCACCAGACAGTTTCCACCACGCACCACCCATTCGGTGCGCCGACCCCCCGCAACCTGATGCCCTGGGCCGACGACCCCCATGCACCCCCGGTTCACTGGGAGGACGACCGAGCGTAGTCAGGCCGCTCCGCCGCCCGCAAGGCATTCACGACGATCTTGCTCGAACGCTCGACGGTTACGGTGGCCTGCTCCTTCTCCAGTGTCTGCACCACGCCTCCAGGGATGTTGAGCGCCGGTTCGAGATCCTGCGGCTTGCCGATGACAGTGAAACGATACGGAGCGTTGATCTTGTTCCCGTCGACGCTCACGCTCTTCCCGGACTCTGTCAGATACGTGCCTGCGACCACGCGCACCCCGTTCACCTGGATCGCCTCCGCGCCGGCGGCGCGCAGTTCCTGGATCGCGTCGAGCAGCATGTCCGCCTGGACCGTCCCCTTCTTGTCCTCGATCGTCATCGTGATGCCGGGCCCCTGCGCGGCCACCGTGCCCGCGAGGATGCCGAGTTGCCGCTCCTTCTCGAGCGTCTGCTTACGGGCCTCCTCGGCCTGGTCGGAGCTGTTCTCCAGCTCGTCGCGCTGCTTCTCGAGACCTTGCTTCTCGTCCTCAAGACGCTGAGTACGGTCATCGAGTTCATCGAGGATCCGAACAAGATCTTCCTGGCGTGCGCCGCGCAGCGCGCTGTCGCTGTCGCTGTTCGACGCCACCTGTACCGCCAGCCCGAAGCCGAGGCCGAACAGCAGCACGGCCACGATGAGTTGGGCCCGCGACAGGCGCGGCGGCCACAGCCCCTGCACCAGTCGCTGCCGACCGGACAGCACCGGTTCGGCCGCCGTGGCGGCCGGCTGCTCGGCCTGGGCAGGCTGCGCGGGCACCTCGTCCGGCAGTTCCCTGCGCAGCCCGTGCTCGGGCCGCGACCACTCCGGCTGAGGCTGCGGCTGCTCGGACTGCGGACGGGACCACTCCGGCTGAGGCTGAGGCTGCGGCTGCTCGGGTTGCGGCCGCTCCGGCTGCGGACGGGACCACTCCGGCCGGGGCTGCGGCCGCTGTATCAGGGGGCGTTCGGGCTCGGGCCGACGCGGCTCCGGCCGCTGCTGCCCAGGCTGCGGCCGCTCGGGCTCCGGCTCGACCCGATGCTGATCAGGCTGACGCCAGTCCGACCGCGTCCGCTCGGGCTCGGGCCGACGCTCCTCCGGCTGTGACCGCTCCGGCTGTGACCGCTCGGGCTGCGGTCGCTCGGGCTGCGGTCGCTCGGGCTGGAGCTCGGGCCGACGCGACTCCGGCTGGCGCCGCTCCACCTCGGACCGCAGCCGGCGCAACCGCTCAAGCTCGGGCCGACCCGGCTCGGGAGCCTGCTGCACAGGCTGCGGCCGCTCGGGCTCGACCCGACGCGGCTCGGGCCGGCGCCGCACGGGCTCGAGCTCCGGCCGAGGCTGCTCGGACTCGGGCCGAGGCTGCTCGAGCGCACGCTCGGGCCGACGCTCCCCCGACTCGGGCCGCTCGGGCTCGGGCTCGGGCTCGGGCCGACGCTCCTCCGGCTCGGGCTGCTCGGGCTCGGGCCGACGCTGCTCGGGCTCGCGCGGCTCAGGCTGTTCGTCCTGGTTGCTCATCGTCGGTCTCACGCCCGGAACACGTGCCGACGGATGGCCGCGGCGTTGGAGAAGATGCGGATGCCGAGGACGACCACGACGCCCGTGGACAGCTGGGCGCCCACGCCCAGCTTGTCGCCCAGGAAGACGATCAGGGCCGCCACGACCACGTTCGACAGGAACGACACGACGAACACCTTGTCGTCGAAGATCCCGTCGAGCATGGCCCGCAGACCTCCGAAGACGGCGTCGAGCGCCGCCACGACGGCGATCGGCAGATAAGGCTCGACGACCGCCGGAACCTCAGGGCGGACCAAAAGGCCGGCCACGACTCCCACGACGAGGCCCAGTACGGCGATCACGATGTGCCCTTCTCGGATATCGGCTGTGCTGTACGTACGATCACACTCGGTGCGGCAGGCAGCCGAAGGTCGCTCTCCGTGGAGATGGCGGTCCGGATGCCGTAGTTCTCCTGCAGGGCGTTCAGGTACAGGCCGTCGGCACTGTCCTGGAACTTGCTGCTCAGCCGCTTCCCGTCCCCCACCGCGAGCACCGTGTAAGGCGGTACCAGCGGCCTGTTGTCGACCAGTATCGCGTCCCCCGCGGCCCTGATCGCCGACAGTGCAGTCAGCCGCTGTCCGTTGATGGAGATCGCCTCGGCGCCCGACTCCCACAGCCCGTTGACCACCCGCTGCATGTCCCGGTCGCGCACCCGCCCGGTGTCGGAGAACCCGGAGGTCTCACGCGGGTCGCCGTTTCCTCCGGTGGTGGCTTCCTTGGCGTCGTCGACGACCAGTTTCACACCGGGCCCGTGCACCTCGGAGGCGCCGGAGAGAATGCCCACCAGTTCGGCCCGGCTGTCGCCGCCGTCGTCGCGGAGCGCCTCCCGCTGGCGTGCGCCCACGTCGTCCCGGAGTTCGTCGACGGTGCCCTCCAGCTCGTCCGCCGCCTTCGTCTCACGGTCGATGCGGTCGATCAGCTCTTGGCGCTCCTTGGCCACGACCGGAGCCGCGATCCGGGCCTGCGCCGCGCCGACCGTCACGACCAGCGCGGCGAGCACCAGACCGCCGGCCAGACCCAGCTTCGCGCTCAGCGTCCTGGGCAGCCCGCCGCCGCCCGCGGCCTTCTTGCGGGCGGCTGCCTCGGCGTATCCGTCGTCCAGGCTGTGATCCATGACGTTGGTGAGCAGCGACATGGACGCGTCCGGACGCGACGGGCGCGTAGGTGTACTCCGAACGGGGGGCTCCTGCGGCATGCCGCACATCGTCGCATGTCGCGCCCCATACCTCCGAACGGCCCCTCCGACGTGCCGGACAGACCCCCTTGGGGACACCTGTCCGGCACGCCCGCGTGTACCGGGCCGTCAGCGGCCGGCGCTGTCCACGACCGCCGCCCACTCGTCGAGCAGGGCCTGCGCGGAGGCGTCGTCCGGCCCCTCCGCCCACAGGTGGGTGACCGCCTCGGCCGGATCGGGCAGCACCATCACCCAACGCCCGTCGGTCTCCACGACCCGTACCCCGTCCGTGGTGTCCACGAAGCGGTCTCCCGCCTCCTCGACCACCCGGCGCATCACCAGTCCCTTGACGGCCCACGGAGTCGCCAGATCGCGCTTGAGGACGTGCGCCCTCGGGATCCGAGCGTCGATCTGGCTCAGCGTGAGCTGGGTCCGGGCCACGAGCCCGATCAGCCGTACGAAGGCCGCGGTGCCGTCGAAGACGCTGCTGAACTCGGGAACGATGAATCCGCCCTTGCCGTCCCCACCGAAGATGGTCGTCTCGTCCCGCCCGACCCTGGTCAGGTCGTCGGGCGAGGTCGTCGTCCACTCCACCTGGGTGCCGTGGTAGGCGGCCACCTGCTCGGCGATCCGGGTCGTGGTCACCGGCAGGGCCACCCGGCCGCTGCGCCGCTCCGCGGCCACGAGGTCGAGCATCACCAGCAGCGCCCGGTCGTCCTCCACGATCCGCCCCTTCTCGTCGACGAGCGAGAGCCGCTCACCGACCGGGTCGAACCGCACGCCGAACGCGGCCCTGGAGGACGCGACGATCTCGCCGAGCCTGACCAGGCCGGCCCGCCGCACCTCCGCGCTCTCCGTCGGCCTGGACTCGTCCAGACCGGGGTTGATGGTCAGCGAGTCCACGCCCAGCTTGCCGAGCAGGCTGGGCAGGACGAGACCCGCCGAGCCGTTCGACGCGTCGACGACGACCTTCAGACCGGACTCGGCGATGCCGGTCGTGTCGACGTTCCGCAGCAGGGAGCCCGTGTACGAGTCGAACACGCTGGCCGGGAAGTACAGGTCCCCGATCTCGCCCGGGAACGCACGCCGGTACTCCTGCCGCGCGAACACCCGGTCGAGCTTGCGCTGGCTGGCCTGGGACAGGTCCGCGCCCTGTCCGTCGAAGAACATGATGTCCACGGAGTCCGGCACACCGGGCGAGGTCCTGATCATGATCCCGCCCGCACTGCCGCGCGCGGTCTGCTGCCGGGCGACCGGCAGCGGTACGTTCTCCAGGTCGCGGACGTCGATGGCGCTGGCCTGCAACGCGGAGATGACGGCCCGCTTCAGCGCGCGGGCACCTCGGGAGTGGTCACGTGCAGTGGTGACCGTGGCGCCCTTTTTCAGCGTCGTCGCGTAGGCCCCGGCGAGGCGCACGGCGAGCTCCGGCGTGATCTCGACGTTCAGGATCCCGGACACACCGCGCGCACCGAACAGATTGGCCTGTCCTCGCGACTCCCAGATCACCGATGTGTTGACGAAGGCGCCGGCCTCGATGGTCTTGAACGGGTAGACCCGGACATTGCCCTGCACGATCGATTCTTCACCGATCAGGCACTCGTCGCCGATGACCGCGCCGTCCTCGATCCTGGCGGCCCGCATGATGTCGGTGTTCTTGCCGACCACGCAGCCGCGCAGATTGCTGTGCTGACCGACGTACACGTTGTCGTGCACCACGGCCCGGTGCATGAAGGCTCCGGTCTTCACTACGACGTTGGAGCCCACGACGGTGTGTTCGCGGATCTCGGCACCGGCCTCGACCTTGGCGTAGTCACCGATGTAGAGGGGGCCGCGGAGCACGGCGTCGGGATGCACCTCGGCGCCCTCGGCCACCCATACGCCCGGGGAAATCTCGAACCCGTCGAGTTCGACGTCGACCTTGCCTTCGAGGACGTCCGCCTGCGCCTTCACATAGCTCTCGTGCGTACCGACGTCCTCCCAGTAGCCCTCGGCGATATAGCCGTAGATCGGCTTGCCTTCCTTCATCAGCTGCGGGAAGACATCGCCGGACCAGTCGACCGGCACATCGGGTTCCACGTAGTCGAAGACCTCGGGCTCCATGACATAGATGCCCGTGTTCACCGTGTCCGAGAAAACCTGACCCCAGGTCGGCTTCTCCAGGAAGCGTTCGACCTTGCCTTCCTCGTCCACGATGGTGATGCCGAATTCCAGCGGATTGGGTACGCGCGTCAGGCAGACGGTGACCAGCGCGCCCTTTTCCTTGTGGAAGTTGATCAGCTCGGTGAGGTCGAAGTCGGTCAGGGCATCTCCGGAGATGACGAGGAAAGCATCGTCCTTCAATGCTTCCTCGGCGTTCTTGACGCTTCCGGCGGTACCGAGTGGCTTCTCCTCATTGGCATAGGTGAGCTCCATCCCGAGCTCTTCGCCGTCTCCGAAGTAGTTCTTGACGAGCGATGCCAGGAACTGCACCGTTACGACGGTCTCGTTGAGCCCGTGCCTTTTGAGCAGCCTCAGAACGTGCTCCATGATCGGCCGGTTGGCCACCGGCAGGAGCGGCTTGGGCATGCTTGAGGTCATGGGGCGAAGACGTGTGCCTTCGCCTCCGGCCATCACGACGGCCTTCATGTCGGAAGCGTCCTCCTCTAAGAGACGACGGTCTAGCCGACTTCACCCGCCTTGATTGTCCCGCACTTTTCCGCAACGGGCCATCGAGCCACTGTTTACCGCCCAAGGGCGAGCTCAGTCGGCCATGGCGTCCGCACGAACGAGACGGCGGACCTGAACCACGTAGAGGACTCCTGCCCACCAGTACAGGGTTGTACCCCATCCGGCGAACGCCCATCCGAAAACAGCCGCGACTGACGCGATCCATCCGCTTCCGTCACTCAGGAGGAGCAGCGGGAAGGCGTACATCAGGTTGAAGGTGGCAGCCTTGCCAAGGAAGTTAACCTGCGGCGGCGGATAGCCGTGCCGCCTGAGGATGCCCACCATGACCAGCAGAACCAGCTCGCGCGCGAGAAGTATGCCGGTCAGCCAGAGCGGGAGAATCTCGCGCCAGGTGAGCCCGACCAATGTCGAGAGAATGTAGAGCCGGTCGGCCGCGGGGTCGAGGAGCCGGCCGAGACTGCTGATCTGGTTCCAGCGTCGCGCCAGCTTGCCGTCCAGATAGTCACTGATGCCACTGAGCGCCAGTACGAGAAGGGCCCAGCCGTCGCTGTTCGGCCCTCCGAACTCGGGCCTGAGGATCAGCCACAGGAAGAGCGGCACGCCGGCAAGACGCGCCATGCTCAGGATGTTCGGGATGGTGAGGACCCGGTCTGTCTGGACGCGGGTCTCCTGGACCTCCACCCGGGGGCCTCCAGTAGAAAATGTGCCGATGATTCCGCACTGACCTTACCTCAACGCAAAAAAGCTCTGGCCCTTGGGCTGGTGCCCAAGAGCCAGAGCTCTAAAAGGAGTTCGGCGGCGTCCTACTCTCCCACAGGGTCCCCCCTGCAGTACCATCGGCGCTGTGAGGCTTAGCTTCCGGGTTCGGAATGTAACCGGGCGTTTCCCTCACGCTATAACCACCGAAACACTATGAA
>NZ_VJZD01000192.1 GCF_009377175.1 Streptomyces adustus
GGCATGGTCGATCCCTCCCGCGGCCGGGGCTCAGCCCCGGTCGGCCACCGAGCCCAGCACCGCGGCCGACTTCGTCGACCAGTCCGAGGTGATGACGCTCGCGTGGTCGGCGGCGAGCAGCGACAGCTCGCCCCGGTCGGCGAAGTCCGCCACGTCCCGGTCGTGCGGGTCGTCCGTGTACTGGTGGAAGAGCCACTTCGCCTTGATCCGCGGCTTGCCGGCGGTCACGTAGTCCGCTATCCACAGGCCGTCACCGGCGTACGAAGTGGTGTCGATGTTCAGCCAGAAGTTCCGGTTGCAGTACAGGACGACCCGGTGCTCCGGCCGCAGCTGCTTCACCCGGCGGATGAACCGGTCCTTCTCCGCGTTGCTCGCGTGGGTGCCGTCGCCGGTCGTCTCCCAGTCGACGGCGAGGATGTCACCCGCCCGCTCCGGGGCCCTGGCCACGAACCAGGCCGCCTGGGCGGTGATGTCGCCGGGCCAGAGGAAGTGGTAGAAGCCGACGACCAGCCCGGCGTCGCGGCCGCACTCGGTCTGGGCGGTGAGCTTGGGGTTGACGTAGGAACGGCCCTCCGACGCCTTGACGAAGACGAAGGAGAGGCCGTCCGTGTCGTACGAGGAGGGCTGGTACGCACTCACGTCGATGCCGCGCAGCATGTGAGGGACTCCCTTGACTGCTGGTGGGGATACAGGAGTTGAAGTTCATGTATGCCCCATTTCGGCATGGTCGATCCCTCCCGCGGCCGGGGCTCAGCCCCGGTCGGCCACCGAGCCCAGCACCGCGGCCGACTTCGTCGACCAGTCCGAGGTGATGACGCTCGCGTGGTCGGCGGCGAGCAGCGACAGCCGAGCCGCCACCTCCGTGTCCGTGGGCGCGGTCGACGAGATGGCCGGTGACACCCCGGCCGCGTCCGTCATGATCAGGACGTAGTGGTTCGCCGAGTAGAACGAGGTGTCGTAGGCGTTGTTCACGTAGGTCGCCGCGTCACCGTCGAAGAACACGAACCAGGGCCGGATGGAGGCGTCGTAGCGGCTGGTGCGCGGGTCGCCGTTCGCCGCGCCGAGCACCGCGGGGAAGGCCTGCGCCTCGGAGAGGGTGCCGGCCGCGGCGAGGTCGCGCAGGTGGTCGCCGTACTCCTGGTCGGTCCAGTAGTGGTCGAAGGGGTTCGCCTGCTCCACGGTGCCCGGGATCAGCTCGAAGAGCACCTTGCCCTTCAGGGCGTCCCGGGAGGGCCACGCGTCGGCCTTCGCGGCCGCGTCCGCCGTCGGGTACGTCCCGCCCAGCAGGTCCGACGGCTTGTAGACCATGCTGCCCAGCTTCTGTGCGACCAGGGTGTCGAATTCGTCCGGGCCGAGACCGATGGTGTTGTTGAATCCGTTCTTCATCTCCACCTTGAAGATGATCGGGCGGTGGTCCGGGTGCAGTTGGTGCCAGGCCGCGATGTTGTCGAGGCAGCTGCCGAGATCCTGATTGCGGCTCTGCCCGTACAACTGGCCGGGGCTGGTGGCCTTCTCGCAGTTGTTGTCGTTGCCGAACGGATTGCTGTGGCTGACCCGCCACCGCTTGCTCAGCGGGTCGGTGTAGACGTCGAGTTCGAGGAGCGAGGCCCCCGAGTCCAACGCCTGCGCGAAGTACGTGTACTTGTCCTTCTCGTAGGCGTTGTGCGTGCCGATCACCGTGGTCCCCGAGAGGGTCGCCGAGGCGGCCTCGGCATGGGCCGGGATCACCGTCAGCATCGCCGCCGCGCCCAGCAGTGCGGCCACTCGTCTCACCGTGCGCATGTGTCAAGTCCCCTTGGTCGTCGTGGAGTTGACGGCAGCCTAGGGGGGCGGGGTTACTGCGCGGTAGCCTCCGGCGGAACTCCGCTCACATCCGTGCGGGGTGGGGGCGGCGCGGGGGACGGCGAAATAGGGCCGTGTGCAACCGTCGACGCAATTCGATGGTCTGTTGCAGCGTCGAATTCCGTCGGCCGGACGCAGGGAAACAAAGTGAAGACGCCATTCCGTGAGGCCCGGGGAACCGGACCCGCGATCGAGGAGACCTCCCGGACACCACAGCCGGTGCGGCTCGACATCCAGGGACTACGCGCCGTGGCGGTGTCCCTCGTCGTCCTCTCCCACGCCGGCGCAAGGGGGTTCGGCGGCGGTTATGTCGGCGTCGACGTCTTTTTCGTCATCTCGGGTTTCCTCATCACTTCTTTGTTGTTACGCGAATTGTCGACCACGGGTGCAATATCGATCAGGAAGTTCTATGCCCGCCGGGCCCTGCGGCTGCTCCCCGCCTCGACCCTCGTCGTCCTCGCCACCCTGATCGGCTCCTGGCTGTTCCTGTCGAAGGTCCGCTTCGAGGAGTACGCCGGTGATGCGGTGGCCGGCGCGCTGTACGTGGTCAACATCCGGCTGGCCGTCGGCGGCACGGACTACCTCGCCGAGGGAAGTCCCCCCTCACCGTTCCAGCACTTCTGGTCGCTGGCCGTCGAGGAGCAGTTCTATCTGCTCTGGCCGCTGCTGCTCCTGCTCAGCTGGGGCTGGGCCCGCCGCGGCGGCCGACTCGCCCTGCCGCTCGTGATCTGCTGCCTCGTCTCCTTCTGGCTGAGCGTCGAGGTGACGGCGTCCTCGCCGCCCTGGGCGTACTTCGGTTCGCACACCCGCTTCTGGGAGCTCGGCGCCGGCGCCCTGCTCGCCCTGGCCGCCGAGCGGCTCACGCGACTGCCCGCCGCGGTCGCCGCGCCCCTGACCTGGGCCGGGCTGGCCTGTGTCGTCCTGGCGGCCGTCCGCTACGACACCGCCACCCCCTTCCCCGGGTATCACGCGCTGCTGCCGGTGCTGGGGGCCGGGCTCGTCCTGGCCGGCGGCTGCGCACCCGCGCGCGGCGACGCCCGGCTGCTGCTGGCCGCCCGGCCCCTGGTCCGGCTCGGCGGGCTGTCGTACGGCTGGTACCTGTGGCACTGGCCGGCGCTGGTCATCGTGCCCGCGGCCCTCGGCCGCCCCCTGGACGGCGCGTGGGCGCTGGTGCTCTGTCTGCTCGCGCTGCCCCTGGCCTGGGCGACCCTGCGCCTGGTGGAGAACCCCGTACGGTTCCACCCGGCGCTGCGGGGCCGGCCGGGCCGCGCGCTGGCGCTCGGCGGCGGGCTGTCGGCGGGCGCCGCGGTGCTCGCCCTGACGGCGTCCCTGTTCCCGCCGCCGATCGACTCCGGCCGGGACGCGGTCGACACCCGGTACGAGATCGCGGCCGCGGCGGACCCGGCACTGCGGCTGCGGCAGCTGCTCGGGACGTCCGGCACGAGCCTGCCCAGCAACCTCAGGCCCGCCCTGACCGACATCAAGGGGACGAGGTCCGCGCTCTACCGGGACGGCTGCCATGTCGGCTACAACAGCACCCGGATCCCGGCGTGCGTGTACGGGGACCGCACCTCGGCCCGGGTCGTCGTGCTCTTCGGCGACTCCCACGCGGCCCAGTGGTTCCCGGCGCTGGACCGGCTCGCGCGCACCCACCGCTGGAAGCTGGTGACGCTGACGAAGTCGTCGTGCAAGGCCGCCGAGGTGACCATCGTCCACGACGGCCGGCCGTACAGCTCCTGCGACGTCTGGCGCGACCGGGCGATCGCCAGGATCAGGGCCCTGCGGCCCGCACTGGTACTCGTCTCGTCCTCGGAGGCGGGCACCCCCGTCCGGCCGGCGGCCGACCCGGTCCGCCAGTGGAGCGACGGCTTCCGTACGACCTTCGACGCGCTCGCGGCGTCCGGGGCCAAGGTCGCCGTACTGCTCGACACGCCTTGGCCGAGGACGGACGCGGTCGACTGCGCGGCCGGCTACCCGCTGCGCCTGGACCGGTGCGCGAACCGGCTCCCCGAGGCGATCCGCGACCCGTCCCGGCGGCAGGCGGTCATGGACGCGGCCAGGTCGGCCCACGCCACGCTGATCGACCCCGTGCCCTGGCTGTGCACCCCGGCCGGCACCTGCCCGGTCCTGGTGGGCAACACGCTCGTCTACCGCGACGACAGCCACCTGGCGGAGGCCTGCGCCGAGGCCCTGGCCCCCGTCCTCGACACCCGGCTGACCCTGGCCCCCGGGGCGCGCCCTAGCACTCGATGATGTTCACCGCGAGCCCGCCGCGGGCCGTCTCCTTGTACTTGACGCTCATGTCGGCGCCGGTCTCCTTCATGGTCTTGATGACCTTGTCCAGGGACACCAGGTGCGAGCCGTCGCCGCGCATCGCCATCCGGGCGGCCGTGACCGCCTTCACCGCGGCCATGCCGTTGCGCTCGATGCACGGGATCTGGACGAGACCGCCGACCGGGTCGCAGGTCAGACCGAGGTTGTGCTCCATGCCGATCTCGGCGGCGTTCTCCACCTGCTCGGGGGAGCCGCCGAACACCTCCGCCAGCGCGCCCGCCGCCATGGAACAGGCCGAGCCGACCTCGCCCTGGCAGCCGACCTCGGCGCCCGAGATGGAGGCGTTCTCCTTGAACAGCATGCCGATGGCACCGGCGGCGAGCAGGAAGCGGACCACGCCGTCCTCGTCCGCGCCCGGGACGAAGTTGATGTAGTAGTGCAGTACCGCGGGGATGATGCCGGCCGCGCCGTTCGTCGGGGCGGTGACCACCCGCCCGCCGGCCGCGTTCTCCTCGTTCACCGCCATCGCGTACAGCGTGATCCACTCCATGGAGTGGGCCAACGGGTCGCCCGCCGCCCGCAGCTGACGCGCCGTCATCGCGGCCCGGCGGCGCACCCGCAGACCGCCCGGCAGGATGCCCTCGCGGGACATGCCGCGCGACACGCACGCCTGCATCGTCCGCCAGATCTCCAGCAGCCCGGCCCGGATCTCCTCCTCCGTGCGCCAGGCACGCTCGTTCTCCAGCATCAGGGAGGAGATCGACAGCCCGGTCTCCCTCGTCAGCCGCAGCAGCTCGTCGCCGGTACGGAAGGGGTACTTCAGGACCGTGTCGTCGAGCTTGATGCGGTCCGCGCCCACCGCCTCCTCGTCGACGACGAAGCCGCCGCCGACCGAGTAGTACGTCTTGGTCAGCAGCTCGGCGCCCGTGGCGTCGTACGCCCACAGCGTCATGCCGTTCGCGTGGTACGCGAGGGTCTCGCGGCGGTGCAGGATCAGGTCGTCGTCGAAGGAGAACGGGATCTCGTGCTCACCGAGCAGCCGGATCCGTCCCGCCTCCTTGATCTCCTCCACCCGTGCGTCGGCCCGCTCCACGTCCACGGTGCGCGGCGAGTCGCCCTCCAGGCCGAGCAGCACCGCCTTCGGGGTGCCGTGGCCGTGGCCGGTGGCGCCGAGCGAGCCGTACAGCTCGGCGCGTACGGACGCGACGGAGCCCAGCAGGCCGTCGCCGCGCAGCCTGCGGGCGAACATGCCCGCCGCGCGCATCGGGCCGACCGTGTGGGAGCTGGACGGGCCGATGCCGATCGAGAACAGGTCGAAGACCGAGACGGCCACGGTGACTCCTCAGAACGGGGGTGGAACAAGGGGTGGGGCACCGCGCTCACCTTCTTCAGTGTGCGCGCGGTGCCCCGTATTGCGGTACTACTTCCCCAGGGCGGGGTACAGCGGGTGCTTGGCGGCCAGGGCCTCGACCCGGGCCTTCAGCGACGCGGCGTCGTACGACGGCTTGAGCGTCTCGGCGATCACGTCCGCGACCTCGGTGAAGTCCTCGGCCGTGAAGCCGCGGGTGGCGAGGGCGGGCGTGCCGATGCGCAGGCCCGACGTCACCATCGGCGGCCGCGGGTCGTTGGGGACCGCGTTCCGGTTGACCGTGATGCCGACCTCGTGCAGCCGGTCCTCGGCCTGCTGGCCGTCCAGCTCGGACTCGCGCAGGTCGACCAGGATCAGGTGGACGTCCGTACCGCCGGACAGGACGTTCACGCCGGCCGCGCGGGCGTCCGGCGCGGTGAGCCGCTCGGCGAGGATCCGCGCGCCGTCCACCGTACGCTGCTGGCGCTCCTTGAAGTCCTCGCTCGCGGCGACCTTGAAGGAGACCGCCTTGGCGGCGATCACGTGCTCCAGCGGACCGCCCTGGAAGCCCGGGAAGACCGAGGAGTTCAGCTTCTTCGCGAACTCCTTCTTCGCCAGGATGATGCCGCCGCGGGGGCCGCCGAGGGTCTTGTGCGTGGTGGAGGTGACCACGTCCGCGAACGGGACCGGGTTCGGGTGCAGACCCGCCGCGACCAGGCCCGCGAAGTGCGCCATGTCGACCCACAGGTAGGCCTCGACCTCGTCCGCGATCCGGCGGAACTCGGCGAAGTCCAGCTGCCGCGGGTACGCCGACCAGCCCGCGATGATCACCTTGGGGCGGTGCTCCTTGGCGAGGCGCTCGACCTCGGCCATGTCGACCAGGCCGGCCTCGTCGACGTGGTACGCGACCACGTCGAACTGCTTGCCGGAGAAGTTCAGCCGCATCCCGTGGGTCAGGTGGCCGCCGTGCGCCAGGTCCAGGCCGAGGATGGTGTCCCCGGGCTTGGCCAGCGCGAACAGCGCGGCCTGGTTGGCGGAGGCGCCCGAGTGGGGCTGCACGTTGGCGTACTCGGCGCCGAACAGGTCCTTGACCCGGTCGATGGCGATCTGCTCGGCCACGTCGACGTGCTCGCAGCCGCCGTAGTAGCGGCGGCCCGGGTAGCCCTCGGCGTACTTGTTGGTCAGGACCGAGCCCTGGGCCTCCATCACCGCGACCGGCGCGAAGTTCTCGGAGGCGATCATCTCCAGGGTGGACTGCTGGCGGCGCAGCTCGGCGTCGACCGCGGCGGCGATGTCCGGGTCGAGCTCGTGCAGGGGCGTGTTCAGAAGCGACATGTGTCCGTGACTCCTCAGCCGGCGGAAAAGGCGGTGTACTCGTCGGCGGAGAGCAGGTCGGCCGGCTCGCCCGTGACGCGCACCTTGAACAGCCAGCCGCCCTCGAAGGGGGCCGAGTTCACCAGCGACGGGTCGTTCACCACGTCCTCGTTGATCTCGGTGATCTCGCCGTCGACCGGGGAGTACAGGTCGCTGACCGACTTGGTCGACTCCAGCTCGCCGCAGGTCTCGCCCGCGGCCACCGTGTCACCGACCTCCGGGAGCTGTACGAAGACGACATCGCCGAGCGCGTTGGCCGCGTGCTCCGTGATGCCGACCGTCGAGACGCCGTCCTCGGCGCCCGACAGCCACTCGTGCTCCTTGCTGTAGCGCAGCTGCTGGGGGTTGCTCATGGCCTGAATTCTCCTGTACGCGGGGAAGTGCTGCTGAAAGAGGGACAACGGGAACCGCCGGTGAGCAGCGGAAAGTGCGCGGTGTCACATGCGGACCGCGCCCAGTGTCTACTTCTGACGCTTGTAGAACGGCAGTGCCACGACCTCGTAGGGCTCGTGAGTGCCTCGGATGTCCACGCCGACGCCCGGCGCGCCCGGCACCGCGTGCGCCGCGTCGACGTACGCCATGGCGATCGGCTTGCCCAGGGTGGGGGACGGGGCGCCCGAGGTGACCTCGCCGATCACCTCGCCGCCGGCGACGACCGGGAACCCGGCACGCGGGATGCGGCGGCCCTCGGCGACCAGGCCGACCAGGACGCGCGGCGGGTTGTCCTGGGCGCGGGCGGCCGCCTCGGTCAGCGCCTCGCGGCCCACGAAGTCGCCCTCCTTCTCGAACTTCACGACCCGGCCGAGCCCGGCGTCGAAGGGCGTCAGGGAGGTGGTCAGCTCGTGCCCGTACAGCGGCATGCCCGCCTCCAGGCGCAGCGTGTCCCGGCAGGACAGACCGCAGGGGACCAGCCCGACGGGCGCGCCCGCCTCGGTCAGCGCCTGCCACAGCCGCTCCGCGTCGGCCGGGGCCACGAACAGCTCGAAGCCGTCCTCGCCGGTGTAGCCGGTGCGCGCGATGAGGGCGGGGACGCCCGCGACGGTGCCGGGCAGGCCCGCGTAGTACTTCAGGCCGTCGAGGTCGGCGTCGGTGAGGGACTTGAGGATGCCGGGGGACTCCGGGCCCTGCACGGCGATCAGCGCGTAGGCGTCGCGGTCGTCGCGGACCTCGGCGTCGAAGCCGGCCGCCCGCTCCACCAGGGCGTCGAGCACGACCTGCGCGTTGGAGGCGTTGGCGACGACCATGTACTCGGTCTCGGCCAGCCGGTAGACGATCAGGTCGTCCAGGATGCCGCCGTCGGCCTGGCAGATCATGGTGTAGCGGGCGCGGCCGACACCGACGGAGGCGATGTTGCCGACCAGGGCGTGGTTCAGCAGAGCCGCGGCCTGCGGGCCGGTCACCGTGATCTCACCCATGTGCGAGAGGTCGAACAGACCGGCCCTCGTACGCACCGCGGTGTGCTCGTCGCGCTCGGAGCCGTAGCGCAGGGGCATGTCCCAGCCGGCGAAGTCGGTCATGGTCGCGCCGAGCGAACGGTGCAGGGCGTCGAGCGCGGTGTGACGGGGTGTCGTACTGCTCATCGGACGGTCGTCTCCCAGGGCGATGGGTCCCCCCGCGCGGGAGCGAATCCGAGCACGGGGAAGGGCGAGGTCGTTCCTCCCCATCTGTCATCGGAACCTGAGAGGTTCGTCGTGACCACCGGGGGACACGACTTGCACCTTGGGTGGGACCGCTGTCGCAGCGGTCCGCTTTTCAGATGTGCCTCGCCCACGCGGTAACGGTGCCTGAGAGATTCAAGGGAGGGACTTGCTCCTTCGGCGCCCCGGGCAGCACGGCTGCCGGGAACTCTCCCGCGCGGATTCAAACGGCCGGTATGCAGTTGGCGGGCACATCATTGCACGCCTCGTCGCGCCGGGGCAGGCCCGCCTCACCTCCCCGGGGGGCGGCCCCGCCGGGGAGGCGGCTGTCACCGGCCTGTGGCGGAACGGGCACGAAATCCCGAAGCCCGCGCATTACCTTCTCTTTACGCTCAGCGGGGAAAGGACTTACCTGAACCCAGGGGAGGACGAACACGGTGAACAGGATCACGGCGTACGTGGCCGGCTCGGCCGCCGCACTGCCCGAGCAGACCGCCGCCCCGGCGGTCGAGACGCGCGCCCCGCGGCCCGCACCGGTCGTCCGCGATCTGCGTGAGCGCTCCGGGCACAGCCCGCACGGTCTGGTCTTCGGCCCCCACGACCTGGTCGTGGTCACCGGCCTGCCCGGCAGCGGCAAGTCCACCTTGATGCGGCGGGCGGTACGGGGGGTCGGCGTCGACTCCCAGGACACCCGCGACCGCTGGGACGACCGGGCGCCGCGCTTCCTGCCGTACGCCGTCTACCGACCGCTCGTGCGCCTCGCCCACTACGCCGGACTGCGCAGGGCCCTGCGCGCGGGCGGGGGAGTCGTCGTGCACGACTGCGGCACCCAGGCCTGGGTGCGCGACTGGCTGGCCCGCGCGGCCCGTCGCCGGGGCGGCGCCCTGCACCTGCTGCTGCTCGACGTCACCCCGTCCGCCGCGCTGGCCGGCCAGCGCGACCGGGGCCGCGCCGTGTCGCGCTACGCCTTCCTGCGCCACCGCCGCGCGGCCGCCCGGCTGCTGCGCGCCGTGGAGCGGGGCGAACTGCCCCGGGGCTGCGCCTCGGCGGTCCTGCTGGACCGGGACGCGGCGGACGTCCTGCGCCGGATCGACTTCACCCCGTGACCGCTGCCGCCCTCCGACCGATCCCGCCGCCGGCATGTCCTGCCACCGGGCCGTCCCGCCGCCGGTCTGTCCCGCCGCCGGGCCGGCCCGGGCCGACCTGTCGTCGGGCAGGCCGGACCGCTGCCGATCCGGCCCAGGGCGATTCGTCCTGCGGCCGGTCTGTCCCACGGTGGGTCCGGCCTCGGGGCGGTCTGTCCCGCGGTGGGGCCGGCCTCGCTGCGGCGTGTCCCGCGGTGGGTCTGGGCTCGGGGCGGTCTGTCGCGGGGTGGGTCCGGCCTCGGGGCGGCGTGTCCCACGGTGGGTCTGGCCTCGGGGGCGGTCCGTCTCGGGGTGGGTCCGGCCTCGGGGGCGGTCCGTCTCGCGGTCGATCCGCCCCGGGAGCGGTCCGCCCCGGGGCCGATCCGTACCGGGGGCGAGCCCGTGCGGGTCCTCACCGGTTAGCCTTTCAGCCACAGCAGCGGTTCCCAGCAGGCGGTAGAGAGATGGACTTCCCGGCGGACCTTCCCGCGGACCTTCCCGCGGGCTTCCCCGCACAGGCGCACCCCCATCCGCACGGCGGATGGCCCGGCAACGAACTGGAGGAGGTGCTCTCCGCCTCCCTCGGCGTCCCGACGGCCGGCGGCCGGATCGTCGAGGTCCTCGGCCGCAGCTTCGTCTGGGTGCCGCTGCCCAACGGCGGCGGCCCGCACAGCGGCCCCCTCGACCTGCCCACGCTGGAGATCGAGGGCCAGGTGTACGTGCCGGTCTTCAGCTCCGAGGAGCAGTTCCGTCAGGTGGTCGGCACCCACATGTCGTACACCGTCGCGCCCGCCGTGGAGTTCGCCCGCGGTCTGCCGCCGCAGGTCGGCCTCCTCGTGAACCCCGACGGCGTGGTGGGCGTCCCGCTGCCGCCGCCGGCCGTGGCGGAACTGTGCCGCAGCGGGCGGACCCCGCTGGACGGGTTCGCGAGCGGCGGCCGGGTGCGGCTGTTCGAGCCGGACTGGCAGGACGATCCGGTGGACTTCCTCGCCGCGGCCTCGGCCGAGTTCGCGGAGACCGGGGTCGTCCTGACGGCCCGTCGCTGTCTGGCCGAGGTCGAGACCGGCGACCCGGTGCTGTTCGTCGGGGTCGAACTGTCCCGGTGGGAGGGCGACCTGCGGGTCCTGCCGATGGACGCGCTCGGCCGGGCGCTGGCCCGGGCCGCCGTCCGGTGGCCGGTCAACCTCGTCCTGCTCGACGTGGTCGAGGACCCGGTGACCGAGTGGATGCGCGAGCGGGTGCGCCCGTTCTACCAGCGCGGCAACTGACGGCGGACGCGGACACCGGCCGGGGGTCTCCCCGGGCCGTCCCGGTCCCTCGGCAACAACCTCCGAACTCCTGGGCGGCTGTTGCCGACTCCGCCGCCTAAGGTGGTTTCATATCCAAGGCCACGTTTCTCGAAGGGGCGGTAAAGGGTGAGCGCGAGCGGCACTGCCGCGACCGGGCAGGTCGAGCACATGCTGCGCCAGGTGACGCCCGGGCGTTACGACGCCTACGAGGCGCTGCTGCGCACGCTCGCGACCCCGTCCTCCGGCCAGGTCTGGATGCTGCTGTGGCACGGCCAGGCCGGGTCGCCCGACGCCCAGTACGGGAACATGGAGGTCGACGGCTACGGCTACGCGCCGTGCGTCACCTCCGCCCAGGAGCTCTCGGCCAGCGGCTGGAACCGTTCGTACGAGGTCGTGGACGGCCTCGACGTGGCCCGCACCCTCTACCCCGACCACTTCGGCCTCTGGCTGAACCCGCACGCCCCCGGCGGCGGGCTCGGCATCCCCTGGCTCGACCTGCGGCGGATCGCCACGGGTCTGGAGCGCCAGCCGGCCGGCCCGCTGCGGCTGTCGGAGCCGGGCATCGAGATCCCCCAGTTCTACGCCCTGCTCGCGCAGAACGCCCATCGCACCCCGGCGGTGCGCGCGCTGCGCCGCGCCTGGGTGCAGCCGACGCTGGGCGCGCCGTACCTCGTCATCGGTCTCGACGTGTACGACACCTCGCCGCCGGCCGTCGACTCGGTGCGCGCGATGATGCAGCAGTCCATCGGCGCGGTGCCGGACGGGCTGCCGGTGTCCACGGTGGCGATGTCCGACGAGCACGACCCGGTCGTGATGTGGATGCGGGCGGGCGCGCGCCCGTTCTACGACCGTGAGGCCCATGTGCAGGCGCCGGCGGGCGGGTACGGCTACCCGCCCACACCCGGCCGCTACTGACGGTCCATCATCTCAAGGTCGCGGTGGCGCGCGGCAGCACGACTGCGTCTGCGCGCGTAGATCAGGACGAAAAAGTACGAAGTGTCCTAATTTTCCGAACTCGTCCGCGTCCGACCCCCGTTACCCAGTGTCCGGATAACGGAACCCTCTTGGTGGCATCACGTTTACGCATCCATTAGCCGCCAAGTCTGGCGACCGATCGCCCAGGCATTGAAGACTCCCAGACCAGGGGTCTTTCGCCCCTGTGTACGACGGACTGATCACGCCGCTACCGCGGCAAGTGTGGGCCGGCTACCGCCGGTTGAGAGGGGTCCCTGCCAGATGACGGCACCATTGCACGAGCCGACCGCGGATGCGGCCCCGAGCGCGGCCGAAGAAGCGGCGGTTGTCACCGCCGACGCCAAGGCCGTACAGGGTCGTTCCCTGGGCCGGATCGCCTGGGAGCGCCTCAAGCGGGACAAGCTCGCCCTGACGGGCGGCGTCGTGGTGCTCGTACTCATCGCGATAGCCCTGCTCGCGCCGGTGATCACGAGCCTGGTCGGGCAGGACCCCGACGCGTACCACGAGAACCTGATCGACCCGCTGTTCGGCACGCCCACCGGCTCCCTCGGCGGCATGAGCGGCGACCACCTGCTGGGCGTCGAGCCGGTCAACGGCCGCGACATCTTCGCCCGCATCCTCTACGGCGCCCAGATCTCGCTCCTGGTGGGCTTCCTGTCGGCCGTCGTGGCCGTCGTCCTCGGCACCGTCCTCGGCATCCTCGCCGGTTTCTTCGGCGGCTGGGTCGACTCGCTCATCAGCCGGGTCATGGACGGTCTGCTGGCCTTCCCGCAGCTGCTCTTCATCATCGCCCTGGTCTCGGTCATGCCGAACGACATGCTGGGGCTGCACGGCACCGGCGTCCGCGTCTTCGTGATGATCCTGGTCATCGGCTTCTTCGGCTGGCCCTACATCGGCCGCGTGGTGCGCGGCCAGACCCTCTCGCTGCGTGAGCGCGAGTACGTCGAGGCCGCCCGCTCGCTGGGCGCCGGTCAGCTCTACATCCTGTTCAAGGAACTGCTGCCCAACCTGGTCGCGCCGATCATCGTGTACACGACGATGATGATCCCCACGAACATCCTCACCGAGGCCGCACTCAGCTTCCTGGGCGTGGGCGTGAAGCCGCCCACGGCCTCCTGGGGCCAGATGCTGTCGAACGCGATCGACTACTACGACTCGGACCCCATGTACATGGTCGTGCCCGGCGTAGCGATCTTCATCACCGTTCTGGCCTTCAACCTCTTCGGCGACGGCGTGCGTGACGCGCTGGACCCGAAGGCCTCCCGCTGAACTGCCGTACCCCAAGCGTCCCGTGGCCTCACACGGGGTCTCTCATCAAATCCGGAGGATCCGAGATCGTGACTACCCAACGCACCTCAGGGCGGCGTAAGCAGGCGCTGGCCGCTGCTGCCGCGGTCGCCGCGCTGCTGACCACGGCGGCGTGCGGCGGCGGTGGCGGCACCGACGACAACGGTGGTTCCAAGAACGGCGCCGCCGGCTTCGATGCCGCGAACAACAAGGTCGCCCAGGCCTCGCTGGCCAAGAAGGGTGGCACGCTGAAGTTCGGTGGCGCCCAGGACGCCGACTCGTGGGACACCACGCGTGGCTACTACGGCTTCATGTGGAACTTCGCGCGCTACTACAGCCGTCAGCTCGTCACCGGCAAGACCGAGCCCGGCAAGGCCGGCGCCGAGGTCACCCCGGACCTCGCCACGGGTCTCGCCAAGGTCACCGACGCCGGCAAGACCTACACTTACACGCTGCGTGACGGCGTGAAGTGGGAGGACGGCAAGGCGATCACCTCCAAGGACGTCAAGTACGGCATCGAGCGCGTGTGGGCGCAGGACGTGCTGTCCGGCGGCCCGGTGTACCTGAAGGACGTTCTGGACCCGAAGGGTGCCTACCAGGGCCCCTACAAGGACACGTCCAAGGACAAGCTCGGTCTGAAGGCGATCGACACGCCGGACGACAAGACCATCGTCTTCCACCTGCCCGAGGCGAACTCGGACTTCGAGGAGATGCTGGCCCTGGTCTCGGCCTCGCCGGTCCGCCAGGACATGGACACCAAGTCCAAGTACGGCCTGCACCCGTTCTCCTCGGGCCCGTACAAGTTCGAGTCCTACGCCCCGGGCAAGGACCTGACCCTGGTCCGCAACACCTCCTGGGACCAGGCCTCGGACCCGATCCGCAAGGCCTACCCGGACAAGATCTCGGTCAAGTTCTTCTCGAACGCCAACGACCTGGACCAGCGTCTGATCAGCGGTGACCTGGACCTGGACATCAACCAGACCGGCATGTCGCCGCAGGGCCGCACCACCGCCCTGAAGCAGCACAAGGACAACCTGGACAACCCGGTCTCCGGCTACGTCCGTTACGCGGTCTTCCCGCAGAGCGTGAAGCCGTTCGACAACATCGAGTGCCGCAAGGCCGTCATCTACGGCGCGGACCACGTCTCGCTGCAGACCGCCCGTGGTGGCCCGGTCGCCGGTGGCGACATCGGCACCAACATGCTCCCGCCGTCCGTCGCGGGCGCCGAGGGCCAGAGCTACGACCCGTACGAGCTCAACGGTGCGAACAAGAGCGGCAACGAGGCCAAGGCCAAGGAGGCCCTGAAGGCCTGCGGCAAGCCGAACGGCTTCTCCACCACCATCGCGGTCCGCAACAACAAGCCGGTCGAGGTGGCCACCGCCCAGTCGCTCCAGGCGTCGCTGAAGAAGATCGGCATCACCGCCGAGATCGACCAGTACGACGGCTCGCAGACCACCGGTATCATCGGTAGCCCCGCCAACGTGGCCAAGAAGGGCTACGGCATCATCATCATGGGCTGGGGTCCCGACTTCCCGTCCGTCCAGGGCTTCGGTCTGCCGCTGTGGGACAGCAAGTACATCCTCGACAGCGGTAACTCGAACTACGCGCTGATCAAGGACAAGGCCATCGACGGCCTGTTCGACCAGTACGTCACGACGCTGGACGACGCCGGCAAGACCAAGATCTCGACCGAGATCAACCACAAGGTCATGGAGGGCGCGTACTACCTGCCCTTCGTGTTCGAGAAGTTCATCAACTGGCGCGGTAGCAACCTGGCGAACGTGTACACCACCGACGGTTACAGCGGTATGTACGACTTCGTCAACCTCGGCCTGAAGTCCACGAAGTAAACCCGGCACACCCGCCGAACGGCACGAAAGGCAGGTGAAGGCCGGCGCGGCGTGATCGCGGGCCACCGGACGACCTCCGGTGGCCCGCGGTCCGCAGCGGGCCGAGAGCTGTGCTCGCTTACCTCATCAGGCGGCTCTTCGCCGCCGCAGTGATGCTCGTGGTCATCATCATGGTGGTCTTCGGCATCTTCTTCCTTGTCCCCAAGTGGGCAGGCGTCGACGTCGCCACGAGCTTCGTGGGCAAGCAGGCGGACCCCGCGGCCGTCGAAGCCGTGCGGGTGAAGCTGGGCCTGGACGACCCGATCTACCTTCAGGTCTGGGAGTTCTTCAAGGGCATCTTCACCGGTCGCACCTACGCGGCCGGCGGCGATGTCACCCACTGCGCCGCCCCGTGCTTCGGCTACTCCTTCCGCAGCGAGCAGGCCGTCTGGCCGGTGCTCACCGACCGCTTCCCGGTGACCCTGGGTCTCGCGCTCGGTGCCGCCGTCCTGTGGCTGGTCCTCGGTGTCTCGGCGGGTGTCCTCTCCGCGCTCAAGCGGGGAACCCTGTGGGACCGCGGCGCGATGGTCGTCGCCCTCGCGGGTGTCTCCCTCCCCATCTACTTCACGGGCATGCTCGCCCTGGCCGTCTTCGTCTTCGGACTGAAGTGGTTCGACGGCGAGTACGTACCGCTCGACCAGAGCTTCACCGGCTGGTTCGGCGGCATGATCCTGCCCTGGATCACCCTCGCCTTCCTCTACGCGGCGATGTACGCCCGGATCACCCGCGCCACCATGCTGGAGATCCTCGGCGAGGACTACATCCGCACCGCCCGCGCCAAGGGCCTGCGTGAGGGCACCGTCATCGGCAAGCACGCCATGCGCTCGACGATGACCCCCATCCTGACCATGCTCGGCATGGACCTCGGCGCCCTCATCGGCGGCGCGATCCTGACCGAGACCACGTTCAGCCTGCCCGGCCTCGGCCAGGCGGTGCTCAACGGCATCAAGAACCAGGACCTGCCCATCATCCTGGGCGTCACCCTGGTCACCTCGCTGGCTGTGCTGATCGCCAACCTGCTGGTGGACGTCCTGTATGCCGTGATCGACCCTCGAGTGAGGCTTTCATGACCGAACTCAGCAAGAGCGGAGCGGCCGTGGGCGAGCCCACGCCCGCCTCGCCCGCTCCGAGTTCCTTCCTCGAAGTGCGCGACCTGAAGGTGCACTTCCCGACCGACGACGGTCTGGTCAAGTCCGTCGACGGACTCAGCTTCAAGCTGGAGAAGGGCAAGACGCTCGGCATCGTGGGCGAGTCGGGCTCCGGCAAGTCGGTCACCTCGCTCGGCATCATGGGTCTGCACACCGCGGGCCAGTACGGCAAGCGCAAGGCGCAGATCTCCGGCGAGATCTGGCTGGACGGCACGGAGCTGCTGTCCGCCGACCCCGACCACGTGCGCAAGCTGCGTGGCCGGCAGATGGCGATGATCTTCCAGGACCCGCTGTCCGCGCTGCACCCGTACTACACGATCGGTCAGCAGATCGTGGAGGCGTACCGCACCCACCACAAGGTGGACAAGAAGACCGCCAAGCGCCGGGCCGTCGAGATGCTCGACCGGGTGGGCATCCCCCAGCCGGACAAGCGTGTCGACAGCTACCCGCACGAGTTCTCCGGCGGTATGCGTCAGCGCGCGATGATCGCGATGTCGCTGGTCAACAACCCCGAGCTGCTGATCGCGGACGAGCCGACGACCGCCCTGGACGTGACCGTCCAGGCGCAGATCCTCGACCTCATCCGTGACCTCCAGAAGGAGTTCGGCTCCGCGGTCATCGTCATCACCCACGACCTGGGCGTCGTCGCCGAGCTGGCCGACGACCTCCTGGTGATGTACGGCGGCCGCTGCGTCGAGCGCGGTCCGGCCGAGAAGGTGTTCTACGAGCCCCGCCACCCCTACACCTGGGGTCTGCTCGGCTCGATGCCGCGTCTCGACCGTGACCAGCAGGAGCGCCTCATCCCGGTCAAGGGCTCCCCGCCCTCCCTGATCAACATCCCGTCCGGCTGCGCCTTCAACCCGCGCTGCCCGTACGCGGACGTCCCCAAGGACAACGTCACCCGCACGGTCCGCCCCGAGCTGACCGAGGTCGGCGGCCAGCACTGGGCCGCCTGCCACATGTCCCAGGAGCAGCGGGAGCGGATCTGGATCGAAGAGATTGCGCCGAAGCTGTGAGCGAGAATCCGAAGGACGCAGCGGTGACGATTCCCGCGCAGAGCACAGGCGGCGAGGCCGCCGGCAAGTCCGGCGACCGCGAGGTCCTGCTGAAGGTGAGCGGGCTCCAGAAGCACTTCCCGATCAAGAAGGGCCTGCTCCAGCGGCAGGTCGGTGCGGTCCACGCGGTCGACGGCCTCGACTTCGAGGTCCGCGCCGGTGAGACGCTCGGCGTGGTGGGCGAGTCCGGCTGCGGCAAGTCGACGATGGGCCGGCTGATCACCCGGCTGCTGGAGCCGACCGCCGGCAAGATCGAGTTCGAGGGCAAGGACATCACGCACCTCGGTGTCGGCGGGATGCGCCCGCTGCGCCGCGATGTGCAGATGATCTTCCAGGACCCGTACTCGTCGCTGAACCCGCGTCACACCATCGGCACGATCGTCGGCGCTCCCTTCAAGCTCCAGGGCGTCGAGCCCGAGGGCGGCATCAAGAAGGAAGTGCAGCGGCTGCTGTCGGTCGTGGGTCTCAACCCCGAGCACTACAACCGCTACCCGCACGAGTTCTCCGGCGGCCAGCGCCAGCGCATCGGCATCGCCCGCGCGCTCGCGCTCAAGCCGAAGCTGGTCGTGGCCGACGAGCCGGTCTCCGCGCTCGACGTGTCGATCCAGGCGCAGGTCGTCAACCTGCTGGACGACCTCCAGCAGGAACTGGGCCTGACGTACGTGATCATCGCGCACGACCTCTCGGTCGTCCGGCACGTCTCGGACCGGATCGCGGTGATGTACCTCGGCAAGATCGTCGAACTGGCGGACCGCGACGCGCTGTACAAGGCGCCGATGCACCCGTACACCAAGGCGCTCATGTCGGCCGTGCCGATCCCGGACCCGGCGCGCAAGTCGGCCAAGTCGGAGCGCATCCTGCTCCAGGGCGACGTGCCCTCGCCGATCTCGCCGCCGACCGGCTGCCGGTTCCACACCCGGTGCTGGAAGGCGACGCAGATCTGCAAGACCACCGAGCCGAAGCTCGTCGAGCTCAAGCCCGGCCAGCAGGTCGCCTGCCACCACCCGGAGAACTTCGAGGACCAGGCACCGCAGGACACCGTGCTGCTGACCGTCGCCAAGGCGGCGGCCGAGCTGGTGGCCGACGAGGTCCTCGCCGAGTCGGCGGAGACGTCGGCGGCGGTGGCTGCCGAGGTGGCCGAGACGGCTGCCTCGGAGTCCGAGGCCCCGGCCGACGAGGCCGGCGAGTCCGAGGCGCCCAAGGGCGCCCAGGACTGACACATCCTCGAGGGGCCTTTCCTGCTGCGCGCGCAGCAGGAAGGGCCCCTTTCGGTTTTCCCCCGTTTCCCCGTACCC
>NZ_VJZD01000193.1 GCF_009377175.1 Streptomyces adustus
GGTGGGGCGGGGTGGTGCGGGAGGGCGAGTGACATGCCGGTCACGCCACCACGGGGGCGGCCGGTACCCCACCCGCTCACCCCCGACGTGTGCGCGAGCCGTGGCTCGCCGGGCCCGGACTGTGCACCGCCACAGCCCGCTCGCCGGTCGCCCGGGGCGCGGGCAGGCCCGTAGGACTTCCGGACCGCCGGACCGCCGGACCGTCGGACCGCCGGAGCGCCGGAGCGCCGGAGCGCCGGAGCGCCGGAGCGCCGACCTGCGTACCCGCCGGGCTGCTGGTCCACGTACCCAACGACCCGTAACCCCCGTGCGGAGGGCGGGCGTTCAGTCGCCGAGGAGGCGGCGGGCGGTCAGGGCGAGCGAGGTGTCGACGACGTCCGCGGGCCGGGTGAGCGAGCGGCCCGTGAGCTGTTCGAAACGGCGCAGCCGGTTGAGGACCGTGTTGCGGTGGCAGTACAGCCGGGTCGCCGCGCGCTGCGCGGAACCGTCGCTGTCGAGCCAGACGCACACGGTGTCCAGCAGCAGATCCCGGTCGCCCGGGTCGAGGCTGAGCAGCGGGCCCAGGACCCGGTGGACCAGCGCCGCGCCCAGAGCGGGCGCGGACACCAGCAGGGCCGCCGGCAGATGCTCGTCGAGCAGGACCGTGCCGCCGGCCTCCGGACAGGCGCGCAGCGCGGTCTCGGAGAGCCGGCGCGCGTCCCCGACCGACGCCAGGCCCTCCACGGCACGGCTGATGCCGACCCGGGCCCCGACGGGTGCGGTCACCCGGTCGACCAGGTCGGCCGGCTCGCTCTCGCCGAGGTGCACGATGGCGTGCTCCGCGTCCGCCCCGGCATGCCAGTGCGCCCGCATCCCGGGCGGCACCGACAGCAGCGGGGTGCCGGTGTGGGCGGCCGGGTGCGCGGCGGCCACGCTCACCACCGCGTATCTGCCGTGCTCGGGCAGCTCCAGCGCGGCGGCGACGTCCGGCAGGTCGGCGATGCGGGTGGTGCCGTCGAGGAGGGCGGTGGTCATGAGCCGCAGCCGGTTCTCCCGGCGCCAGGCGAGCTGCCGTTCCACCTGCCGGTAGGCGTCGGCGACCAGCGTGCAGTGCTCGTCGACGAAGTTCCACACGTCGGCGGCCACATGCACGAGCAGGCGTACGTCGTCGGGGTCGCGCCGCGCGGCCTCCTCGACGAGACCGCGCCACACCAGGGCGCCGCCGAGCCGGAAGGCGTGCAGCAGCGCGTCCAACGGCAGCCCCTGTTCCGCCCGTTCGGCACCGATCCGCCACGAACAGCGCCGGGCGGCGTCCCGGGACTCCCTGGGGCGCAGCAGCGAGCCGACGTTGTGGCGCAGGGAGCGGTGCGCCTCCTGCCAGATGCCCGAGGGGTCGGCTTCGAGGGCCGCCCGGTAGGCGGGCTCCTGTTCCCGGAGCACGGTGAGCAGCCGGTCGGTGAGTTCGGGCAGGTCGTCCATCAGGACGGCGGCCGCGCGGTGCAGCACGGCGACGGCGTCCGCGTCGACGCTGGAACGCAGGGGCGGAGAGGGGGGCGGCGGCTCGGGCACCGCCCGGACACGGGCTCGTACGGCGTTCGGCATCGCAGTCCTCCACCGGGTCGGTTCGCACCGGTGCACGGCACGGCGTTCGTCCTCCGCCGGCGGCTCCGGAGCAGTCCTTGGTCCCGAAGGATGACATACCGTCCGGTCGGTCCCCAGAGTGTCGGACTAAATTCCCCGCCGCCCCGGCCAGTCACTCGCGCGCCGGGAACCCGTACCGCGCCGGGGTGGGTTCCCCGGGCCCGCCGCCCGACGCGTCCTCCCGGTCGACGAACCTCGCCAGTTCGATCCGCGAGCGCACCCCGAGGAGCGCGAACACATTGCGCAGATGGTGGTCGACCGTGCGCGGGCTCACCGACAGCCGCATCGCCACCTCGCGGTTGGTGGCCCCCTCCGCGACGAACCGGGCGATCCGCAGCTGCTGCGGTGTCAGCCGGACCAGCGGTCCCCGGGGTTCGGCCGCCGGGGCGTCACCGGTGGCGCGCAGTTCGGCCCGTGCCTGCCGGGCCCACGCACCGGCTCCGCAGCGTTCGAACGCGACCAGGGCGTCGCGCAGCCGCCCCCGCGCCTCGCCCGGCCGCCGTCTGCGCCGCAGCCAATTGCCGAACAGCAGCTGGGTACGGGCACGTTCGAAGTCGCCGCCCACCAGGTCGTGGCGGGCCAGCGCCTCGGTGTAGTGGACCTCCGCCGGGTGGGGGCCGGTGCGGTCGTCGTCGGGGGGCGGGGTGCCGTCGCGTGCCGCCGGTTCCCCCCTGCCGTCGACGGTCTCCAGCAGGGCGCGGCAGCGGGCGAGCAGGGCCGGGGCGGCGGCGTCGATGCCCTGTTCCGCCCAGACGGCGAACTCCTCGACGACCGCGGGCGCGGCCTGCGGTGCGCCGGCCAGCACGGCGGCCTCGACGTAACAGGGCACGGCGAGCATCCGTACCGCGAAGTGGCCGCCGCAGGGGCCGGGCCGCACCAGGGGACCGAGCCGGGCCGCCGCCTCGGGGGCCCGGCCCCGGCTCAGGTCGGTGCGTGCCAGCGCCCACTGGGCCAGCGACGCGGCCAGGGCGAGGCCGTGCGGGTCGGCGACGGCCGAGCAGGCGGCGGCGTGCTCGGCCACGGTGTCGGCGTCGCCCGCCAGGGAGGCGACCAGGGCCAGGACGGCGTGCTGATGGGCGGCGATGTTGCGCTGCCCGGTGCGCAGGGCGGCGCGCAGTCCCTCCTCGGCGTGCACCCGGGCCCGCAGGTGCCGCCCGGCCCGCAGCTCGCCGTAGGCCAGCCGCTCCAGGACCAGGGGTACGAGGGTGGCGTGGCCGCGCGAGCGCGCGACCGCCAGCGCCCGTGCGTGCACCCGGCACGCGGCCGCGAGGTCGCCCACGACCAGCGCCGCGGCACCGGCGCAGACCAGCAGCTCGGGGTCCCCCGCGCGCTCGCCCCGCTCCACGAGCCGGCGCAGCGCCTGCCTGCCCCGCGCGGTCCGCCCGCTCAGCAGGTCCGTCATCCCGGCGCGGTACTCCGCCGCGAAGGTCCGGGCCGGCCACACGGTCGGCCGTACGGCCGGGAGGGACTCGGCGGGGACGGCCGGCAGGACTCTCGAAAGATCCTCGGGGAGGGCGTCGGAGAGGGCGTCGAGGACGACATCGGGGACGACGTCGGGAAAGGCTCGGGCAGGGGCTCCGGGAAGAGCCTGGGGAGGGATGCGGGGCAGAGCCCCGGAGGGGGCGGACAGGGCCCCGGAAGGAGCAGGCAGAGCCCCGGTCGGGGGCAAGGCGCGTGTCGGGTGCGGCACGGGCACCTCGCGGGGGACGGACGGGCCGGATCCGCCGGTGATCCGCAGATAGGACTCCGCGTCGCCCGCGGACCAGGCCGCCTCCATCCCGGCGAGCAGCGCCAGGTCGGTGCGCTGCGCGTCGTAGGGGGCCAGCAGCTCCGCCGCCAGCCGCAGCGCCTCGCAGGCGTCGGCCACGGGCCCGTCCTGGAGTTCGAGCAGCCCGCGGACGAGTTCCGCCCGACCGCGGACCGCGTCGTGCGCCGGCCACGGCCGGGCCGCGGCCAGCAGTTCGCGGGCCCGCGCGGGACGGCCGGCCAGCCGGGCGTGGTCCGCGGCGGCGGCGAGCCGCGCGACCCTGGCACCGTCGTGCTCCGTGAGGACGGCCGCGCGCTCCAGCGCCACCGACCGTTCGGCGTGGGTCCGGCTCGGGTCGTCCTCCGCGACGGCCGCCAGCTCGGCGGCGAGCCGCGGGTCGGGGCCCGGCGCGGCCAGGGCCCGGTGCACCAGGCGCGGCAGCCGTCGTCGTTCACCGGCCAGGGCCAGCGCCAGCAGCGTGTGGGCCTGTCGGCGGCGGGCCGGTGACACCTCGTCACGGACCGCGCGGCGCAGCGGTTCGTCGGCGAACACCACGCGTTCCCCGGCGACGCGCAGGACACCGGCGTCCTCGGCCTCGGCCAGTTCCGCGCGCCCGGCCCCGGCGGCACCGGCCGCCCGCAGGACGAGGAGGAGGTCCGCTCCGTGCCCGTACGGATCCTGCTCCTGCGCGGCCGCGGCCAGCAGCAGGAGCAGCCGGGTCCCGGACGGCAGGTCGCCGGGGCCCGCGCCGCAGGCCCGTACCAGCACGTCGGGGGCGACCAGCGGTCTCGGCAGCGGCAGTTCGCCGCCGAGCTGCCGTGGGCCGAGCCCGGCCAGGGCGTCGGTCAGCAGCCGCGGGTTGCCGACCGTCTCACGGACCAGTACGCGGCGTACGGCGGGGTCGAGGGAACCGGCGGCGAGGTCGTCCGCCAGCGCGTCGGCCGCGGCCGGGTCCAGCGGGCCGAGGCGGACCAGGGGCAGGCCGGCGAGTTCGCCGTCCGGGCGGCCGCGGGCCGCCGCGGACAGCAGCAGGCCGATGGGGCGCGCGGTGTCCAGCCGCCGGGCGACGAACCCGAGGGCCGCGCGGGACGGCCCGTCCCACAGATGTACGTCGTCCACGCACACCAGCAGCGGCCGCACCGAGGTCCGCTCGCCCAGCAGTTCCAGCAGCGCGGCGGGCTCCAGCCCGGCCCCGAGCACCCGCAGCGCCCGCAGCGGGGGGTCCGCGGCCGCGGAGCTGAGCAGGGCGTGCAGACCGCCGTACGGGATGCGGCTCTCGGCCCGGGTGGCCCCGGCGTGCCACACGGTGCCCTCGTCGAAGGTGCGGCGGACCTGCGCGAGCAGTGCGGTGCGTCCGAGTCCCGGGGTCCCGGTGAGGACGAGGGCGCCGCCGCGGTCGGCGCGCAGCCGGGCCAACAGCGCTTCTACGGCTTCCAGTTCCGCGCTCCGGCCGTGGAGCCTGGGCGGGCGGAGCGGACGTGGGGGGATCGTCTGTCCGGTCACGGCCGTCACGTTACGACCGCGCGACCGGCGGCGGAACCAGGTGCCCGAGACCCTCGCCGAGGCCCTCAGGAGCCCTGCGACCTCGGGAAACAGGCCGGCCGGACACCGCCGCACGCTGGGCGCGCTCCTACCGGACCGGAACCATCCTTGTGCGCCCGCACACTCGCTCGCCCGAGGTCAGAGCGGCAGTTGGGCGCGGCGCAGCGGGCCGCTGCACAGGACGACCACACCGCCGAGGCCGCACACCGCGGCACTGGTCACGAAGACGGGGCCGGTGCCCCACCAGCCGATCGCGGCCGCGCTCAGCGGCATGCTGAGCGGGGCGAAGCCGAGGCTGACGATGCCCGCGACGGAGCTGACGCGGCCCAGGTAGGCGGGTTCGGACTGGGTCTGGATCAGGGCGCCGCACAACGCGCCGCTGAGTCCGGTGAGCAGGCCGACGAGGACGGCCACGCCGACGGCCGCGGTCAGATCGGGTACGAAGGCGAGCGCGCCGACCGCGACCGAGCCGGTGATGATCGCACCCGCCGCGACCCGGGCCGCGTGCGGCAGCCGTCCGCGTACGGCCAGCAGCAGCGCGGCGATTCCCGCGCCGGCCCCGAACCCGGCGAGCACCCCGCCCATGCCGGCGGCGCCCCAGCCGCGCCGGTCGGCCAGCAGGGTCAGCCCGACGTTGAGCGGTCCGACGAAGCCGAGGTCGCCGAGGGCGATGGCGACCAGGAGCGGCGCGAGGACCCGGTGCCCGCGGATGTAGCGCAGCCCCTCACGCAGATCCCGCCACGGGCCGCCCGCGCCGGCCTCCGCCACGGCGACGGGAGCCCCGGACGTCTCGGCCGCGTCGGACACGTCGGCAGCGCCCACCGCCGACGCCTCCGGTGTCGCGGCCACCGTCGGCACCGGCGTCACCGCGGCGGGCGCCGCGAGATCCCGGGTCCGTACGGACACCAGCAGCGGGACCGACAGCGCGATCAGCAGTCCGGCCAGGCCGAACGCGCCGGCGGCGCCGCCCAGGGCCACCCCCAGACCGCCGAGCGGCCCGCCCACGACACCGGCGAACCGGATGGCGAGACCGCGCAGGCCCTGGACCCGGGCGAGCTGGTCCGGGCCGGTCAGCCGGGCGGGCAGCGCGCCCACCGCGGGCATGAAGACGGCGTCCACGATGCCGAAGACCACGGCGAGCACGACCAGCGGCCACAGTCCGGGGCCGGAGACGAGGAGCAGGGCCGCGATCGCGAGCACCGCGGCGCAGCGCACGGCGTCGCTGCCGATGACGACCCGGCGCGGCCCGAACCGGTCGGCGACCACGCCCCCGCCGAGCATCAGCAGGGCGCGCGGCACCGCGCTGACGGCCATCACCAGACCGGCCTGCGAGGGCGTCCCGGCCTGGACGGCGGCCCAGGACAGCGCGAGGTAGTAGACGTTGTCCCCGACCATCGACGCGGTGTACGCGCCGAGCCAGCGCAGCACATTGCCGTCGCGATGGGCCGGCCGGGCGGTGGCGCCGGCCGGGGCGGTGAGCGTGGCGGTCACGGGAGATCGTCCTCTCAGAGACGGAACGGAAAACCGTACACGTGCACGGCGACGCTCTCGCGCCCCTCGGTCTCGCCGGCGGCCTGCGCGGCCCGGCCCTTCTCGTCGTACTTCACGACCAGCGCGGTCAGTTCCCGGCGGAGCTCGTCCAGTTCGGCCGGGGTCAGCCGGAGCAGGGACTCGCTGTCGGGGGCGGCGGCGTTCCACTCGGGGCCCCAGGTGGAGCGCTCGTCGAGGTAGCGGCGGTACATCTCGGCCCGCTGGTCGTGGAAGAGCCGGGTGGCCGCCAGATGCGCGGCCACCCTTTCGGGCGCGTCCCGGAAGTCCCGGTCGCGGATGGTCACGCCCTCGGACGCGGGCTGCCACCACCGCTCCCGGCCGTCCTCGCTCTGCGCCTCGGCCTCCTGGATCAGGCCGTGCGCCGCGAGCTTGCGCAGGTGGTAGCTGACCAGGGAGACCGCCTCGTCGACCTGCTCGGCAAGCTGCGACGCGGTCGCCCTCTCCGCCACGCACAGTCCCCGGTACAGCCGCATCCGCAGCGGATGCGCCAGTGCCTTGAGCGTCCCCACGTCCGTGACGGAACGGCTCCCCGCACGGCTCTCCTCGCCTGTCATGCACCTCACCGTAGATACGAAGGGAAAGTTGCGCAATATATTTTGCGCAACTTCTCTTTCGCATCAGACCGAAAGGAAGCCCCGGCCACCGAAGTGACCGGGGCTCACTGCTCACCCGTTGCACCGGACGCGGTGTCACCGCACCGGGCGGCCCGCCTCTCGCAGGGTCTGCTTGACCTCGGCGATGCGCAGGTCGCCGAAGTGGAAGACGGAGGCGGCCAGCACGGCGTCCGCGCCCGCCTCGACGGCCGGCGGGAAGTCGCCGAGGCGGCCCGCGCCGCCGGAGGCGATCACCGGGACCGTCACATGCTTGCGGACGGCGGCGATCATCTCCAGGTCGTAGCCGTCCTTGGTGCCGTCCGCGTCCATCGAGTTCAGCAGGATCTCGCCGGCGCCCAGCTCGGCGGCCCGGTGCGCCCACTCGACCGCGTCGATGCCGGTGCCCCTGCGGCCGCCGTGCGTGGTCACCTCGAAGCTCCCGGAGGGCGTCCGCCGGGCGTCGACCGAGAGCACCAGGACCTGCCGGCCGAAGCGCTCCGCGATCTCCCGGATCAGCTCGGGCCGGGCGATGGCGGCCGTATTGACGCCCACCTTGTCGGCGCCCGCCCGCAGCAGCTTGTCCACGTCCTCCGCGGCACGCACCCCGCCACCGACGGTCAGCGGGATGAACACCTGCTCGGCGGTGCGGCGCACCACGTCGTACGTGGTCTCCCGGTTGCCCGAGGAGGCGGTGATGTCCAGGAACGTCAGCTCGTCGGCGCCCTCGGCGTCGTACACCTTCGCCATCTCGACGGGGTCGCCCGCGTCGCGCAGGTTCTGGAAGTTGACGCCCTTGACGACCCGTCCGTTGTCCACGTCCAGGCAGGGGATGACTCGGACCGCCAGGGTCATGAATCCACGGCTCCTCTGAATGCTTCTATTTCCACTTCGACCAGGATGCGCGGGTCGACGAAGCCCTCCACGACCAGCAGGGTCGAGACCGGGCGCACCGCGTCGAAGAGTTCCTTGTGGGCGCGCCCCACGGCTTCCACGTCCCGCACATGGCTCAGGTACATCCGCGTGCGGATCACCGCGTCGATCCCGAGTCCGAACTCGCCGATCGCCTCGACCGCACCGGTGAAGGCGACCTTGGCCTGCTCGTACGGGTCGCCCTCCCCGTACAGCACGCGGCCCTTGAAGGCCGTCGTGCCCGCCACCAGGACGCGGTCGCCCGCCGCGACGGCGCGCGCGAAGCCGTGGGACTCCTCCCAGGGGCTCCCGCTCTGCACCCGCCGCACGGCCTCGGACGTCATGACACGGTGTCCAGAATCACGATGTGGCCTCCAGGGCCTCTTCCAGGGTGAACGCCTTGGCGTACAGGGCCTTGCCGACGATGGCGCCCTCGACTCCGAGGGGTACCAGCTCGGCGATGGCCCGCAGGTCGTCCAGCGACGACACGCCGCCGGACGCCACGACCGGGCGATCCGTGGCGGCGCAGACGTTGCGCAGCAGTTCCAGGTTGGGGCCCTGGAGGGTGCCGTCCTTGGCGATGTCGGTGACGACGTACCGCGCGCAGCCCTCCTTGTCGAGCCGGGCCAGCGTCTCGTACAGGTCGCCGCCGTCGCGGGTCCAGCCGCGGCCGCGCAGGGTCGTGCCGCGGACGTCGAGACCCACCGCGATCTTGTCGCCGTGCCGGGCGATGACCTCGGCGACCCACTCGGGGGTCTCCAGCGCGGCCGTGCCCAGGTTGACCCGGGTGCAGCCGGTGGCGAGCGCGGCGGCGAGGGTATCGTCGTCGCGGATGCCGCCGGACAGCTCCACCTTGATGTCCATCGCGCTCGCGACCTCGGCGATCAGGGCGCGGTTGTCGCCGGTGCCGAACGCGGCGTCCAGGTCGACCAGGTGCAGCCACTCGGCACCCGAGCGCTGCCAGGCGAGGGCGGCCTCCAGGGGAGAGCCGTACGAGGTCTCCGACCCGGACTCGCCGTGCACGAGGCGGACGGCCTGGCCGTCACGGACGTCGACGGCGGGGAGGAGTTCGAGCTTCGAGGCCATCAGAGGGTTCCGATCCAGTTGTTCAGCAGCTGGGCTCCGGCGTCGCCGGACTTCTCGGGGTGGAACTGCGTGGCCCACAGGGCCCCGTTCTCCACGGCGGCCACGAACGGCTCGCCGTGCGTCGACCAGGTCACCTTGGGCGCGTTCATGGCCGGGTTGTGCGTCTCCAGGGACCAGTCGTGGACCGCGTAGGAGTGCACGAAGTAGAAGCGCGCGTCGGGGTCCAGGCCGGCGAACAGCTCGGAGCCGGCCGGCGCGTCGACGGTGTTCCAGCCCATGTGGGGCACGATCTCGGCCTGGAGCGGTTCGACCGAGCCGGGCCACTCGTCGAGGCCCTCGGTCTCCACCCCGTGCTCGATGCCGCGGGCGAACAGGATCTGCATGCCGACGCAGATGCCCATCACGGGGCGGCCGCCGGACAGCCGGCGGTCGATGATCCAGTCGCCGCGGGCGGCGCGCAGGCCGTTCATGCAGGCGGCGAAGGCCCCGACGCCCGGCACCAGCAGGCCGTCGGCGTTCATGGCGGTGTCGAAGTCACGCGTGATCTCGACCTCGGCGCCGGTGCGCGCCAGGGCGCGTTCGGCGGAACGCACGTTCCCGAAGCCGTAGTCGAAGACGACGACCTTCCTGGGGGCGCTCAATTCCACACCTCCAGCCGTACGACACCGGCCACCAGGCACATGGCGGCGGCGATGGACAGCAGCACGATGAGGCTCTTGGGCATCTCCTGCTGCACGAAGGAGTAGATACCGCCGACGAGGAAGAGCCCGACGACGATCAGGATGGCGGACAGACCGGTCATGGGTTACAGCGCGCCCTTCGTGGAGGGAAGAATGCCGGCGGCGCGCGGGTCGCGCTCGCTCGCGTAGCGCAGGGCCCGCGCGAGCGCCTTGAACTGGCACTCGACGATGTGGTGGGCGTTGCGTCCGTACGGCACGTGCACGTGCAGCGCGATCTGCGCCTGGGCCACGAAGGACTCCAGGATGTGCCGGGTCATCGTGGTGTCGTACGCGCCGATCATCGGCGCCATGTTCTCGGGCTCGGTGTGCACGAGGTAGGGGCGGCCGGAGAGGTCGACGGTGACCTGGGCGAGGGACTCGTCCAGCGGGACCGTGCAGTTGCCGAAGCGGTAGATGCCCACCTTGTCGCCGAGCGCCTGCTTGAAGGCGGCGCCGAGCGCGAGGGCGGTGTCCTCGATGGTGTGGTGCGAGTCGATGTGCAGGTCGCCCTCGGTCTTCACGGTCAGGTCGAACAGACCGTGCCGGCCGAGCTGGTCGAGCATGTGGTCGTAGAAGCCGACACCGGTGGAGATGTCCGTCCTCCCGGTGCCGTCGAGGTCGATCTCGACCAGGACACCCGTCTCCTTGGTCGTCCGCTCCACGCGTCCCACGCGGTTCATGCGCTCTGCTCCTTCGGGGGTGTGGGGGTGGCCCCCACAAGACACTGCACTTCACGGACCGCGTCGAGGAACGCGTCGTTCTCCTGCGGGGTCCCGGCGGTGACCCGCAGCCACCCCGGTACGCCGTTGTCCCGGACCAGGACCCCGTGTTCGAGGATCTTCCGCCAGACGGCGTGGGCGTCCTCGAACCGCCCGAACTGCACGAAGTTCGCGTCCGACTCGGTGACCTCGTAGCCGATCGCCCGGAGCTCGCGGACCAGCCGGTCCCGCTCCTCCTTCAGCCGCTCGACGTACTTCAGCAGGGTGCCGGTGTGCTCCAGGGCCGCCAGCGCGGTCGCCTGAGTGACGGCCGACAGGTGGTAGGGCAGCCGGACCAGCTGCACGGCGTCGACCACCGCCGGGTGCGCGGCGAGATAGCCCAGGCGCAGCCCCGCCGCGCCGAAGGCCTTCGACATGGTGCGCGAGACGACGAGGTGCGGCCGTCCTTCGAGCAGCGGCAGCAGCGAGGCGCCGTGGCTGAACTCGACGTACGCCTCGTCCACGACCACGACGGACGGCTTGGCCGCCTGCGCGGCCTCGTACAGCGCGAGGACCGTCTCGGGCGGGACCGCGTTGCCGGTGGGGTTGTTGGGAGTCGTGATGAACACGACGTCCGGCCGGTTCTCGGCGATCGCCCGCTCGGCGGCGGCGAGGTCGATCGTGAAGTCGGCGCCCCGCGGGCCGGAGATCCAGCCGGTGCCGGTGCCGCGCGCGATGAGCGCGTGCATCGAGTACGACGGCTCGAAGCCGATCGCCGTACGGCCCGGTCCGCCGAAGGTCTGGAGCAGCTGCTGGATGACCTCGTTGGAGCCGTTGGCGGCCCAGACGTTCTCCAGGCCGACCCGGTGGCCGGCGGTGTCCGTCAGGTACTCGGCGAGCTTGGTGCGCAGCTCGACGGCGTCCCGGTCCGGGTAGCGGTTGAGGTCCCGGGCGGCCGCGCGCACCCGCTCGGTGATCCGCTCGACCAGCACCTCGGGCAGCGGGTAGGGGTTCTCGTTGGTGTTCAGCCGTACGGGCACGTCGAGCTGGGGCGCGCCGTAGGGGGACTGGCCGCGCAGCTCGTCGCGGACGGGGAGATCGTCGATTCCGAGCGTCACTTTCCGGGCACCTTCCAACCGAACCTCGCCTTGACCGCCGCGCCGTGCGCGGGCAGGTCCTCCGCCTCCGCCAGCGTGACCACGTGATGCGCGACCTCGGCCAGCGCGTCCTTCGTGTAGTCGACGATGTGGATGCCGCGCAGGAACGACTGCACGGACAGGCCCGAGGAGTGGCAGGCGCAGCCGCCGGTCGGCAGCACGTGGTTGGAGCCGGCCGCGTAGTCGCCCAGCGACACCGGCGCCCAGGGGCCGACGAAGACCGCGCCGGCGTTGCGCACCCGGTCGGCGACGGCGGCGGCGTCGGCCGTCTGGATCTCCAGGTGCTCGGCGCCGTAGGCGTCGACCACCCGCAGGCCCTCCTCGACGCCGTCGACGAGCACGATCGCCGACTGCCTGCCCTTGAGCGCGGGCAGGATCCGGTCGTCGATGTGCTTGGTGGCCTCGACCTGCGGCTGGAGCTCCCGCTCCACCGCGTCCGCCAGTTCGGGCGAGTCGGTGACGAGGACGGCGGCGGCGAGCGGGTCGTGCTCGGCCTGGCTGATCAGGTCGGCGGCAACGTGCACCGGGTCGGCCGTGGCGTCCGCGAGGATCGCGATCTCGGTCGGTCCGGCCTCGGCGTCGATGCCGATCTTCCCGGTGAAGAAGCGCTTGGCGGCGGCGACCCAGATGTTGCCGGGGCCGGTGACCATGTTGGCGGGCGGGCAGGACTCGGTGCCGTACGCGAACATCGCGACGGCGGTGGCGCCGCCCGCCGCGTACACCTCGTCGACGCCGAGCAGGGCGCACGCGGCGAGGATCGTGGGGTGCGGCAGCCCGCCGAACTCGGCCTGGGCCGGCGAGGCGAGCGCGACCGACGGGACGCCGGCCTCCTGCGCGGGCACCACGTTCATGATCACGGAGGAGGGGTAGACGGACCGGCCGCCGGGCGCGTACAGCCCGACCCGGTCGACCGGCACCCACTTCTCGGTCACCGAGCCGCCGGGCACCACCTGGGTCGTGTGCGTCGTACGGCGCTGGGCGCGGTGCACGAGCCGGGCGCGCCGGACGGACTCCTCCAGGGCGGCACGCACGGCCGGGTCGAGCTGCTCCAGCGCGTCGGCCAGCGCCCGGGCCGGGACGCGTACGGACTCCAGGCGTACGCCGTCGAATTTCTCGGCGAAGTCGATCAGTGCCGCGTCGCCCCGATGATGCACGGCCTCGCAGATCGGACGCACCTTCTCCAGGGCGGCCGAGACGTCGAAGTCGGCTCGGGGCAGCAGGTCGCGCAGGGCGAGGCCCTCGGGGAGGGCGTCGCCGCGCAGATCGATTCGGGAGATCACGGACTCAATTCTCGCAGACCCGGATCGGACGCCGTCCGCGCGTATCAATGGCTGATACAGAGCGGCGGCCCGGGCAGGTGGCGCATTCCGCCCGAACCCGGAAGATCCCCTTCACGTCTTGCGTTCGGGGCGTCACTCAGCGGGCATCAACGCCTGTGCGGCGAAGCGACCCGCGAGTAGCCGGGGAGGGAGTGAAGAACCGTGACCGAGGGGACCCAGACCCGCACCGGGGATCTGCCGGACGACCTGACCGCCGCCGAGGCCGGCATGTGGCAGTCGTTCCGCAACGGCAGCGTGTACGACCTCAGCAGCGGGGACGCGGTCGTCGACGACCCGCACGGGGGGCATCCCTGGGGACCCGAGCGGACCGTGCGGGCCCGGATACTGGCCTGGCTGCTGCTGGACGGGCCGCCGGCGCTGGCCGGGCGGGTGGCGTCGCTGAAACTGGCCGGGGTACAGATCAGCGGCGTGCTGGATCTGGCCGGCGGCACGGTGGTGCCGTACATGGAGCTGAAGAACTGCCGCTTCGAGCGGGAGGTGCTGCTGCCGGAGGCCCGCTTCACGACCGTGCGCCTGGTGAACTGCGCGGTACCGCGGCTGGAGGCGGCCCGGGTGCACACCGAGGGCGACCTGCATCTGCCGCGCTGCCGCTTCCACCACGGGGTCCGGCTCACCGACGCGCACATCGGCACGGACCTGCTGCTCAACCAGGCCGTCGTCGACCGGGACCGCAGCGGCCGCTCGATCGCCGCCGACGGCATGTCGGTGGGCCAGGACCTCCAGGCCGAGCTCCTGGAGTCGCACGGCGAGCTGAGCCTGCGCGCGGCGACGGTGGGCGTGTCGCTGAGCCTGCGCGGCGCGCAGCTCGCCAATCCGTACACCCGGTTCGCCCTGAACGCGCCCCAGCTGACCGTCGGACGCACGCTGTACCTGACCCCGGCGGGCGTCGGCGCCCAGGTGCCGAACGGCGCGACCCCGCCGCAGGGCACGCGCGTGCAGCGGTTCGAGTGCCGGGGCGGCATGCGGCTGGACGACGGACGGTTCGGGGACGCGATCGACCTGGAGCGGGCCCGGTTCCTGCTCACCGACGACCAGGCGCTGTCGCTGCTGCGGGTGCAGACCCCGGAGCTGCGCTTCCTCGGGGAGCGGCCGCAGCGCGGCACGGTGGTGCTGTCGGGGGCGCGGATCGTCAACCTCGTCGACCGGGCGGCCAGCTGGCCGGGCCCCGGCCGGCTGCACATGGGCGGCTTCTCGTACGAGAACCTCGTGCCGCACGGCCCCTTCCCGCTGACCGAGCGGCTGGGGTGGGTGGCCGCGGCGACCGCCGAGTACAACCCGGAGCCGTACGAGCGGCTCGCGGCCGTGCTGCGCGAGAGCGGCGAGGACGAGGACGCCCGCGAGGTGCTCCTGGCCAAGCAGCGCCACCGCCGGGAGACCCTGCCGCCGGCCGCCAAGCTCTGGGGGTACGCGCAGGACTGGACGGTCGCCTACGGCTACCGGCCGGGCAGGGCGGCGGTGTGGATGGCGGTGCTGTGGGCGGCCGGGACGCTCGCCTTCGCGCATGCCGGGCGCCCGCCGGTCAACGGCGACGGGAACCCGGAGTGGGACCCGGCCCTGTTCGCCCTGGACCTGCTGCTGCCGGTCGTCGACCTCGGGCAGGTCGGCCTGTGGCAGCTCGACGGCGGCCGGCAGTGGCTGGCAGCGGCGATGGTCCTGCTCGGCTGGGTCCTGGCGACGACGGTGGCGACGGGGGCCACCCGGATGCTCCGGCGCAGCTGACGCCCGGGAACCGCACGGACGGGCGTTCGGGAGCGCGCGGCGACACCCGCGCCCGGCCGAACGGCGTACGGGCAGGCTCACGGGGGCCGCACCGAGGACCGCCCGCGGGTGGCCGCGGTGCGCGGGCGGGCTGCGGGGCGGGCTGCGCGACGGGCCTGTCCAGCCCTCCGTACGGTCCGCCGGGCCGCACGGCGGGCTGCGGCGCAGCAGCCGTTCGACACCCCTTACCCGCGGTACGCTCACAGTCCCTCCACAGGTGCGTGATCACCACGTTTTACCGGTCCTTGACCATCCGTCGTACAACTTTCCTTTTCTTCCGCGGACCCTCTGGCGCGGCCGCGACCTGCGGCTTTTCAATGGGCTGCACCATGGCTCTGCTGCCCCCCTTCATCCGGCCGTCGCGGATGAGAACCGCCGCCCCCCGCCCTGTCGCCGGACCCCCCGCCGACGACGAGGTTTTCCTCGACGCGCCCGACGAACGCATCGCCCCGGTGCTGGTCGCGGCCGCCCGGGGGGATCACGGGCCCGCCGCGGAGCTGCTCGCCGCCACCCGTCGTCACGCCGACTGGGAGAGCCGCGACCGGTACGTGATGCGCCTCGCCTCCTTCGCCCGGTGCCGCGACGAGTGGTTCGAGAACTGGCGCGCCGCCGCCCCCGGCAACCCTGACGTGCTGCTGGTCGGAGCCCAGCTGGCGGTGCGCCGCGTCTGGGACTCCCCCGCCCGGGCGGAGCTGCTGCGCTCCACCAGCCCGCTGATCACGGCCGCCGCGCGCAGCGACGACCGCGACCCGGTGCCGTGGCGGCTGGCGCTGGACCACGCGCGCGGTTCGCGCGCCGGGCACCGCTACTTCGGGGAGCTGTGGGAGGCGGCGGTGCGCCGCTCACCGCACCACCACGGCTGCCATGTAGCGGCCCTGAAGTACCTCGCGAGCGCCTGGCACGGCTCGCACCGCGAGTGCTTCGACTTCGCCGAGCTGGCCGCCCAGGACGCGCCGTCCGGCTCGCTCGTCCAGGCGCTGCCGCTGCGCGCGGCCTTCGCCTACCTCACCGACGGCTGCGGCCCCGAGGTGCCGCGCGAGCGGCTGCACGCCGCGGCCGACCGGACCGTCGAGCTGTCCGCCCGGTACCCGGCGGCCGACCCCTGGCCCGCGGAGATCCGCAACCTCGCCGTCTACGTCCTGGTCCGCCTCGGACGCCACGAGGACGCCCGGGAACAGCTGCGGCTGACCGGCCCGTACGTCACCTCCTTCCCCTGGGACCGGGTCTCCGACGACCCGCTGGGGCGGTTCCTGGAAGTGCGCGAGAACGCCCGGCGAACACCCCCGGCGGAGCCCGGGCAGCGTCCACGGAACGGGCGTGGCGACCGCGCCCGCTCCGTCGACCATTAGGCTTCTGCGCCGTGACCACCGTCCGGCTTCCGCTCTTCCCCCTGAACTCGGTGCTCTTCCCGGGTCTCGTCCTGCCGCTCAACGTCTTCGAGGAGCGTTATCGCGCCATGATGCGCGAGCTGCTGAAGACGCCCGAGGACGAGCCGCGCCGGTTCGCCGTAGTGACCATCCGCGACGGCCATGAAGTGGCGCCCAGCGCGCCCGGCATGCCGGACCCGACCGCCGTGCCCGAGCGCGGGCCCGCCGCGGGCTTCGGCGCGGACCCGGCGAAGGCGTTCCACGGCATCGGCTGCATCGCCGACGCGGCGACCGTCCGGGAGCGGGCGGATGGCACCTTCGAGGTGCTGGCGACCGGCACGACCCGGGTGCGGCTGGTGTCCGTGGACGCGTCGGGGCCGTTCCTGACGGCCGAGCTGGAGGAGCTCCCGGAGGAGCCGGGCGACGAGGCAGGGGCGCTGGCCGAGGGCGTGCTGCGGGCGTTCAAGCAGTACCAGAAGCGGCTGGCGGGCGCCCGGGAGCGGTCCCTGACGACGGGCGCGGACCTGCCCGACGAACCGTCCGTGGTGTCCTACCTGGTGGCGGCCGCGATCATGCTCGACACGCCCAGCAAGCAGCGGCTGCTCCAGGCCCCCGACACCGCGTCCCGGCTCCGCGAGGAGCTGAAGCTGCTGCGCTCCGAGACGGCCATCATCCGCAACCTGCCGTCGCTGCCCGCGTCGGAGCTGACGCGCACCCCGACCAGCCTGAACTGACGTACGAACGCACCCCGAGGAGCCGGCCGGCATGGCGAAGAAGGCGAAGAAGCAGCAGCCGGGCGGCACGCCCGCGACGGTGGCGCTGACCGCGGCCGGCGTGGACTACACGGTCCACGCCTACGAACACGACCCCGCCCACCCCTCCTACGGCGAGGAGGCGGCCGAGGCCATGGGCGTCTCCCCCGAGCGGGTCTTCAAGACACTGGTCGCGGACGTGGACGGCGCGCTGACGGTGGCCGTGGTCCCGGTGGCGGGCCAGCTCGACCTGAAGGCCCTGGCGTCGGCGGTCGGCGGCAAGCGGGCGGTCATGGCGGACCCGGCCCTGGCGGAGCGCACCACGGGGTACGTGCGCGGCGGCATCTCCCCGCTCGGCCAGCGCAAGAAGCTCCGTACCGTCCTGGACGACTCGGCGACCGGCCACTCCACCATCTGCGTCTCGGCGGGCCGCCGCGGCCTGGAGGTGGAACTCTCCCCCACCGACCTCGCGGGCCTCACGGCCGCGACCCTGGCGCCCATCGGACGCGCCTGACCGTTCCTAAGGACTGAGCGGGAGTGGGTCCTGTCTCCAGGACTGTGGTTGCTCGGCCGAACGCCCCGAACGGTGTTGGGTGTTCTGGTTGCCCGCTTTCGCTCCGCTGCCGGGCGGCACGCATCCGGTGCGTGGTCCGGGGATGCGGGGGCGGGGTCCCTCACGCCGTCGGGTGTCCGGTCCGGCCTGGGCGGTCCGATGCCCTACACGATCGCTCCGGTCGTGTGGGGGCGGTGCCGTCCGTCGCCGGATCGGGTGTCCGAGGGCGCGTCGCCCGATCGCGATGCTCGCTGCATCGTGCCGGGAAACCTTGCGGGTACTGCTGGTCAGTGGCTTTTGCCAGTGCTGGGCGCCCCACCGTGAGGTGTAGGCCGGATCGACCGCGACCACCGCGATCTCCTGTTCGGCGGCCATCGACACCAGCCGCGCCCTGAGCCTGGCGGTGGGGAAGCGGGCGATGAGGCGGCGGAAGCGCTTGTTGCGGCCGTGCTTCTCCCGGCTGCTGCTGTCGGTGAAGTCCAGGTCCTCGATCGCGATCGCCGCCGCGCCGGTGTGACGGGTGTGGTGCAGCAGGCGGGTCAGCGCGTGCCTGATCTGTGCGTCGCGGTGCGCGGTGGTGCCGGACAGGTCGTAGAAGAGGCGGCGGGGCTCACCGACCGGGTTGCCGTGCGCGTCCAGACGCCAGGCGGCGAGGTGGTCGTCGTTCATGTCGACACCGACCACACCCCGCGCCAGCGCCGCCTCAAGCGGCAGGACGGGGGCGGGGGTGTGCTGCCAGGAGGCGGTCACATACCAGCGGCCCCGCACCACATCGTGGTGGATGCGGTAGGCGACCGCCTGGTCGGCGGTGATCCGCTCCAGCCACTCCCGGCCGCGGTGGGTGAAGACGACGCTCGCTTCAAGGAGGTAGCGGCCGTGCGGAGCGTTGGCCAGATGGGCCAGCGCGGCCGGGAGCTTGAGGGTGAGCCGTCCGGTGTCGGTGACGCGGATCGTCTCGTTGCCGAAGCGCTTGCCGGACTCCCCGTCCGCGCTCAGGAACATCC
>NZ_VJZD01000194.1 GCF_009377175.1 Streptomyces adustus
GTGGCCACGCCGACGGTGTGCCCGGCGGCCCCCGTGTCGGGGCCGTCGTCCCAGGGGGCCGGCGGCGTCATGACCGCACCTGCGGGGTGTCGGCACCCGGGGCGGGGGTGCGGCCTTCGGACGCCGTGGGGGCGCCCGGCACGGCGGCGGCCGACAACCGACCGCCCAGCACCGCCCGCCGCAGCCTGGGCCGCACCCGCTCCGGCCGCCGCACGGGTTCGGGCGACCGCACGGGCTCGGGCGACCGTGCGGGTTCGGGCGGCCGCACAGGGTCCGGTTTCCACCCGGGCCCGGACCGACCTGCGGGGGCGGGGTGCGGTGCGGGGTCCGTCCGCCGCGCGTGCTCCGGGTCGCGTCCGGCGCCCGGCTGCGGTGCGGGGTCCATCTGCCGTGCGGGCTCCGGTTCGCGTGCGGGGCCCGGTCGTCCTGCTGCGGGTTTTGCTCGCCGTGCGGGGCCCGGCTGCCGTGCGGGCTCCGGTTCGCGTCCGGGCTCCGGTCGTCGTGCGGGTTCCGGTCGGCCTGTGGGCTCGGGTTCGCGTGTGGGCATGCTCTGTCCCGCGGAGTTCCTGCCGGGTCCGGTACCGGGCCCCGGCCGTCCCGCGGCTTCCGGCCATCCCGGGCGTTCCGGTGCGTGGGCGTGGGCGTGGGCGGGCGTGGGCGCGGGGTGTCGGGCGGTGGCCGGGCCGGTCGGGTTCCATTTGTCGCCCTCGCCCGGGGTCAGGAGCTCCGCCACGTCCAGGACGTGGTGGCCGGCCATGGACGGCAGGCAGCTTCCGCGGGCCGGGCCGATCGCGGCAGCCCACTCCGCCGGGATGGCGTACTCCCCCTGGGTCGCGCCCGCCAGCGCGCCCGCCACCGCGGCCGTGGTGTCGGCGTCGCGCCCCATGTTGACCGCGGTCAGCACCGCGTCCCGGAAGTCGCCGTCGGCCGCCGCGTACGCGCCGAAGGCGAGGGCGACCGCCTCGGGGGCCAGGTCGGTCCAGGGGTAGCCGCCGATGACGACGGCGGAGCGGACCGCGCGTTCGCCGCGGTGGGCCACGGTCACCGCGCGGCGCAGGGAGCGGGCCGTCCAGGAGTCGTCGGGGACCACCGCGAGGGCGGCGGCGACGACCGCGGTCGGCGGGGCGCCCGCCATGGCCGCGGCGACCCCGGCGGCCACCGCCTGGCCGCCGTAGATGCCCTCGCCCTCGTGGCTGACCGAGCCGTCGATGGCCACCAGCCGGGCCGCCTCGGCCGGGCGGCCCGCGGCGAACACCCCGAAGGGGGCCGCGCGCATGGCGAGGCCGTCGCTCCAGGCGTGGCGGTGCTGGGCGGAGATGGGGGCGGCGAGGCCGCGGCGCAGGTTCTCCAGCGTGCCGCGTTCGCTGAACCCGGCGCCCCGGAAGGGGCCCTCCGCCCGGTCCGCGATCCACACATGCCAGGCCGCCTCCACATGGGCCGGGGTGAGCGCACCGCCGTGCCGGGCCAGCAGCAGTCCGGAGAAGATCGCGTACTCGGTGTCGTCGGTACCGGCCGGTCTCTCGGCGACGTAGCCCTCGATACGGCCCCAGCGGGCGCGGATCTCGGACGGTTTCATGTTCTCGGCCGGTGCGCCGAGCGCGTCGCCGACAGCCAGGCCCAGCAGGGCGCCTCGGGCCCGGTCGCGCAGGTCGGCGGTGTCGCCGGGCGCCGGGACCGGGGGAATGCAGGCGGTGGATGGCATACGAGGCCTCTCCTCCGGGGGCTCCGACCAGGGCGCGGAACCCTTTGCGGATATGTCCCACCCGAGGGACTCGGCAGAGCCTCGGAGAACCCAGCATCACCCGGTCGACATCTGTGCAGAGGTCAACACGGATGAGCGTACGACGGTAAAACCGCAGGTTAGCGCAGCCTTCCCTTGCTGGTGGCGGGGAATTTCACGACGTAGTCTCAGTGTTGTCAAAAAGTGGATTCAATCTAAAGTTAGCTTTGCCTAAGCTTCCTGGGGGGCCTTCATGGCGATCATCGACACCGAGGCGACGCTGCACGAGGCGCACCGCGACAACCACACGCACCGCGATGTGAACGGCGGCTGGCTGCGCCCCGCCGTGTTCGGCGCGATGGACGGTCTGGTCTCGAACCTGGCGCTGATGACCGGTGTCGCGGGTGGGGCCGTCGGTCAGAACACCATCGTGCTGACCGGGCTCGCGGGCCTGGCCGCCGGCGCCTTCTCCATGGCGGCGGGCGAGTACACCTCCGTCGCCTCGCAGCGTGAACTCGTCGAGGCCGAACTGGACGTGGAGCGGCGGGAGTTGAGGAAGCACCCGCAGGACGAGGAGGCCGAGCTCGCGGCGCTCTACGAGGCGCGGGGCGTCGAGCCCGCACTGGCCCGGGAGGTGGCTCGGCAGCTCTCGCGCGACCCCGAGCAGGCGCTGGAGATCCACGCCCGCGAGGAGCTGGGCATCGACCCGGGTGACCTGCCCTCGCCGCTGGTCGCCGCCGTGTCGAGCTTCGGCGCCTTCGCCCTGGGCGCCCTGCTGCCGGTCCTGCCGTATCTGCTCGGCGCCACCGTGCTGTGGCCGGCGGTGCTGCTCGCCCTGTTCGGGCTCTTCGGCTGCGGTGCCGTGGTGGCCAGGGTGACGGCGCGGTCCTGGTGGTACAGCGGTCTGCGGCAGCTCGCGCTGGGCGGTGCGGCGGCCGGTGTGACGTACGCCCTGGGCAGCCTGTTCGGAACGGCCGTAGGATAGTGCGGATGGAACTTATGCGTTGGGCCGCATAAGTAACCGTTACTCGCTGGTTTCGAATGCTTAACCACTGGGCATGAGCCGTAAGCGCTGGAGCAACGAGGCTCACGGCGTGCCGGTGGAGTGGGCGAAGACGCTCTCTCCGCCCCCTTTTGGACCGACGGACACCGATCTGCTCCGCTCGGTCACCACATACTTCTCGCCACCGTGCGCGTACCCCGCCGCGCCACCGTGGCGTCCGCATGTTGGAACGGAGTATCCGGTTCCCGGGAATCGCTCCATCATGTAACCTGCACGAAATTTTGAACACACTCAGCAGAGGGCCAACGTCGTCCCTCGGCACCCTCACATGCCACTTGACGACGACGGGAGAGCCGATGCGTACGCCGCGCCAGCCGTCCCAGCATTCCACGAATGGCCAGAACTGGTCCTTCATGGATGCTCGCCCTGCTGCGCAGGGTATGTACGACCCCCGCAACGAAAAGGACGCCTGTGGCGTCGGTTTCGTGGCCACCCTCACCGGCGAGGCGAGCCATGCGCTGGTCGAGCAGGCCCTCACGGTGCTGCGCAACCTCGAACACCGAGGCGCCACCGGCTCCGAGCCCGACTCGGGTGACGGCGCGGGCATCCTCTCGCAGGTCCCGGACGCCTTCTTCCGCGAGGTGGCCGGCTTCGAGCTCCCCGAGGCCGGCGGATACGCCGTCGGCATCGCCTTCCTCCCGGAGGACGGCACCGACGAGGTCGTCGCGCGCATCGAGGCGATCGCCGCCGAGGAGGGCCTCACGGTCCTCGGCTGGCGCGAGGTCCCCGTCGCCCCCGCGCTGCTGGGCGCCACCGCCCGTTCGACGATGCCCGCCTTCCGGCAGATCTTCGTCTCCGGCGGAGACGACCGGAAGGGCATCGAGCTCGACCGCACGGCCTTCGTGCTGCGCAAGCGCGCCGAGCGCGAGGCGGGGGTCTACTTCCCCTCCCTCTCCGCCCGCACGATCGTCTACAAGGGCATGCTGACCACCGGTCAGCTGGAGCCCTTCTTCCCGGACCTGTCCGACCGCCGCTTCGCCTCCGCGATCGCGCTCGTCCACTCGCGCTTCTCCACGAACACCTTCCCCTCGTGGCCGCTGGCGCACCCGTACCGCTTCGTCGCGCACAACGGTGAGATCAACACCGTCAAGGGCAACCGCAACTGGATGCAGGCCCGGGAGTCGCAGCTCGTCTCCGACCTGTTCGGCGACCGCGAGCTCGACCGGATCTTCCCGGTGTGCACCCCGGACGCCTCCGACTCCGCGTCCTTCGACGAGGTCCTCGAACTGCTGCACCTCGGCGGCCGTTCGCTGCCGCACTCCGTGCTGATGATGATCCCGGAGGCGTGGGAGAACCACGACTCGATGGACCCGGCCCGGCGCGCCTTCTACCAGTTCCACTCCACGATGATGGAGCCCTGGGACGGTCCGGCCTGTGTCACCTTCACCGACGGCACCCAGGTCGGCGCCGTGCTCGACCGCAACGGTCTGCGCCCCGGCCGCTACTGGGTCACCGACGAGGGCCTCGTCGTCCTCGGCTCCGAAGTCGGCGTCCTCGACATCGACCCCGCGAAGGTCGTCCGCAAGGGCCGCCTCCAGCCCGGCAAGATGTTCCTCGTCGACACCGTCGAGCACCGCATCATCGAGGACGACGAGATCAAGGCCGGCCTCGCCGCCGAGCAGCCGTACGCCGAGTGGCTGGAGGCCGGTGAGATCGAGCTGGGCGACCTGCCCGAGCGCGAGCACATCGTCCACACCCACGCCTCGGTCACCCGCCGCCAGCAGACCTTCGGCTACACCGAGGAAGAGCTGCGCGTCATCCTCGCCCCGATGGCCAAGGCGGCCGCCGAGCCGATCGGTTCGATGGGCACCGACTCGCCGATCGCCGCGCTGAGCGAGCGCCCGCGCCTGCTCTTCGACTACTTCACCCAGCTGTTCGCGCAGGTCACCAACCCGCCGCTGGACGCCATCCGCGAGGAGCTCGTCACCTCGCTGCGCTCCTCCCTCGGCCCCTCCGGCAACCTGCTCGACCCGGTCGCCGCGTCCTGTCGCAGCGTCCTGCTGCCCTTCCCGGTCATCGACAACGACGAGCTGGCCAAGCTCATCCACATCAACGCCGACGGCGACCTGCCCGGCTTCAAGGCCGCGACGCTGTCCGGCCTGTACCGGGTCTCCGGCGGCGGTGACGCCCTCGCCGCGCGCATCGACGACATCTGTGCCGAGACCGACGCCGCCATCGAGAACGGCGCCGGCCTGATCGTCCTGTCGGACCGTCACTCCGACGCCGAGCACGCGCCGATCCCGTCGCTGCTGCTCACCGCGGCCGTGCACCACCACCTCATCCGCACCAAGCAGCGCACCCGCGTGGGCCTGCTGGTCGAGGCCGGCGACGTCCGCGAGGTCCACCACGTCGCCCTGCTCATCGGTTTCGGCGCCGCGGCGGTCAACCCCTACCTGGCGATGGAGTCCGTCGAGGACCTCGTCCGCGCGGGCACCTTCCTGTCGGACATCGAGCCCGAGCAGGCCATCCGCAACCTGATCTACGCGCTCGGCAAGGGCGTCCTGAAGGTCATGTCCAAGATGGGCATCTCCACCGTCGCCTCCTACCGCGGCGCCCAGGTCTTCGAGGCCGTCGGTCTCGACAGCGCCTTCGTGGAGAAGTACTTCAACGGCACCGCCACCAAGATCGGCGGCGTCGGCATCGACGTCGTCGCCAAGGAGGTCGCCGCCCGCCACGCCAAGGCGTACCCGGCCAGCGGCATCGCGCCCGCCCACCGCGCCCTGGAGATCGGCGGCGAGTACCAGTGGCGCCGCGAGGGCGAACCGCACCTGTTCGACCCGGAGACGGTCTTCCGCCTCCAGCACTCCACGCGCACCGCGCGCTACGACATCTTCAAGAAGTACACGGACCGCGTGAACGAGCAGTCCGAGCGGCTGATGACGCTGCGCGGCCTGTTCGGCTTCACCTCCGACCGCCCGTCGATCCCCGTCGACGAGGTCGAGCCGGTCAGCGAGATCGTCAAGCGTTTCTCCACCGGCGCCATGTCGTACGGCTCCATCTCCAAGGAGGCGCACGAGACCCTCGCCATCGCCATGAACCAGCTGGGCGGCAAGTCCAACACCGGTGAGGGCGGCGAGGACCCGGACCGGCTGTACGACCCGGCGCGCCGCTCGTCGATCAAGCAGGTCGCCTCCGGCCGCTTCGGCGTCACCTCCGAGTACCTCGTCAACGCCGACGACATCCAGATCAAGATGGCCCAGGGCGCCAAGCCCGGCGAGGGCGGCCAGCTGCCCGGCCACAAGGTCTACCCGTGGGTGGCCAAGACCCGGCACAGCACCCCCGGTGTCGGCCTGATCTCCCCGCCGCCGCACCACGACATCTACTCCATCGAGGACCTGGCTCAGCTGATCCACGACCTCAAGAACGCCAACCCGGTCGCGCGGATCCACGTGAAGCTGGTCTCCGAGGTCGGCGTCGGCACGGTCGCGGCGGGTGTGTCCAAGGCGCACGCGGACGTGGTCCTCATCTCCGGTCACGACGGCGGCACCGGTGCCTCCCCGCTGACCTCGCTCAAGCACGCGGGCGGCCCCTGGGAGCTCGGCCTCGCCGAGACCCAGCAGACCCTGCTGCTCAACGGCCTGCGCGACCGCATCGTCGTGCAGACCGACGGCCAGCTCAAGACCGGCCGCGACGTCGTCATCGCCGCGCTGCTGGGCGCCGAGGAGTTCGGTTTCGCGACCGCTCCGCTCGTCGTCTCCGGCTGCGTCATGATGCGCGTCTGCCACCTGGACACCTGCCCGGTCGGCATCGCCACCCAGAACCCGCAGCTGCGCGAGCGGTTCGCCGGCAAGGCCGAGTACGTCGTGAACTTCTTCAAGTTCATCGCCGAGGAGGTCCGCGAGATCCTCGCCGAGCTGGGCTTCCGCTCCATCCAGGAGGCCGTCGGCCACGCCGAGGCGCTCGACGTCACCCGCGCCGTCGACCACTGGAAGGCCCAGGGCCTGGACCTGGCCCCGCTCTTCCACGTGCCCGAGCTGCCCGAGGGCGCGGTGCGCCACCAGGTCGTCGAGCAGGACCACGGTCTGGCGAAGGCGCTCGACAACGAGCTGATCAAGCTCGCCGCCGACGCGCTGGCCGCGAACTCCGCGACCGACGCCCAGCCGGTCCGCGCCCAGGTCGCGATCCGCAACATCAACCGCACGGTCGGCACCATGCTCGGCCACGAGGTGACGAAGAAGTTCGGCGGCGCGGGCCTGCCCGACGACACCATCGACATCACCTTCACCGGCTCGGCGGGCCAGTCCTTCGGCGCCTTCCTGCCGCGCGGCGTCACGCTGCGCCTGGAGGGCGACGCCAACGACTACGTCGGCAAGGGCCTGTCCGGCGGCCGCGTGGTCGTCCGCCCGGACCGGGGCGCCGACCATCTCGCCGAGTACTCGACGATCGCGGGCAACACCATCGCCTACGGCGCCACCGGCGGCGAACTGTTCCTGCGCGGTCGCACCGGCGAGCGGTTCTGCGTCCGCAACTCCGGCGCGCTGGTGGTCTCCGAGGGCGTGGGCGACCACGGCTGCGAGTACATGACCGGTGGTCACGCGGTGGTCCTCGGCGAGACGGGCCGCAACTTCGCGGCCGGCATGTCCGGCGGCATCGCCTACGTGATCGACCTCGACCGCGACAACGTCAACGTCACCAGCGTGAGCGCCGTCGAGGCGCTCGACGACACCGACCGGCAGTGGCTGCACGACGTCGTGCGCCGCCACCAGGAGGAGACCGGCTCCACCGTCGCCGAGAAGCTGCTCGCCGAGTGGGACACCGCGGTGAACCGCTTCAGCAAGATCATCCCCAGCACCTACAAGGCAGTGCTCGCCGCCAAGGACGCCGCCGAGCGAGACGGTCTGTCCGAGACCGAGATCACCGAGAAGATGATGGAGGCGGCGATCAATGGCTGATCCGAAGGGCTTTCTCAACCACGGCCGCGAGGTCGCCAAGTCCCGTCCCGTCGAGGTGCGCCTGAAGGACTGGAACGAGGTCTACGTCCCCGGCTCCCTGCTGCCGATCATCAGCAAGCAGGCCGGCCGCTGCATGGACTGCGGCATCCCGTTCTGCCACAACGGCTGTCCGCTGGGGAACCTGATCCCCGAGTGGAACGACTACGCCTACCGCGAGGACTGGGCCGCCGCCTCCGACCGGCTGCACGCCACCAACAACTTCCCGGAGTTCACGGGCCGCCTGTGCCCCGCTCCGTGCGAGTCGGCGTGTGTGCTCGGCATCAACCAGCCGGCCGTCACCATCAAGAACGTCGAGGTCTCGATCATCGACAAGGCGTGGGAGACCGGTGACGTCGCCGCGCGGGCTCCGGAGCGCCTGTCCGGCAAGACCGTCGCGGTCATCGGCTCGGGCCCGGCGGGCCTGGCCGCCGCCCAGCAGCTCACCCGGGCCGGTCACACCGTCGCCGTGTACGAGCGCGCCGACCGCATCGGCGGCCTGCTGCGCTACGGCATCCCCGAGTTCAAGATGGAGAAGCGGCACATCAACCGCCGTATCGAGCAGATGCGCGCGGAGGGCACCCGCTTCCGTACCGGTGTCGAGATCGGCGTCGACCTCAAGGCGACCGACCTGAAGAAGCGGTACGACGCGGTCGTCATCGCCGCCGGCGCCACCACCGCCCGCGACCTGCCGGTCCCGGGCCGTGACCTCAACGGCGTCCACCAGGCGATGGAGTACCTGCCCCTGGCCAACAAGGTCCAGGAGGGCGACTTCGTGGCGCCGCCGATCTCCGCCGAGGGCAAGCACGTCGTGGTCATCGGCGGTGGCGACACCGGCGCCGACTGCGTGGGCACCGCCCACCGCCAGGGCGCGGCCTCCGTCACCCAGCTGGAGATCATGCCCCGGCCCAACGACGAGCGGCACCCGCTCGCCCAGCCCTGGCCGACCTTCCCCATGCTGTACAAGGTCACCTCCGCGCACGAGGAGGGCGGCGAGCGCGTCTACTCCGTCTCGACCACCCACTTCGAGGGCGACGAGGACGGCAACGTCCAGTGGCTGCACCTGACCGAGGTGGAGTTCGTCGACGGCAAGCTGACCGCCAAGCCGGGCACGGAGCGCAAGATCCCCGCCCAGCTGGTGACGCTGGCGATGGGCTTCACCGGCACCGACCGGGAGAACGGCCTGGTGGAGCAGTTCGGCCTGGAGCTCGACGAGCGCGGCAACGTCGCCCGCGACGCCGACTTCCAGACCAACGTGCCCGGCGTCTTCGTCGCCGGTGACGCCGGCCGCGGCCAGTCCCTCATCGTGTGGGCGATCGCCGAGGGTCGCTCGGCGGCCAGGGGCGTCGACCGCTTCCTGACGGGCGCCAGCGACCTGCCGGCCCCGATCCGTCCGACGGACCGCTCGCTCATGGTCTGACGGATCCGACGGATCCCGTAAAAGACGTCCCGTACAAAGGCGTACGGAACACAGACGGCGCCTGCCCGCCTCCCCGACCGGAACTGGGCAGGCGCCGTCGCATGTCCGCGCTCAGATCGCGGTGAACTGCGCGACCTTCGCCCAGGCGCACACCGCCAGCAGGACCAGCAGCGCCACGCACACCCCGGCCTGCACCAGCGCGCGCCGCCCGTCGCGGGGCGCGTAGGCGTAGGCCAGGGTCACCACCGCGCCCGTCAGCAGACCGCCGAGGTGCCCCTGCCAGGAGGTCAGTCCTGCGGAGAGGGCCATCCACAGCAGCAGGCCGATCATGAACCGGTTGACGGACTCCATGTCGGCGCCCAGCCGACGGGCCATGACGTAGTAGGCGGCGCCCAGGCCGAAGATCGCACCGGACGCTCCGACGGTGAGCTCGTCCGGCGCGATCAGCAGCACGAGGACCGAACCGCCGAGCGCCGACAGCAGGTACAGGGCGAGATAGCGGACGCGGCCCAGCTGGCCCTCCACCGTGCGGCCGAGGTTCCACAGGCACGCCATGTTCATCACGATGTGCAGGATGCCGAACGAGCCCTCGGTGACCGGCATATGGAGAAACGCGCCGGTAAGCAGCCGGTACCACTCCCCGTTCGCGAGCCCCTCCGCGGTGAGGTCCGAGGAGTACGGGTACTGCCACAGCCAGTGCCCGCCGTCCGCGTCCACCAGCCCCGAGCCCAGCATCCCGAACCGGTCCACGATCTCGGGGCGTATCAACTCGGCCAGGTAGGCCAGCACGTTGAGCCCGATCAGGACGTACGTCACCAGTGGCACGGCCGTGATCCGGCCGCCGAAGGCCGTGCGGGCCTGGCGCACCGAACGCGCGCCCGCCTTCACGCACTCCACGCACTGATGGCCGACGGCGGCCTCCCGCATGCAGTTCGGGCAGATGTAGCGGTCGCAGCGGGTGCAGCGGACGTGGGACTCCACCTTGGGATGGCGGTAGCAGGTGGTGACGGTGGACTCGGACTCCACAGTCGGCTCCTCGAAAAAGGGTGGGAAGGGCAGCGAGCCGGTGGGGACGGCGGGGAACAAACTATCGAACGGCTGTGGCGCGAAACGGAGCCGGGGCGGCGGTGCCGTAACCTCGCACGAAGCGGTTCGAACGGAGGGGGAGTCCGTATGTCGGCGATCAGTCTCAGCAAGGTGCAGCAGAGCGCTCCCGCGCTGGTCGACCTGTACAAACGGGCCGGTACTTCCCTCGACCGGCACGGACTGGGAGGCCTGCGGGCCGCCGTCTACCTCGTCGTCGACTACTCCGGCTCGATGAAGCCGTACTACAAGGACGGCAGCGTGCAGGCGCTCGCCGACCGGGTGCTCGGGCTGTCCGCGCACCTCGACGACGACGGCCGGGTCCCGGTGGTCTTCTTCTCCACGGACATCGACGCCGTCACCGACATCGCGCTCGACGACCACCAGGGGCGCGTCGAGCGGATCGTGGCCGGACTCGGCCACATGGGCAAGACCAGTTACCACCTGGCGATGGACGCCGTGATCGACCACTACCTCGACAGCGGCTCCACCGCCCCCGCCCTGGTGGTCTTCCAGACCGACGGCGGCCCGATCAACAAGCTCGCCGCCGAACGCTATCTGTGCAAGGCGGCGAGACTGCCGCTGTTCTGGCAGTTCGTCGGGTTCGGCGACCCGGACAGCCGGCAGTTCGACTATCTGCGCAAGCTCGACGAACTGGCCGTGCCGGACAAGCGGGTGGTCGACAACGCCGGCTTCTTCCACGCGGGGGCGGACCCCCGGAAGGTCCCGGACGCGGAGCTCTACGACCGGCTGCTGGGCGACTTCCCGAAGTGGCTCGTGGCGGCCCGGGCCCTGGGCGTCGTCCACTGACCTTCGGGCCGCCCGCGGCTCGTACGGACCCACGGCCGTGGGCGGTCTCACACCGTGGCCGACCGACCGCGACGGCCGGCGGGTTGGCTTGGGCGCACCGCCGTGCCACCCTGAGGTTGATCCGAGGGGGAGGCCGCACATGGACGGCGCACGATCGGTGAACGAAGCGACGGGGACGGTGAGTTCGGCCCGCCGTGGCGAGTCCGGCAAGGGTGAGAGGATCGCCGACTGGGCCGACGGACGGCTCGGCCTCTACGCGCTGGCCAAGGCCAACATGCGCAAGGTGTTCCCAGACCACTGGTCCTTCATGCTGGGCGAGGTCTGCCTCTACAGCTTCGTCGTCCTGATCCTCACCGGGGTCTACCTCACCCTGTTCTTCGAACCGAGCGGCGCCGAGGTCGCCTACCACGGCCCGTACGCCCCTCTCAACGGCGTCCTGATGACCAAGGCCTACGCGTCCACCCTCGACATCAGCTTCGAGGTGCGCGGCGGGCTGCTGATCCGGCAGATCCACCACTGGGCGGCGCTGGTCTTCGTCACCGGCATGCTCGTGCACATGATGCGGGTGTTCTTCACCGGCGCCTTCCGCAAGCCGCGCGAGATCAACTGGCTCTTCGGCTGGACCCTGTTGATGCTCGGCATCCTCACCGGTCTGACCGGCTACTCGCTCCCCGACGACCTGCTCTCCGGCACCGGCATCCGCTTCGCCGACGGCGCGATCCTGTCCATCCCGGTCGTGGGGACGTACATCTCGTTCTTCCTCTTCGGCGGCGAGTTCCCGGGGCACGACATCATCTCCCGGCTGTTCCCGGTCCATGTCCTGCTGCTGCCCGGGATCATGCTCGGCCTGGTGGTGGCCCACCTGATCCTGGTCTTCTACCACAAGCACACCCAATATCCGGGCCCCGGCCGCGACCAGAGGTCGGTCGTCGGGATGCCCTTCCTGCCGGTCTACATGGCCAAGGCGGGCGGCTTCTTCTTCCTCACCTTCGGCGTGCTGGCCGTCATGGGCGGCATCGCCAGCATCAACCCCGTCTGGGCCTTCGGCCCCTACCGGCCCGACCTGGTCACCACCGGCGCCCAGCCCGACTGGTACCTCGGCTTCTCCGAGGGGCTGATCCGGGTGATGCCGGGCTGGGAGATCAACGCCTGGGGACACACCCTGGTACCGGGCGTCCTCATCCCGTTCTCGCTCTTCCCGCTGATCCTGCTCGCCCTCGGCGTCTACCCCTTCGTGGAAGCCTGGATCACCGGCGACCGGCGCGAGCACCACATCCTGGACCGGCCGCGCAACATGCCCGTGCGCACCGGCCTCGGCGCGGCCTGGCTCAGCCTTTACGGCGTGCTGCTGATCGGCGGCGGCAACGACATCGTCGCCACCCATCTGCATCTGTCCATCAACGCGATCACCTGGTTCGTGCGGATCGGCGTCTTCGTCCTGCCCGTGCTCACCTTCATCGTGACCAAGAGGATCTGCCTCGGCCTCCAGCGCCGCGACCGGGACAGCGTGCTGCACGGCAGGGAGACCGGCACGATCAGGATGCTGCCGCACGGCGAGTACATCGAGGTCCACGAACCCCTGTCGCAGGGACGGCTGTTCACCCTCACCCAGCACGAGCAGAATCCGCCGTACGAGATCGGGCCGCGCGTCGACGCGGGCGGGGTGCGCCGGCCGGTCACGGTCTCCCAGCGGGTACGGGAGCGGCTGGCCCGCGCGATGTTCGGGCCCGGGACGCACATCCCGAAGCCCACCCCCGAGGAGCACCGGGAACTCACCGCGGGCGACCACCACCACTGAGCACCACGTCCCGGCACTCCTGCGGGCCGCCCCAGGCGGCGAGCAGGACACGGGCCTTGGCCAGCCACAGGGACAGGTCGAACTCCGCCGTGTAACCGATCGCGCCGTGCAACTGCAAGGCTGTACGGGCCGTGGCGTACGCCGCCTCGCAGGCGCTCACCTTCGCCGCGGCCACGTCCGCCGGATCCATCGTCACCGCCGCGCCCAGCACCAGGGGACGGGCGAACTCCAGGGCGATCCTGGCGTCGGCCAGCCGGTGCTTGACCGCCTGGAACGAGCCCACCGGCACACCGAACTGGACACGCCGCCCCACATGGGCCACCGTCCGCTCCAGCAGCGCCAGGCCGACGCCGAGGGCCTGTGCGGCGGTGGCCAGCCGGGCCCACAGCAGGGCCCGCGCCCACGGCGGCCGCGGGTCGAGCAGTTCCCCGCCCGGCAGCAGGGGAGTGAGCCGGCGGACCGGGTCCAGGGACGGGCGCACCGGACCGTGGCCGGGGGCCAGACGCAGGCCGTCGGGCCCGAGCGCGAACAGCAGGTCCGCCGTGTCGCCGTCCAGCGCACAGCCGTCCGGTCCGGCCGACAGCGTGGCCGTGAGGGTGCCGTCGGCCAGCGACGGCAGGAAGCGCTTCGCCGGGTCCGGCCGCTCCGACCCGCCCAGCAGCACCGCGACCGCGACCGTCTCCACCAGCGGGCCCGGCACCGCGTGCCTGCCCAACTCCACGAAGGCCAGCGCGAGTTCCACCGGGTGCGGCCCCAGCCCCGCGTACTCCTGCGGCACCGCGAGCGCGAACACCCCCGCCCGCGCGATCCGGGACCACAGCGCCCGGCCCCGGGCGCTCTCGCCACGACCCCAGGACCGGGCCACCTCGGGCGGCCCGGCGGCCGTCAGCATCGCGTCGAGCGAGCGCGTGAACTCCCGCTGCTCGGCGTCGAGCAGGAAACGCATCAGCGGCGTCCCTTCGGCAGGCCGAGCAGCCGCTCGGCGACGATGTCGCGCTGGATCTCGTTGGTGCCCGCGTAGATCGGGCCCGCGAGGGAGAAGACATAGCGCTCGCACCAGTCGGAGTCCGCCGCCTCGCCGTCGGGGCCCAGCAGGTCCAAAGCCGTCTCGTGCAGCGCGATGTCGTACTCCGACCAGAAGACCTTGTTCACGCTGGCCTCCGGGCCGATCCGGTCGCCGTCCAGGAAGCGGGCCGCGGCCGCGTAGGTGTACAACTGGTGGGCGCGGGCGCCGATCAGCGCGTCCGCGACCCGGGCCCGCGCGTGCGCCGGGCAGCCCCGCTCCCGCCACAGCTCCAGCAGCCGGTCGGCGGCGGCGAGGAAACGGCCCGGGGAGCGCAGGGTGAGCCCGCGCTCGTCGGCGGCCGTCGACATCGCGACCCGCCAGCCCTGCCCCGCCTCCCCGACGACGTCCTCGTCCGGGACGAACACCTCGTCCAGGAACACCTCCGCGAACGCCGGTCTGCCGTCCAGCCGCCCGATCGGGCGCACCGTGACCCCGGGCGCGCGGAGATCGAACATCAGGCACGTCAAGCCCTGATGCGGTCTCGGCAGGTCCGGCTCGCTGCGGAACAGGCCGAACGCCCGGTCCGCGAACGCCGCCCGCGACGACCACGTCTTCTGCCCGCTCAACAGCCAGCCGCCGTCCGCGCGCACCGCCTTCGAGCGCAGCGACGCCAGGTCCGAGCCCGCCTCCGGCTCCGACCAGGCCTGCGCCCAGACCACCTCGCCGCGGGCCATGGGCGGCAGCACCCGGGCCCGCTGCTCCTCGGTCCCGTGCTCGAAGAGGGTCGGGGCGAGCAGCTTGATGCCGTTCTGGTTGACGCGCCCCGGCGCGCCCGCCGCGTAGTACTCCTCCTCGAACACCAGCCAGCGGACCAGCCCCGCGTCCCGGCCGCCGTACCGGGCCGGCCAGTCGACCACCGACCAGCGGTCCGCGGCCAGTTCGGCCTCCCAGGCGCGATGCGCCACGAAGCCCTCCGCGGTCTCCAGGGACGGCAGCGGGGTGCGCGGCACATGCGCGTCGAGCCAGGCGCGGGCCTCGGCGCGGAAGGCCTCGTCGGCCGGAGAGTGGGTGAGGTCCACGGTCGCCGTCCCTCCCGTCGTTCTTCCCTAACAAGTGTTTGGTAGGTTAGCGTGGGCCCATGACAGACGTCGAGGGTCAGGCAGTCGATCGTCCGACTGTCGACGGTCCGGAATACGAACCCGGACACGGACTGCTGCGCGGACGCAGCGCCGTCATCACCGCGGCGGCGGGCACCGGCATCGGCGGCGCGACCGCACGCCGCTTCCTGGAAGAGGGCGCACACGTCGTCATCTCCGACGCCCACGCCCGGCGGCTGAAGGAGCACGAAGCCGCGCTCGCCGCGGAGTTCGGCCCCCACGCGGTCACCGCCCTGCCCTGCGACGTCACCGACGAGGCCCAGGTGCGCACCCTGTTCGACACCGCCGCGGCCCGGCACGGACGCCTGGACATCGTCGTCAACAACGCCGGACTCGGCGGCACCGCCCCCCTCGTCGACATGACCGACACCCAGTGGTCGCGCGTCCTGGACGTGACACTCAACGGCACGTTCCGCTGCACCCGGGCGGCCCTGCGCGCGATGCGGGACACCGGCCGGGGCGGGGTGATCGTCAACAACGCCTCCGTCGTCGGCTGGCGCGCCCAGGCCGGACAGGCGCACTACGCCGCCGCCAAGGCCGGCGTCATGGCCCTCACCAGGTGCGCGGCCGTCGAGGCGGCCGAGTACGGGGTCAGGGTCAACGCCGTCGCACCGAGTCTCGCCATGCACCCGCACCTGGCCAGGGTGACGACCCCCGAACTGCTCGCGCAGCTCACCGCCCGCGAGGCCTTCGGCCGGTACGCCGAACCCTGGGAAGTGGCCAACGTGATCGTGTTCCTGGCGTCCGGCTACTCCTCGTACCTCACCGGGGAGGTCGTCTCCGTCAGCAGTCAGCACCCCTAGGAGCAGCGATCACAATGGATCCGTGCCGACCAAGAAGAAGCCCCAGGTGACCGCAGCCCCCGCCCGCCGCGGCGAACTCCTCAACACTGCCGCCGAGGTCTTCGCCGAACAGGGCTACAACGCCACCACCGTGCGCAAGATCGCCGACCACGCGGGCATGCTCGCGGGCAGCCTCTACTACCACTTCGACTCCAAGGAGTCGATGCTGGAGGAGATCCTGCGTACCTTCCTCGACGAGCTCTGGGGCGGCTACGACGCGGTCCTGGCCGCTGATCTGGGCCCCCGCGAGACCCTGGAGGCCCTGGTCACCGAGTCGTTCCGGGAGATCGACCGGCACCGCGCCGCCGTCGCGATCTACCAGAAGGAGTCCCGGCAGCTCGTGGCGCAGGAACGGTTCGCGTTCCTCGCCGAGTCGCAGCGCAGGTTCGAGAAGGCGTGGCTGTCCACGCTGGAGCGCGGGGTCGCCGACCGGGTCTTCCGCGCCGACCTCGACGTCCGGCTCACCTACCGGTTCGTCCGCGACACGGTCTGGGTCGCCGCGTCCTGGTACCGGCCGGGCGGCCGGCACAGCCCGGAGGAGATCGCCCGGCAGTACCTGTCGATGGTCCTCGACGGGATCGCCGTACGGGCATAGCCGCAAGCCGCAAGCCGCAAGCCGCAAGCCGCAAGCCGCAAGCCGCAAGCCGCAAGCCGCAAGCCGCAAGCCGCAAGCCGCAAGCCGGGCTTCGGGCCCGGCGCGGCGCCACCGCACCCTGACCCAGCACGCACCTCAGCAAGTGATCCGTCGTCACTCAACGCGAACCACTGGGGAGTCGCCATGGCCGAGGCCTACATCGTCGAAGCGGTCCGTACACCCGTAGGACGGCGCGGGGGAGGGCTCAGCGGCGTGCACCCGGCCGATCTGGGCGCCCATGTGCTCAAGGAGCTCGTCGCCCGCGCCGCGCTCGACCCGGCCGCCGTCGACGACGTCGTCTTCGGCTGCCTGGACGCGGTGGGCCCGCAGGCCGGGGACATCGCCCGCACCGCCTGGCTCGCGGCCGGACTGCCCCAGGAGGTGCCCGGCGTGACCGTGGACCGGCAGTGCGGCTCCTCGCAGCAGGCCGTGCACTTCGCGGCCCAGGCCGTGCTCTCCGGCACCCAGGACCTGGTGGTGGCCGGCGGCGTGCAGAACATGTCCCAGATCCCCATCGCCTTCGCCACCCGGCAGGCCGCCGAACCGCTCGGCTTCACCCAGGGCCCCTTCGCCGGCAGCGAGGGCTGGCGGGCCCGGTACGGCGACCGGCCCGTGAACCAGTTCGCCGGCGCCGAGATGATCGCCGCGAAGTGGGGTATCGACCGGGAGGAACAGGAGGAGTTCGCGCTGCGCTCCCACCGGCGCGCGCTGCGGGCCATCGACGAGGGCCGCTTCGAGCGGGAGATCGCCCCGCACGGACACGTCGCCGTCGACGAGGGACCGCGCCGGGACACCTCGGCGGAGAAGATGGCCGCGCTGAAGCCGGTGATCGACGGCGGCACCGTCACCGCGGCCTGCTCCTCCCAGGTCTCCGACGGCGCCGCGGCCCTGCTGCTGGCCTCGGAGCGGGCGGTGCGCGAACACGGACTGCATCCCCGGGCGCGGGTGCACCACCTCTCCGTGCGCGGCGAGGACCCGATCCGCATGCTGACCGCGCCCATACCGGCCACCGCCCACGCCCTGAAGAAGACCGGCCTGTCCATCGACGACATCGACCTCGTCGAGATCAACGAGGCCTTCGCCCCGGTGGTCCTGGCCTGGCTCAAGGAGACCGGCGCCGACCCGGCGAAGGTCAACGTCAACGGCGGCGCGATAGCCCTGGGACACCCGCTGGGCGCCACCGGCGCCAAACTGATGACCACGCTGCTGCACGAACTGGAACGCACCGGCGCCCGCTACGGCCTCCAGACCATGTGCGAGGGCGGGGGCCAGGCCAACGTGACGATCATCGAGAGACTCTGAGCCGCTCCCGCACTTCGGCCGTGCCGGTCGGCGACCGGTCGTGAGCCGCTCCCGCACCCGGGCCGTGCCGGTCAGCGTGTGCCGGTGAGCCGCTCCCGCACCTCCTCCGCCTCCTTCATGATCCGCGCCACCAGCTCCGCGCACGACGGCAGGTCGTCGATCACCCCGGCGACCTGCCCGGACGCCATCACCCCCAGGTCCGTGCGGCCGTCCACCATCGCCGCTCTCAGCAGCATCGGCGTGTTCGCCGCGAGCAGGACCTGACTCCAGGCCAGATCGTGCCCCTGTCTGAGCGCGAGACCGTCGCGGACCATCCGCCGCCAGGTCAGCCCGGACAGCCTCCGGAACGCCGCCGCCCTACGCAGGGCCTGCAACAGCGCCCGCGCCCGGCCCGCGTCCTCCAGCGACCCGACCAGCTCCGTACGCAGCATGCGGTGCGGCAGCCCGTCCACCGCGCGCGTCACCGTCACGTCCCGCACCGTCGCCGCCAGATACCGCGCCTTCACCGCGTCCGGCACCGTCGAGTCCGAGGTCAGCAGGAACCGGGTGCCCATGGCGACCCCCGCCGCCCCGTACGCCAGCGCCGCGACC
>NZ_VJZD01000195.1 GCF_009377175.1 Streptomyces adustus
CCGCCGCCCCCTCCGCCTCCCCGGAAGTCATCGAGATCGAGCGGGCGCTCTCCCGCATCACGTACCTGAGCACCCGTGCCCGGCAGCACGACCGGCTCATGGCCCTGGCCGGAGTGCCGTTGGACCGGGCCGCCGTGGCGCTGCTGCGGCAGATCGCCGACTCCGACGCGCTCCGCCCGGGGGAGCTGGCCCAGCGGCTCGGAGTGGAGGCCTCGCACGTCACCCGTACGGTGCAGCAGCTTCAGAGGTCCGGCTATGTCACCCGGGTGCCCGACCCCGACGACGGCCGGGCCCAGCGCATCCAGCTGACCGTCGAAGGCCGCCGGGCCGTCGGCCGGATCCGGGACGCCGGCACCCGTGGCATGCAGCTGGCGCTCGCCGACTGGTCCCCGCAGGAACTGAGCCAGCTCGCCACGCTGTTCCACCGCATGGTCGACGACTTCCTCGCGTACGCCGCGGAGGACGACGCCGACCAGCAGGCCCCGGCCTCCGGCACCTGACCCGGAGCGGCCGACCCGTCTTACCGTCCAGTAATATCGCGCGGCAGGTCGTCAGAGGAGGAACCGTGTCACGGTCCGAACGCTCGTCCCTGCTGCTCGCCGGTCTGCTGGCCACCGCGGGCACCGCCCACTTCGCCGCACCACGCCAGTTCGACGCCACCGTGCCCCGGGCGCTGCCCGGCTCGCCCCGCACCTGGACCTACGCGAGCGGGGTCGCCGAGCTGGCCCTCGCGGCGGGCCTGGCCGTGCCGCGGACCAGACGGGTCGCCGCACTGGCCGCCGCCGCGTTCTTCGTCGGCGTGTTCCCGGCCAACGTGAAGATGGCCGTGGACTGGCGCAACCGCCCCACCCCGCAGAAGGCCGCCGCCCTGGGCCGCCTTCCGCTCCAGATCCCCCTCGTGCTGTGGGCCCGCAGCGTCGCCCGCGGGACGGAGGGTCGGTCATGAGTTCGACTGTCGAGGTCGGCAGCCAGGTCGAGGACTTCACGCTCCTCGACGAGACCGGCACCGCGCGCAGCCTCGTCGAGCTGCTCGCCGACGGGCCCGTCGTGCTGTTCTTCTACCCCGCAGCCCTGACCGCCGGCTGCACCGCGGAGGCCTGCCACTTCCGCGACCTCGCCGCCGAGTTCGCCGAGGCGGGCGGACGCCCGGTCGGCGTCAGCGGCGACTCCGTCGACCGGCAGCAGGAGTTCGCCGGCCGGCACACGCTCGGCATGCCCCTGCTCTCCGACCCCGACGGGAAGGTGCGGGAGCTGTTCGGCGTGAAGCGTGGGTTCTCCCTGGCCCCCACCAAGCGGGTCACCTTCGTCATCGCACAGGACCGCACCGTGCTGGAGGTCGTCCGCAGCGAGCTGCGGATGAACACCCACGCGGACCGGGCCCTGGCCGCACTGCGCGCCCACCGGGGCTGAGCGCCCGGCGGCCCGCCGGGGGTGTCCGTCCGCGGGGCCGTCCCGCGGACCGGATGCCCCACCCGGTGGGCGGCGGGTTCCAAGAGGCGTTCGAGGGGTTGCGCCGTGCTGCCGGACCCATGCGCTTGATGTGATGCGACAATCGGATCATCCTGGATGATATGGAGCATGTCGCAGCCGTGGCGGTTGTCGACGCCCGGGGTGTCGTGACCGCATGGAGCGAGGGTGCCCGATCACTGACGGGCCACACCGCCGACCAGGTCGTGGGCCGTGCCGCCCGCGAGCTGCTGGCCGAGGACCCACCGGTCGGCCCGGCGTCCTTGCCGACCGGCACCACCGGCACCGCCGTCCTGCGCCACCGCGACGGCTCCACCGTCACCCTGCGGCTCACGGCCTGTCCCGTGCTGGGCAACCGGGGCACACCCGACGGATACGTGGTGACCGCCGAGCCGGCCGGGGACGCGCGGCACCTGCTCGCGGGACAGGCCTTCCAGCAGGCCTCCATGTCGATGTCGATCTTCGACGTCCGGCAGCGCTACCTGCGCGTCAACGACGTGGCCTGCCAGGTGCTGGGCGTGCCGGAGGAGGACCTGTACGGCCGGAGTCTGCTGGACACCGTCGCGGACGCCGAGCACGAACGGGGTTTCGCGAACCATCTGCGCCAGGTGGCCGAGACGGGCCGGCCGGTGCGGTACGAGAGCTTCACGGGCGCGCCCGCGCCGAACGGGGAGCACGCCTGGACCGTCGAGATGTGGCCGGTACGGGACGCCGGGGGCGAGGTGACCGCGGTCGCCCTGGCCGCGCTCGACAGCAGCGACCAGTACTGGGCCCAGCGGCGGCTGGGCCTGCTGAACCAGGCGTCGGCCGTCATCGGCACCACCCTGGACGTGGTGCGCACCGCCGAGGAGATGGTGGAACTCCTGGTGCCGAAATACGCCGACTTCGTCAGTGTCGACCTGCTCGACTGGGTCCTGTGGGCGGACGAGCCGCCCCGGGTGCCGGACGACGCGATCGTGCTGCGCCGGGTCGCCCACGGCTCCCTCAACGAGGGCACCCCGGAGGCGGCCGTGCACCTGGGCGAGACGGACCTGTACCCGCCGTCCTGTCCGCCGGTGCGGGCCCTGCGGGAGGGGCGGGCGATCCTCAGCTGCGCGGACGACCCCGACTTCGCCCGCTGGTTCGCCGAGCGCGACGCCCGCGCCCCCGCCGGCCGCGCGTTCCGCAAGGGCGTCCACTCGCTGATCGCGGTGCCGCTGCGGGCCCGAGGGGTCACCCTGGGCGTCGCGGTGGCCGTACGCATCGCGCACCCGGACGACTACGCGGCGGAGGACGTAGTCTTCGCCGAGGAACTGGCCGGCCGGGCGGCCCTGTGCATCGACAACGCCCGCCGCTTCGCCCGCGAGCGCGCGACGGCGCTCGCCCTCCAGCACAGCCTGCTGCCGCGCGGACTGCCCGGACAGGCGGCGGTCGACGTGGCCCACCGCTACCTGCCCAGCGGGTCGGTCGCGGGCATCGGCGGCGACTGGTTCGACGTGATCCCGCTGTCCGGCTGCCGGGTCGCCCTGGTCGTCGGTGACGTCGTGGGGCACGGCATCGCCTCCTCGGCGACCATGGGCCGGCTGTGCATGGCCGTACGCACCCTCGCCGACGTGGACCTGCCGCCGGACGAGCTCCTCACCCACCTCGACGACCTGGTCGCCCACCTCGCGACCGACGACAGTGGCGGCGAGGTCGCCGAACTCGGCGCCACCTGTCTCTACGCCGTGTACGACCCCGTCACCCGCCGGCTCGCCCTGGCCTCCGCCGGCCACCCGGCCCCGGCCGTCGTGCTGCCCGACGGCACCGCACGGCTCATCGAGACGAGCCCGGGACCCCCGCTCGGGGTCGGCGGGCTGCCGTTCGAGGCGACCGAGCTGCAACTGCCCGAGGGCGCGGTCGTCGCCCTGTACACGGACGGTCTGATCGAGGACCGCCACCGGGACATCGACAGCGTCACCACCGAGCTGTGCCGTGCGCTGACCGCGCGCACCGACACGCTCGACGGTCTCTGCGACAGCGTGCTCAAGGCCGTGCTGCCCGAGGAGCCCGGCGACGACGTGGCCCTGCTGCTGGCCCGTACCCGGGCGCTGGGCGCGGACCAGGTCGCCACCTGGGCCATCTCATCGGACCCCGAGCGGGTGGCCGCCGTCCGGCAGGCCGTCACCGAGCAGCTGGGCGCCTGGGGGCTGGAGGAGACGGCGTTCGTCACCGAACTCGTCGTCAGCGAACTGGTCACCAACGCCATCCGGTACGGCCATCCGCCCATCCAGCTCAGGCTGATCAGGGACCGCGCCCTCATCTGCGAGGTCTCCGACGGCAGTTCCACCTCCCCGCATCTGCGCCGCGCCCATGCCTTCGACGAGGGCGGGCGCGGACTGCTGCTCGTCGCGCAGCTCACCCAGCGCTGGGGCAGCAGGCAGACCGGCAGCGGAAAGATCATCTGGGCCGAGCAGTCGCTGCCGCCGCGGTGATCACTCGAAGGGGCAGCCGGGGTTGGGCGCGTCCTCGGAGAACGGCGACCCGTGCGGGAGCACGTACAGCACGTCGAGGACGAGCGGGGTGTCGCCCAGGTTGCGGCCGATGTGCACGTTGCCGGCTCCGGCCGGCTCCTGGATGGTGCTGCCCGCGGGGTAGACGCCGTCGGAGGCGCAGCCGGAGTCGAAGTGGCTGAGCGTGCCCTGCTTCACGAAGCCGTAGAGCGGACCGTCGTGGTAGTGCCAGCCGGTGGCCTGGCCGGGCGGGACGGTTATCTCCCGCAGGACGTAGTCGGTGTTTCCCACGGTCCGCTCGGCGAGGAGCCGGGCCGTGACGCCGGGGCCGGCCGGGGTGGCGTGTGCGGTACCGCAGACCAGGGCGGTCGTGAGGGCGACCGCCCCGGTCATCACGGTGCGGAGCAGGGTGCGCATGGCGAGGGCCTCCTGGTGTGCGTGCACGAGCGGCGGGTGCCGCTGCGAACATAGAGGCAAAGAGGACGAGTTGGGGCCGCATTGCGCATAACTGCGGCCCCCTCGGGCGTCAGAACTCCTCGTGGACCTCGGGGTCCCCGCCCAGACGCCGTTGCGGGCGGTCCGTGACGGCCGCCATCTGGGCCGGGTCCAGGGTGAAGCCGAAGACGTCGAGGTTCTCGCGCAGCCGCTCGGGGTGGCCCGACTTGGGGATGGGCAGCGCGCCGAGCTGGGTGTGCCAGCGCAGGACGGCCTGCGCCGGGGTGACACCGAGAGCCTCGGCGACGGCGACGACGGCGGGGTCGGTCAGCACCTCGGAGCCGCGCCCCAGCGGGCTCCAGCTCTCGGTGCGGATGCCCTTGCTCTCGTGGAAGGCGCGCAGGTCGGCCTGCGGGAACAGGGGGTGCAGCTCGATCTGGTTGACGGAGGGGAGGACACCGGTCTCCCGCTCCAGGCGCCGGATGTGGTCGGCCGTGAAGTTGGAGACGCCGATCGAGCGGACCAGGCCCCGCTCCCGCAGCTCGATCATGGCTCGCCACGAGTCGACGTACCGGTCGAGCCGGGGCAGCGGCCAGTGGATGAGGTACAGGTCGACGTACTCCAGGCCGAGGCGGGCGCGGGACTCCTCGAAGGAGGCGAGCGTCTCGGCGTGTCCGTGGTGCCGCCCCGGGAGTTTCGTCGTGACGACGACCTCCTCGCGCGGGATCCCGGACGCGGCGACCCCGCGGCCCACCCCGGTCTCGTTGCGGTAGTTCGTGGCCGTGTCGACGAGCCGGTAGCCCAGTTCCAGGGCCGTGCCCACCGCGCGTTCGGCCTCGGCGTCGTCCATCGGCCAGGTGCCGAGACCCAGGGCGGGGACCGTCGTGCCGTCGTCGAGCGTGTACGTCGGAGTGCTGATCACCGTCGGACCTTCCCTCGGCTGTGTTCCGGTTCGTCCCAGCCTCGGGGACGGGGGGCGGAATGATCAACCGGGCAGGCGGGGGAGAAGCCCGATGGACGCAACGCGGATGATGTCGCCGAACCAGCGGAGTGCGCATGACGAGGGACAGCCGGACCACGGGCAACGGGACGACGAGCAGGGGGACGGGCAGCGGGACGACGGGCGGCCGGACGCCGGACGGGCCGACGCAGGGTGCCGGAGTGGAGGTGAGACCGGTCGCCGGGCACATCGGGGCCGAGATCGCGGGCGTCGACCTGGCCGACGGCCTCGACGACGCCCAGGTGGCCGCCATCCGGGCGGCCGTGCTGCGCTGGAAGGTGGTGTTCTTCCGGGGGCAGCGGCTGGACCACGCCGGGCATCTGGCGTTCGCGCGCCGGTTCGGCGAGCCGGTCGCGTCCAACCGGCGGGGGAGCGCCTCGCCCGTGGACTTCCCCCTGATCGAGACCACCGCCGACCGGCTGGAGCTGGGCGGACGGTTCGGGATGGACCACGAGGAGTGGCTGGAGCGCCGCCGGCACACCCTGCTGCGCGGCTGGCACTGCGACCACGGTGCCCGGGTCGACCCGCCGGCCGCGACGATCCTGCGCGCCGAGACCGTCCCGCCCTACGGCGGCGACACCACCTGGTCCAACCTGGCCGCCGCCTACGCCGGACTGTCCGCGCCGGTGCGGGCGTTCGTCGACGGCCTGCGGGCCGAGCACCGGCTCGGCGTCGGCTACCGGCCGCGCCCCGGTGACGACGGGTACGTGCGCCATCTGCTGGACCACCAGGTCGCGTCCGAGCATCCGCTGGTGCGGGTCCATCCGGAGACCGGGGAGCGGGTGCTGTACGTCAACGGGTACTACCTCGACCAGATCACCGACGTGTCCCGCGCGGAGAGCCGGGCGCTGCTGGACATGCTGCTGGAGCAGGCGGTCCGCCCCGAGTACACCGTCCGCTTCCGCTGGGAACCGGGCAGCGTCGCCTTCTGGGACAACCGGGCCACCGTCCACCTGGCGCCCACCGACAACGCCCACCTCGGCTTCCCCCGCACCATGCACCGGGTGATGCTCGCCGGTGACGTACCGGTCGGCACCGACGGCCGACCGTCCCGGCCGCTCGTCGGCACCGAGGCGGGCCGCTGGTGAACCGACGGCCCGCGAGCCGCCGTACGGCTCGCGGCGCCGCGCCCGGGAGACACGGGCGAACGGTTCAGCGCAGCGGTATGACGACGTCGTCCTCGACCGGCGGGTCGAGCTCCTGGGCGCGGTTGCCGGTGGCCGCGAAACAGCGCAGCCGGACCGCGTCCGGGGTGACGTCCACGCGGAGGAAGCTCTTGAAGAACGGCGGGCTGTACGTGGCCGAGCCGGGGGAGAACAGCTGGGTGTAGATCTTCCGCACCGGCAGCCGGAAGCGGGGCTTCCGGCCGGGGCGGCCGCCCGCGCCCAGCAGCCTGGCGACCAGCCGGACGCGCCGGGTGACCCTGACGTCGGGTCCCGGGGCACGGGTCGGGGCGATGCCCAGGCGTTCGGCCATGACGGCGGTCGCCTCGTCCTCGGTGAGGGTGAAGAAGCGGCGCAGGCGCAGCCGGCGGCCGTACAGACGGCTGTAGAAGGCGAGGGAGTCGCCGCGCAGCGGGTAGCAGCGGAAGTCGTGCTCGTCGACGTCCGCGACGCCGACGCGCGGGATGGTGTGCGTGGCGTGCATGAACGCCCCGCCGCCGCCCGAGACCACGTACTGCACGGTCCGGCCGTCCACGTCCACCGGATAGCGCTGGTAGTTGTGGATGTCGCCGCCGATCGCGGCCACGTAGTGGTGGGCGGGGTCGCGGACCACGTCGTCGACCGTACCGCCGCCCTCGACCGGGCAGGGGTGGTGCTCTCCGTCCACGTACAGGGGCGATCCGGTGACGAGGATCTTGGGGCGGGGACCCCGCGATACCTCGCGCAGCCACGCGCCCTGCTCGGCGTCGATCGTGCCCAGCAGACCGGTGTCGATGCCGACGATCCTCACGGGCCCGGCGTCGATCGCCCAGTAGGGGCCGGGCTGGACCGCCTGTTGACCGGCCGAGGCGCGCAACTTCCCTGCCTCGTCGAGATGTTGTCCGTCGCCGGGGCGCGGCCGGTGCCACAGCAGATGCCGCAGCCAGGCGCGGGTGAGCGGGCGGGGCGCGGGCTCGGCGGGCAGCGGCGGGACGTCGCCGCAGAAGACGCGCATGAACGCGCCGAGGTCCTCGTACCAGTCGTGGTTGCCCGGAATCGCGTAGACGGGTGCCGGGTAGTCGCGGTAGGGCCGGAAGAACTTGCCCGCGTAGTCGTCGGCGCTGCCCACGGGGTAGATCACGTCGCTGGCCACGACGGCGAAGCGGGTGTCCTGAGCGACCTTCAGGAAGCCTGGTACGACGGCGTATTGAGGTTCGTCGCCCTCTCCGGGGTCGCCGATCACCATGAAGGAGAACCGGTCCGGGTCGTCGCGCCGGACGATCCTGTCGGCGGGCGCCCCGGCCGCCGCGGCCTGTTCCGCCCAGCGGCCGCGGGTGCGGCCGGTCGGATCGCCGAACCAGGAGGCCAGCACGCCGTTGCGGGCGGCCCACAGCGTTCCGGGGTTCAGCCAGGACAACTTCTCGACCTCGGCCGGCATCAGCCGCTTGTACGTGCCGAGTTCGGCGGTGCCCCAGCCCGCGCCCGCGGCCGTGTCGCGTGAGGAGTCAGACATCCGGGCACCGTAGCAACGCTGCCGGGGTGCCTCCCCGGCGGCCCCGGCGGGGGAGCCGAACCGTGCGCGGAGGCAGTGCGGTTGGGGCGGATCGTCCGGCTCGTCCGGTGTGTTCGGGCGGGCGTCGCGCACAGAGGGATAACCCTCGATTGCCCCTTACGTAGCTGACATGGCTTGGTCAAGCCTGTCATTCTCGCCCGTATCGCTGCACAGCATGGTCACAGTTCCATGCGCGGCAACGGCCCCGCACAACTCGGCTCGTCCCGGACAGCACACCCGTCTGCCCGGTCTGTCACCGGCCGCCCCACGGCCGCAGCAGTAGGAGAACGAGTGAGACGCAACCCCCGCAAGCGGACCGCGGTAGGAGTGGCCCTGCTCTCCACCGCCGCCTTCCTCGCCGTCGGCATCCAGTCCGTCCCGGCGTCGGCAAAGCCCGCTTCCCCCCACCCCAGTCCCCTGCGCAGCGGGGGCCTCACGGCCGAGCTCACCCCGGCCCAGCACACGGCGCTGATCAAGAGCGCCGCCCTGAAGACCACCCAGACCGCCCAGAGCCTCGGCCTGGGCGCGAAGGAGAAGCTCGTCGTCAAGGACGTCGTCAAGGACAACGACGGTACCGTCCACACGCGTTACGAGCGCACCTACGACGGCCTGCCGGTCCTCGGCGGCGACCTCGTGGTGCACACCCCGCCCGCCTCGCAGGCCACCGGCACGGTGAGCACGACCTTCAACAACAAGAACGCCGTGAAGGTCTCCTCCACCACCCCGACCTTCACCAAGGCGGCGGCCGAGACCAAGGCCCTGACGGCGGCCAGGACCCTCGACGCCGAGCAGCCCGCGGCCGACAGCGCCCGCAAGGTGATCTGGGCCGCCAGCGGCACCCCGAAGCTCGCCTGGGAGACGGTGGTCTCCGGCTTCCAGGACGACGGCACGCCGAGCCGGCTGCACGTGATCACCGACGCCACCACCGGCGCGGAGCTCGGCAGCTTCCAGGACATCAAGACCGGTACCGGCAACACCCAGTACAGCGGCACCGTCACGCTGAACACCACGCTGTCGGGATCGACGTACCAGCTGACGGACTCCACCCGCGGCGGCCACAAGACGTACTCGCTGAACAACGGCACGTCCGGCACCGGCACGCTGATGACGGACTCCGACGACGTCTGGGGCACCGGCTCGGGTTCCAACACCCAGACCGCCGGCGCCGACGCCGCCTACGGCGCCCAGATGACCTGGGACTTCTACAAGAACACCTTCGGGCGCAGCGGCATCAAGAACAACGGTGTCGCCGCCTACTCGCGCGTCCACTACAGCACGGCGTACGTCAACGCCTTCTGGGACGACAGCTGCTTCTGCATGACCTACGGCGATGGCACCAGCAGCACCCACGCGCTGACCTCGCTCGACGTCGCGGGCCACGAGATGAGCCACGGTGTCACCTCCAACACCGCGGGCCTGAACTACACCGGTGAGTCCGGCGGCCTGAACGAGGCGACCTCCGACATCTTCGGCACCGGCGTGGAGTTCTACGCCAACAACTCGACCGACGTGGGCGACTACCTCATCGGCGAGAAGATCGACATCAACGGCGACGGCACCCCGCTGCGCTACATGGACAAGCCGTCCAAGGACGGGTCGTCCGCCGACTCCTGGTACTCCGGCGTCGGCAACCTGGACGTCCACTACTCCTCGGGCCCGGCGAACCACATGTTCTACCTGCTCTCCGAGGGCAGCGGCTCCAAGACCATCAACGGTGTCACGTACAACAGCCCGACCTCCGACGGTGTCGCCGTCGCGGGCATCGGCCGCGCCGCCGCCCTCCAGATCTGGTACAAGGCGCTGACGACGTACATGACGTCCAGCACCAACTACGCGAGCGCCCGCACCGCCGCGCTGAACGCCGCGACCGCGCTGTACGGCGCGAGCTCCACCCAGTACGCGGGTGTGGCCAACGCGTTCGCCGGCATCAACGTCGGCAGCCACGTCACCCCGCCGAGCAGCGGTGTGACCGTCACCAACCCGGGCAGCCAGTCCTCCACCGTCGGTACCGCTGTGAGCCTCCAGATCGCTGCCAGCAGCACCAACAGCGGCTCGCTCACGTACTCCGCGAGCGGCCTGCCCACCGGTCTGTCGATCAACAGCTCCACCGGCGCGATCACCGGGACGCCGACCACCGCCGGGACGTACAGCACCACGGTGACCGTCACGGACAGCACCGGCGCGACCGGCACGGCGTCCTTCACCTGGACCGTCAGCTCCTCCGGTGGCGGCGGCACCTGCACCTCGACGCAGCTGCTGGGCAACCCGGGCTTCGAGTCCGGCAACACCACCTGGACCGCGAGCAGCGGAGTCATCACCAACTCCAGCAGCCAGGCGGCCCACGGGGGCTCGTACAAGGCCTGGATGGACGGCTACGGCTCCACGCACACCGACACGCTCTCGCAGTCGGTGACCATCCCCAGCGGCTGCAAGGCCTCGTTCACCTTCTACCTGCACATCGACACCGCCGAGACCACCACCAGCACGCAGTACGACAAGCTGACGGTCACCGCCGGTTCGACCACGCTGGCCACGTACTCCAACCTCAACGCGGCCACGGGGTACACCCAGAAGACCTTCGACCTGTCCTCGTTCGCCGGCTCCACCGTGAGCATCAAGTTCAGCGGTGTCGAGGACTCCTCCCTCCAGACCAGCTTCGTCGTGGACGACACCGCCGTCACGACCAGCTGACCCTCCACCGCACGAACGACATCCCGCACGCGGGCTCCCTCCGCGTGCGGGATGTCTTTGTTCGCCGGGCGGGCCAGCCCGGGGGCCGGCGCCGGATCAGAAGGTGCGCTCCAGCAGGTCGAGCAGCGCCGCCCAGTGCCGCTCGTCGCCCTCCTTCTGGTACGAGGCGGTGTCGGCCTGCGTGTACCCGTGCGGGGCGCCGGGGTAGACCTCGCAGCGGTGCCGGACACCGGCGGCCGTCAGCGCCTGCTCGAACCGCTCGATCTGCTCCTCGGGCAGCGACGGGTCGTTGTCGGCGTGCCCGAAGTACAGCTCGGCGGTGATGTGTTCGGCGGCCAGATGGGGGCTGTCCGGCGCGTCGGTCGCCAGCCGTCCGCCGTGGAATCCGGCCGCGGCCGCGACCCGCTCCGGGTAGGCGCCGGCCGTGTGCAGCGCCAGCCGGGCGCCCATGCAGTAGCCGGTGATCGCGACCGGTCCGTCGGCCACCAGCGGGCTGTCGGCCAGCCACCGCAGATAGGCGTCGGCGTCGCATACGGAGAGTTCCGGCGTCAGCGCCTGCATGACCGGGACGATCTGGTCCCAGATCTGGGGGCGGGCCTCCGGGTCGATGAACTCGGGCAGATCGAAGACGGGGGTGCGACCGTGCCGGTAGAACACGTTGGGCACCAGCACCGTGTAACCGGCCGCGGCCAGCCGGTCGGCCATCGACCGCAGGTGCGGCCGCAGCCCGAAGGCGTCCTGGTAGAGCAGGACACCCGGCCGGGGGAGCCCGTCCGCCGGATGGGCCAGGTAGGCGTCGGCGATGCCGTCCTCGGTGGGGACGTCCACGGCTGTTCCCTGTACGGGGGTCATGGGTCTGCCTCTCTGCGCGGTCGACGGCGGGCAACCGAAGCCTGTCCTGGGCGGCCCGGTGTCCCGGGCCGTGATCATGTTCTCACGCACCGTCCGCCCGGCCGTGAACTGGCCCCGGCGGAAGCTCACTTGGAACCCCCGCCGGACCCGGTGGGCTCACTCGAACCGGGTGACGTCACCGGCCCCGTACCGTACGATCTCCGCCTCGCCGCCGGAGAAGTCGACGACCGTCGTCGGCTCGGTGCCGCAGTCCCCGGAGTCCACCACGCCGTCCAGGACGTGATCCAGCCGGTCCTTGATCTCCCAGCCCTGGGTCATCGGCTCGTCCTCGCCCGGCAGCAGCAGCGTGCTGGACAGCAGCGGCTCGCCGAGCTCGGCGAGCAGCGCGTGGGTGACGGCATGGTCGGGAATGCGTACGCCGACGGTCTTCTTCTTCGGGTGCTGCAACATGCGCGGCACCTCCTTCGTCGCCGGCAGGATGAACGTGTACCTGCCCGGGGTCGACGCCTTGACCGCCCGGAACACGTCGTTGTCCACCCGCACGAACTGGCCGAGCTGCGCGAAGTCCTGGCAGACGAGGGTGAAGTGGTGCCGGTCGTCCAGGCCGCGGATGGACCGGATCCGGTCGATGCCGTCGCGGCTGCCCAGCCAGCAGCCGAGCGCGTAGCAGGAGTCGGTCGGGTACGCGATCAGCGCGCCCGCGCGGATGCTCTCGGCGACCTGGGAAATGGTGCGCGGCTGCGGGTTGTCGGGGTGTACGTCGTAGTACTTCGCCATTGCACGAGCTTATGCCGAGCGAGGCGGGTCGCCGCGCAGGCGGAACCGGGCAGGGGCCGGCGGGCGGCGCACCGTGGCGGCGGGCCACGCCCCCGGCGGTGTGCCGCGCACGCGGCCCTGTCAGCGCCGGCCGGTCGTGAGGTAACGTCGCCGACCAGGAAACCTGAGGTCAGCGGCGGTGAGAAGGGAGGACGGCATGACGGAGGGCGACACCTCGAGATGGGCGCGGGAGCTCCTCGAACTGCTGCGTCCCGCAGCCCATGACGTCCGCAAGGTCGTCGACTGGCTCGCCGCCACGGTGGACGCGACCGTGTCCCTGCGGGACGACACCGGCGCCCAGCTCGCCGGGCCCGACCCCCGACCCGAGGAGCCCCGACCCGGCGCGTCCCGCCCCGGCGAGTCCCTGCCCGACGCGTCGCTGGCCGCCGACGTCGTCGCCGGCCGTATCGCCTCCGCCGCCTGGCAGGGCCGAGGGCGCCATCTGCGGCTGGTCAGGATCGAACTCCAGCGCGGGGCCTCGGCCGGTCTGCTGACGGTGGAACGCGCCACCCCCTTCGACCGGCGCGCCTCCGAGATCGTCACCCACACCGCCGCCGTCCTCGAAGTGCTGCTGCGGGCCCGCCGGACGACCACGACCGGACGCCGGCTCCAGCGCGCCGCCGCCGATCTGCGGCTGGCCATCCTGCAACTGCTCATGGTGGAGGACACCGTCTCGGCGCGCCGGGTCGCCGCGGGCCTGTGGCCCGGCCTGCTCGACACCGACACGGCCGACGTCTACGTCGTCGAGGGCCGCACCGAGGAGCGAGACGAACTCGCCGAGCGGTGCGTGGAGGCGACCGGCGAGCAGGCCCTGGTCGTGCGCTGCCCCGCCATGGACGCCCACGTCATCGTCGTCACCCCCCGCGAGGCCACCGGCGAGGACCTGCGCGCACTGATCGCCGACCGCGCCGACACCTACCTCGGCGGCAGCACCCGGCAGAACCTCGCGTGCACCGCCACCGCCTACGGACAGGCGGTCAGCGCCCTCGCCGTCGCCCGCTTCCGCCCGGACCGCACCGCGGTGTACGCCGAGCGCACCCATCCCGGACGGCTGATGGACCCGGCCGCGCTGCGGGCCTGGACCTCGGCCCTGCTGCGCCCGCTCGACACGCTCGCCCACCACACCAGCGCCGAACTGCTCGCCACCACCCGGCTCGGGCTGGAGTTCACGGCCGTCAACGCGGCCAAGATCCTCGGCGTCAGCCGCAACACCGTCCGCGCCCGGATGGAACGCGTGGAATCCCTGCTGGGCACGGACTTCTCCGCGCTCACCGTCCGGGCCGCCGTCCACCTGGCACTGAACACCCAGGTCGGCCTCCCGGCGGACGGGACCGCCGTGCGACCGGCCCCCGCCCGCCTGGACGACCTGCTCGGCGGACCCGCGCTGCGCACCTGGGCCCAGGACCTGCTGGGCCGGCTGGACACCGACGCCCGCGACCTGCGCGGCAGCCTGCGCGCCTGGCTCGCCGCGGGCGGCAACGCGGAACGGGCCGCGCAGCAGATCGGCGTACACGCCCAGACCGTACGGGAGCACGTCCGCAGCGCCGAGCCGGTACTCGAACGCCGGCTGCTGACCGCGGGCAGCGATCTGTACGAGGTCGTCCTGGCCCACCTGGTCACCGCGGACCTCGACCGGCCGGCCCTCGGCCCGCCGCCTCGACCGGAGGAAACGGGCCATCCGGGCGCACTTGTGCACAGGTGAGTCCCGCGAGCCGCCCACCGGGCACGCCCGCGATTCACAACCCGTACCTCATCCACATAGGTTCGGGGAGTCGCCGGGGCGCGACCGGAACGGGGGACCGGTCGGCCCCGGCGTCTCACCGAGGGCCTCGGGAGCTCCGAGCTCTCAGCCGTGCAGCCGGACCGGGATCCGCTGCCAGCCGAAGGCGATGAACGACGGCACCTGGCGCAGCTCCTCGGCGTCGACGTCGAGCGCCAGGCCGGGGAAGCGGTCGAACAGCGCGGGCAGCGCGGTCAGCGCCTCCATCCGGGCCAGCGGCGCGCCGATGCAGCGGTGCACCCCGATACCGAACGCCAGATGATCGTCGGCGCCGCGCGAGGCGTCGAAGGTGTCCGCGTCGGGCCCGTAGTGCGCGGGGTCCAGACCCGCGGCCGCGTACGTGGTGATGATCGCGTCCCCGGCCGGGATCGTCACGTCGCCGACCTTCAGGTCCTCGACGGCGAACCGCAGCGGCAGCGAGGCGATCGACGGGTGCACCCGCAGCGTCTCGTCGACGACCGCGTCCCAGCCGATCTCGCCCGCCCGCACCGCCGCGAGCTGCCGGGGGTCCTTCAGCAGGGCGACCACCGCGTTGCCGATGAGGTTCACGGTCGTCTCGAAGCCCGCCCCGATCACCAGCAGCAGGGTGTAGAGCAGTTCCTCGCCGGAGAGCCGGTCGCCGTCCTCGTCCCGCACCCGGATCAGCTCGGTCGTCAGGTCGTCGCCGGGGTGCTCGCTGCGGTGCGCGATGAGCGAGCCCAGGACCGTGCCGATCTGCTCCTGCACGAAGGCGGCGTGCTCCGGAGTCGGGTCGGAGGTGTCCATGATGGCCGCGATGAGCCGGGCGGTGGCGTCCCGCAACTCCTCCGGCACACCGAACAGTTCGCAGATGATGCGCAGCGGCAGCGGGTGCGCGAACCCCTCCTTCACATCGACGGGCCCGCCGTCCTTGCCGGCCTCGGCCAGCGCGTCGAGGAGTTCCGTCGTGACCGCCTCGACCCGGGGACGCAGCGCCTCGGTGCGCCGGTGGGTGAAGCTCGGCGCCACCAGCCTGCGCAGCCGGGTGTGGTCGCCGCCGTAGGTGGAGAGCATGTTGACCACGCCCACCCAGCCCAGGATCCAGCCCCAGGCGGGGTGCTCGCCGACCTCGGGCCACAGCCGCCAGTGCAGCCGCGGGTCCTTGCTGACCCGAGGGTCGAGGATCAGCTCCTTGAGGGTGTCGTAGCCGGTCGGCGCCCAGGCGGGGATGGAGCCGGGCAGCTCCACGGGCACGATCGGGCCGAGAGCGCGCAGCCGCGCGCTCTCGGCCGGGATGTCGGTGCCGAACGGGTCGAGGGCGACACGGTCGGTGACGCTCATGCGGGGTCTCCTGGCTGGTCGGGGGAGCGGGGGCTGAAACGGACGGGCAGCGCGGTCAGCGAGCGGTGGAAGGGACCGGGCCGCCAGCTCAGGCGCTCGCGGGCGAGCACGGGTTCCACGTCGGGCAGCCACTGGGTGAGCCGCTCGATCGCCTCGGTCACGATGAGCAGAGTGTGCTGCCGTACCGGGCAGGTGTGCGGTCCGGCGCCCCAGGAGAGGTGCGAGGCGTCGTTCGGGCGGCGCTCGGAGGTCACCTCGCGCTCGGCGAAGCGGCCGAGCGCCCCGTAGGAGACGACCACCGGTACCGCGGCCCGGATCCACGCCCCGTGGAACTCCAGCGGCTCGACCGCGTAGTAGATGCCGTAGTTGGCCAGGGGCGTCTCGTGGTGCAGCACCTCCAGGACCGCGTCCATGACCGGCCGGGCCCCGCTGGTGAGGGTGGAGTAGTAGAGGGGGTTGCCGAGGATCCTGGACAGCGCGTTGGACACCAGGTTCGCGGTCGGCTCGAAGCCGGCGCCGAGGGTGAGGAACACCTGCCAGGTCACCTCCTCCGCGGTCAGCCCGGCCGGATGGTCCAGCAGTCGGCTGGGCAGGTCGTCGCCGCGCCGCTCGGCCTTGGCCGCGATGAGCTCCAGGACGTACTGCGCGAACTCGGCCTCCCCCTCGCCCGCCTGGTCGCCGCCCTCCATCATCTTGCCCAGGCCCCGGTTCAGCCGGTCGCCCTGGCTGTCCGGCAGACCGAACAGGTTGTTGAAGATCAGCGCCATCAGCGGCCGCGAGAAGTCCGCCACCAGATCGGCCCGGCCGGCCGGCCCGAACCGGCTCACCAGCACGTTCACCGCGCGGTGCACCCGGGCGCGCAGGTCGTGCGGTTCGACGTCGTCGAAGACGTCGATGAGCGTGGTGCGGTAGCGGACATGGTCGGCGCCGTCGGCGAACAGCGCGTTGGGCCGCCACCGCATCATGCCGAGCACGGGCGAGTCGTCCGGGACCGTGTCCTCCCACGGCCGGGGGTCGTGCGAGAAGGCCTCGGTGTCGCGCAGCACCTCCAGCGCGGCCTGCCGCTCGGTGACGATGTACGCCGGTACGCCCGGCGCGAGTTCGCCCCAGCCGACCGGTCCCTGGGCGCGCAGCGCGGCGTAGTAGCGGTCGGGATCACGGGCGAAGCCCTCCTCCCACAGCCGTACGGGCGCGGAGCGGGAGAAGGCCTCTTGGGCGGGGGGCAGGGTGGTCACCGGTTCTCCGGGGGGTCGCGGTCGATCAGGTGCTCGACCAGGGCGAGCAGTGCGTCGAGGGAGGAGTTCGCGTCCCGCGCGTCGCACGTCACCATCGGGGTGCCCGGCTCCAGGTCCAGGGCGGCGCGCAGCTGCTCGGGGGTGTGGTGGCGCGGGGCGTCGGGAAAGGCGTTGAAGGCGACCGCGTACGGGAGCCCGGTCTCCTCCACCAGCCCCAGCACGTCGAACGACGCGTCGATCCGCCGGCTGTCGACCAGCACCAGTGCGCCCAGCGCCCCGTACGCGATGTCGTCCCACAGCGAGCGGAACCGCTCCTGCCCGGGTGTGCCGAACAGGTACAGCACGACCCCGCCCGGCAGGCTGATCCGGCCGAAGTCGATGGCGACGGTGGTGGTCGCCTTCTCCCGTACCCCGTCGAGGTCGTCCACCTGCTCGGACGCCTGGGTGAGGTGCTCCTCGGTGTGCAGCGGCCGGATCTCCGACACCGAGTCGATGAGGGTCGTCTTGCCCACCCCGAAGGGACCCGCGACCAGGATCTTCACCAGGTCGCGGGCGGTGTCGGGCAGGTGGATGCCACTAGTGCTTGAGGGCGCGGAGGCCATCGGCCACTCTCTTCAACAGGTCGGGTTCGAACCGGTCGGCGGTCGGGATCGGCGCGCGGGCGAGCACCAAGCCCCGGTCGAGGAGTGCGGCCGTGAGCACCCGCACCGCGGAGACCGGCAGGCGCAGCAGCGCGGCCGCCTCCACCACCGTCAGCGATCCGTCCTCCAGGACGTCCAGCAGGGCGAGTTGAGCCGCCGTCAGATCCTCGGGCGCGGGCTCTCCGCTGCCGGTGAGCACCGACAGCCGCTCCAGATGGGGTCGGCTGGGCCGCGCCACCCCGCCGGTCGACAGGTACGCGGGAACCAGGGGACGGCCGCCTGGGCGGCCGGTCATGTCGGCGCGCCGCCGTCGGTCCCCCGGGGCGCGGCGGCCATCGTCTTCTCGCCGAGGCGGGCCACCTGGGAGTGGACCCGGTGGCCGAGCAGGTCGAGCCGGGCCTCCGGGTCGCCGTACGCCGCCACACAGGTGCCGTGGTCCGTGGGCACGATCAGTACGTAGCCGTGGTCGGACTCGATGACGACCTGGCGCACCTCGGCCCGGTCCCGGTCGGCGAACGCCGCCGCGGCGGTCCGGCAGGCCCCCTGCACGGTGCTGGTGATGGCGGCCACCCGCTCCGCCGACGGCCGGGACAGCGCGTCGGTGTATCCCTTGACGAGTCCGTCCCTGGTCAGCAGCACGGCGGCCACCACGTGCGGTACCTGAAGGATCGGCTCCAGGACCCATGCCATGTCACCCGTGTCGCGGCTGGTCATCGAGCCGTTCCTCCTTCGTGGTCGGTCTTGTCGGTGTCGCCGGCGCCGTCCTGCGCGGGCAGGCGCGCGGCGACGGGTTCGGACTCGGGTTCCGGTATGGATTCGAGTACGGGCTCGGGTACGGAGTCCGGGGCGGCGTCGGGGTCCGCGGTGGCCGCGGAGCGGGCCGCGGCGGTGGCGGACTGGAGCGCGCCGAGCGCCGCGGCGGCCTCCTCGGGGCCTGTCTCTTATACA
>NZ_VJZD01000196.1 GCF_009377175.1 Streptomyces adustus
GGGTACGGCCAGGCGAGGCCGGACAGGGGGCGGCCGAAGTTGTCGTAGGGCGGCAGATCGGGCGCGGGAGTCTCCTGCCACGAGTGGATTCTGCCGTCCCTGACGTGCAGCCACCCGCCGTCGGGCATGGCGATCTGCACGTGCGTGCGGCCGTCGACCGGGTCGACGGTGTCGCCGGTGCAGTAGTGGGCGAGGGTACGTCCGAACGCCTTCGTCTGGCCGCACCGGTTGCCGGTGTGGATGTCGTCGAACATGCCCATGAGGTTCTCCATCGAGGTCGTGCGGCGGACAGATGCGGGCCGCCCGAGGAAGCGTGAACACATGACGCGAACGCCCTCGGCGACCTGGGACTTCATCGTCCGTGTGGGCTGGCGGCGGGCCGCCGGGCCGGGCTCCGGGACGGGCGGCCGGGTCTGGCGGCCGGAATCTGCCAGCCGGGAGCTGTAGCGCTGCTGTCCACGAGTGACCGCGTCCGGCGCAGTCGCTCGCGCCGCTGTCTACAAAGTGATCCAATAGCGGCGCTTGGCGCCCGCCTCGGTGGTGCGGACGTCTTCCAGGACACCGCCGTTGCGTTCGATGCTGCGTGCGGACGCGGTATTGGTGTCGTCGCAGGTGACGAGAACTCGGTCCAGACCGAGCGCGCGCGCCTCGGGCAGCACCGCCCCGAGGGCCCACGTGGCCAGGCCGCGCCTGCGGAAGGAGGGGCGCACGCTGTAGCCGATGTGCCCGCCGACGTCGAGCAGGACGGCGTTCAGATAGTGCCGCAGATCTATGGCTCCCAGATAGCTGTCGCCCTCGACGATCCACCAATGAGTGGCATGGACGCGCTCTTCGCCCACGGCGACCGCCCTGTCCGACTGCCGTCGCAGACGTTCAGTCCACTCCGAGAAGGCCTCGGGGTCGGCGAGGTCGGCATCCGGCGCGAGACGCAGGCCCGCTCCGTCCTGGTGGGCGCCTGGAGCCCACTCGTCCCGGGCCGCGAGCCATGAGGCGTGCAACCGGTGTGTGGGGGCGATCAGTTCAGGCATGCGGGCGAGGCTAGCAGTTGTCCGCCCTCCGTCATCAAGTGGTTTCCGGCGTCGGCCCGGACCTGCCGGTCGCCACCGTCGTCGCTCCGCTGGACCCGGTGTCGGCGCAGGGCCGCAAGGTGCTCGATCAGCTCCGTGTCGGCACTGTGGTCAGCGCACCACGGCTGGCACTCGGCCAGATGTTCGGCATGCCGCGCGGTCGGCCATGACGGTTGCGGCGCCCCACGACCGGGCTCAGGGTGAGAAGAGACGCGGTGATCCGGACCGACCGCATGCTTCTTCGAGAGGACGGCGAGGGCGATGGCCAAGGAACACGCCAAGGTGAAGCAGGTCACGGGCAAGATGAAGGAGACCCTCGGCAAGACCCTGGGCAACAAGTCCATGCAGAAGTCCGGCCGCCAGGAGCAGCTGCGCGCCAAGGCGCACGAGATGACCGAACGGGCCACGGACCAGATCCGCAAGCGGACCGGACGCTGACCTCGGGCCCACGGCAGCCGTCAGGCATCCCCGGAACTGGCGCGGACCACTGCATCATGGGCCACAGCTGCGTGTCGGGCGGCCGGACACGGATGTCCGACGCGCTTGCGCGAGGCCGCTCACTCCAGGTGTCACGTTGCGTGTAAGACCGGTTCGCATCCACTTATACGGATGAAGCCGTACCGACAATCGGCAGGAACTGCCGGAGCCGGCCCGCGGATGCCGGCACGTCCGCACTGCGGCGGTGAGAGGGTGAGGCAGCCTGCACCGCGGCAGAAGCACCTGGCGCACCGGTCAAGCGCATCTTGGAGCCGAGCCTGAATGCGTGCGACTTGTCTCGCTCGGAACCTCCGAAGGGCACCCCGCCTCCCTCATGCAGTTCCGGGCATTCACGCGCAGGTGGTACGAGCGGGGACGAGCAGGCGCGCCATGGGTGTGCGGTTGTCCGGAGGAATCGGACCGCGCGGGTCTTGGTACCGATCCTGAACATCGGAGGCGGACGCGGAACGGTAGGACGATCCTCAACATGCCGGGCCGGCTGCTGCGGTGGGAGCTGATGCCGTGCTGGTACATGCTGCTCGACTGCTGCTGGTCCCTGAAAGCCATCGACCGGGACGGCCACGTGCCCTCTGACGGTGGCGGCAGCGCCAGCAGGCTCAACGGCGTTGTCAGTGGCGCCGACCAGCCTTCCGCGTATCACTGTTCACCGCTTGCCGGCTGCGCGCGCTGAACACCCGACGCCCCACCGGGTGCACTTCCGATGGGGCGTCGGTATGGCTGAGTTCGACCGAGAGCGGACAAGGCCGACCGCGAGACGTGGAGTGGCCGGCAGCCGCGGTCGCCGCACCGGTTCAGGGCGGGTCCCAGGTTGCTCATGTTTCCGAGAGCGTCGGCGAAAACAGCTTCGGTGTCGTTGGGCAGGTGAGGTGTTTCATGTCGCCACGGTCCTGGGCGGGGCGGCCCGCTGCGCTTCGCGGATACGGCTTGGACTCGCAGGCGGATCGGCCAGGCGGCGTAGCCGACCAGGTGTGACGAGCCGGCGCAGTACTCGCGGATGTCGGCACCATCTTGGTGCACTCGGACGGGTCGTACGTGCTGCCACCGGCGAGCAGGGCTGCGGCAACAGCACAAAGACCTGCACTGCGAAACAAGCGAAAGGGGTCACGGGCTGACGCGCCGCCGACGTGAACCACTGTCGTGATGTGAGCAGTCATCACCGCCTTGCCGAGCGCCCTGGAGGTGGCGGCCGGATCGGCTGGCGGGCCAGGACGGGCACCGATGCTTCAAGCGGTCCGGGCCGGCAGTCCGGACAGGCCGTCGCGCCCGCGCGGTGCACCCCTGTCCGGCAAGCCCGGTCCGGCCGGTCTCGAGTGGCGGGCCGGTGCAGAACAGGCCGGCCGGCGTGGACGTCGTACGCGATGCCATGGTGCGGGACCGCCCTGATGGTGGACGGGGCACCGTCAACCTTGCCCTCGCTCACCCTCAGGGGATCAGTTACACGGAAGCGGCCGTGCGGGAAGGGTTCCGGCGACGTCGCCCCGGGGGCTGGTTCAGTTGCCCGCGGTGCCCTGCGTCATGGCGAGCCAGGCGCGGTAGCTGCGCAGCGCCCGTCGCTGCCTGCGCCGCTCGGAGATCAAGGCCACTGCCGGGTGGGTGTCGGGGGTGATCCTGCGATTGCGTGCGATACGGCGCATCTGGTGGCGGACTTGAGCCATGCCGGCGGCGGAGGCGAGGGCCTTGTCGGACCAGGTGACCGGTCGCAGCTGGTGGTCGGCTTCGCGGCCGTCGCGCCAGCGGTCGGGCAGGTCGGGGGTGACGGCGAGGGCGGTGCCCATCCCGATGATCGCGACACCGCTGTCGAGGACCTGCTCGGCGGTCTCCCGGCGAGTGATGCCGCCGGTGAGCATCAGTGGCAGCGGGCTGGTCTTGACCAGGTCCCTGGCCAGGTCCAGGAAGTACGCCTCGCGGGCCTGGGTACGGGAATCGGCGGGCCGGCCGGACATCGCGGGGCTCTCGTAGCTGCCGCCGGACAGTTCGACCAGGTCGACGCCGAGCGGTGCGAGCATCTGGATCACCTGGCGTGCGTCGTCGGCGTCGAAGCCGCCGCGCTGGAAGTCAGCGGAGTTGAGCTTCACCGCGACCGCGAAGGACGGCGAGACGGTGGCGCGGACGGCGCGGACGATGTCCAGCAGCATCCGGGCACGGTTCTCCAGCGAGCCGCCCCACGCGTCGGTGCGCATGTTGACCAGAGGGGACAGGAACTGGGACAGCAGGTAGCCGTGTGCGGCGTGGATCTCCACTCCGTCGAACCCGGCCTTCTCGGCACGGCGGGCGGCGACCGCGTACCGGGTCACGGTGGCCTTGATCTGCTCGGCGGTCATGGCGGCGGGGCGTCCGAACCGGCTGCTGTGCTTGCCCAGGGAGACGCCGACATCGGACGGCCCCCATACGACGCCGGGCATGTCGGCCTGGACCTGGCGGCCGGGGTGGTTGATCTGCATCCAGATCGCCCCGCCGCCGCTCTTGCCGGCCTCCGCCCACTCCCTGAACGGCTTCAGCGGCGCGTGCTCGTCGAGCACCACTCCCCCGGGGCCGGTCAGCGCCTCGGCGTGCACCATGACGTTGCCGGTGATCAGCAGTCCCGTACCGCCGGAGGCCCAGCGCCGGTACAGCGACAGCAACTCCTGGCCGGGGAGCTGGCCGTCGCCGGCCATGTTCTCCTCCATGGCCGCCTTCGCGATCCGGTTGGGCAGGACCTGCCCGGAACGCAGGGGCAGCGGCGAGAAAAGCTCACTGGACATCCGAGTTCCCCTCTTCCATCTCAATCGCTTACAATGTGTACACCGTTTACATTAGGCGATGGATGTTAGCGCCGCAAACATGAGGGAGTGTGACCTGTGTCGCAAGCGCCCGCGTACCACCACGGCGACCTGCGGGCCGCATGCCTGCGTGCCGCACGGGAACTGCTCGAGGAGGACGGCAGCGCAGGGCTCTCCCTGCGTGCGGTCGCCCGGCGCGCTGGGGTGTCGGCGACGGCGCCGTACCGCCACTACGCGGACCGCGACGCGCTCGTCTCCGCCGTCGCCGCGCAGGGATACCGCGAGCTGGCCGAACATCTGTCCGCCGCCCATCCCGCGCCCTCGACCCCCGACGATCTGGCCGCGGTCGCCGTCGCCTACGTGCAGTTCGCGCTCGAGCACCCCGCCCTGTTCCGGGCGATGTTCGCCGAACCCTGCGACCCGACCAGCGAGGAGCGGGTCGCCGCGACCGCCGTCATCTCGGAATACGTCCGGACCATCGTCCGCGACGCCTTCCCCGGCGCGGACGACACCGGCGCGCTCGCGACGACCGTGTGGGCCCTCGTGCACGGCCTGGCGTTCCTGCACCTCGACGGCAAGCTCGACAGCTCCACGCCCGAAGTGGTCGCCGAACAGGTCCGTGCCGCCGTGTTCGCCCTGTTCTCCGCCGCCCCGGCGTTGTCCCGGGCAGCGACCGCACGCTCGAACCAGTGACGCCCCGGCCGCACGGTGCCGGCCCGGCCCGGCGGTCCCCGCACCTCACCCAACCAACCGTCCACGGGCAGGGCGCAGGGCGCGGGGATAAAAGCGAAGCCAAGAGGCACGACTGACGCCACAGACGCGATCACGAAGTGACACTGCAGTATCAGCTGGAGCGGGTCCCGCACAGTTCCTGACCCATGAGTGTGAGCATGGCTTGCTGGGTGCCCTGGCCGCCATCACTGGTGACGTACACCACGGCGGTCCGGGTCCCGTCTCGGGTGGCGCCACCCCACGTGACATAGCCGAGGAGTTCGCCTCGGTGGCCGAAGTAGCTGCCGCCACAGGGCAACGGAATTGCGGCAAGACCGAGTCCATGCCTCACGCCCCGCTCAGGCGCGGGCCTGGTGGTCGTCATCTCGTCGAGCTGCGCCGGAGCCAGCAGACGGCCGCCGAGCAGCACGGCGTAGAACCGGTTCAGGTCGTGCGCGGTGCTGATGACCGAGCCGGAGCCGACGGCCATGCTCGAATTGAGCTCCGCGACGTCGATGCCGGTGTCGGTGCCGAACGCGGCGTAACTTTCGGCGTGCGAGCCCGGGATAGACGGGAAGACGCCGGGCGTGCTGGTGCCCCTCAGGTCCAGGGGGCGGATGATCCGGTCGTTCACCTCCTGTGCCCAACTCCGGCCGGTGACCTTGTGGATGATCATTGCGGCAAGAACGTAGTTGGTGTTGGAGTACGACCAGCCGGTGCCCGGGGGGAACTGGGGAGGATGCTGCATCGCCAGCCTCACCAAATCCTCGGGGGTGTACGTGCGGAACCGTTCGGCCCGGTAGCCTTCCGCACTGGTCAACGCGGCTATCTGTGGCCCGACATCAGCGATGCCGCTGGTGTGCTGCAGCAGCTGCCGCACAGTGATCCGGCTGCCGTCGTTGCCGTTGCCACTGACCACTCCCGCAAGCCGCTGCTCGACGGTGTCCTCCAGGGACATTCGCCCCTCGCCTACGAGTTGCAGCACAACAGTGGCGGTGAAGGTCTTGGTGGCGCCAGAAGCCGAACAGTTCGGCCTGCCCCTCGGGCACGCTCGTGGGGTTCAGCCGCTTCACCCGGCGCACGATCAGCCGGGCGGTGGCGTGGAACGCCTTCTTCTTGCTGGTGAACGCGGTGAAGGGGACTTCGACGATCTCGGCGTCGGAGCTCCAGCGTTCCTCTTCGGCGTCCCGGCGGGGTCGAGGCAGTGGGCCGGTCGATGTCTCAGGAACGTCCCGATGTGTCGAGGTGTGCGAACACGACGACGTTGGACTCGTATTCGTGGGCGCTGCGGTTGTAGGTCCCGCCGCAGGTGATCAGCCGCAGCTGGGCGGTCGGGGCGTCGGCGTAGACCCGGGCATTGGGGAAGTGGGTCTTGCTGAACTCCTGGACCGAGTCCACCTTGAAGCGGGCGGTGATGCCGTCGGCGCGGGTGATGTCCACAGTGTTGCCCGGCTTGAGGAAGCGCAGATACACGAAGATCGCCGCGCCGGTCTTGGTGTCGACATGTCCCACCACGACCGACGTTCCTCGTTCGCCCGGTGAGGCTCCGCCCTTGTACCAGCCCGCAAGGTTCTTGTCGGTGAGGGGTGGAGTGTTCAACTGCCCCGAAGGGGCCAGGGACACGTCCGTGAACGGTGCGTTCACCCCGATCTGCGGAATCACGATCCGTTTTGGTTCCGACCGCGGCAGCGCGGGCCCCGAGGGACGTGCCATCGCATTTGGTCCCGGCAGCGGCGGGGCGACGGACGGGGGCGGTCCCGGAGGTGCGACCGAGTGCAGAGGTGTGGGCGGGGCGACGACGGCCGGTAGCTGCGGCGGCTTGGCATCAGCCGGAGGCGCCAGCGAGTGGTGGATGAGCAGGGCGCCCAGGGCCACCGCCGCGGCCGGCCACAGCAGAGCAGGGCCGACATGACGCGCGGGGGCTCGACTGGGGGTCTCATCGGGCGGAACCTGCTGCGCGAGAGTCATTGGACAAAGGCCTGTTCATCAAATGGGGCGGCGGTCGGACATCGGCGGGCCGGCGGGCCGCCGGCACCGCGGCCGCAGCCGCGGACACTGTCGTCCTTCCCAGGACGACAGCGCCCGCGACCGAACGGCACCCGGCAAGGACCGATCAGGCCCCGACAGCATCCGACGCGCTCCGGCGCCGCAGCATGTAGGCACCCGCGCCGAGACCGCCAGCCAGGAGCAGAGAGCCTGCGGCCAGGCCGTTTCCGGACTCTGCCAGCCCGCCGCCGCCGGCCTTCACGCTGCCGCTCGGGGCCTGCTGCTTCTCGTGCGACTTGCCGCCCTTCTTCCACGGGTTGCCGCCTTCCCCGGCTCCCGCCTCGGCTCCGGAGTCGTCCCCAGCCGCGGCCGACGCGTCACCCTCGGACTGGTCCCCGCCGTTCGGGCCGCCCTGCGACTGCTCGTCGTCGCTCGCCGCGTTGTCGTCACCGTGCGACTCGCCGTCCTTCTTCTTCCACGGGTTGCCGCCGTCGTCGGCCAGAGCCATGGCCAGGGCACCGCCGCCGGCCTTCACACCGCCGCTCGGGGCCTGCCGCTGCTCGTGCGACTTGCCGTCCTTCTTCTTCCACGGGTTGCCGCCTTCCTCGGCTCCGGAATCGTCCCCTCCCATGTCCGGGGCGCCACCGTCGGCCTGCGCGCCATCGTCCTCGTGAGACCCCTCGCCCTCCCCGTTCTCCCCCGACGACTTGTGGTCGTGTTCCTTTCCGTGCTGTTCGCCGTCGCTGCCGTGGGAATTACCGCCGTCCGACGCCCGAAGTCCGACCAGCGACACGGCATGCGCGGCGGGAGCGGAAAGCGCGACGGCCGCGGCAACCGCCGCGGAGGCGAGCATTGTCCGGGTCACTCGCATCACAGGTAGTCCTTTCGCCGCCACCGCGAGGGCCGGCACCACGCCGGCACAGCGGAATCGCAGCAGCAACGTGACAACACTCAACCGACCGGCGCCCCTCACCACCGAAGGACACGGCCCAACGACCCAGTCCGTACGCCGTTCGAGTGCCTTTAAGCCTAAAATCAACCCGGTCGGCAGCATCCCGTCAGCACCAGCGAGCAGTGGCATTTCCGCGGTGCGAGTGCCCGTTCCGGTACCGATCGTCGCGCGCACATCCCCTGATGACGCCGCATCAGGCCTTCCGGCCGTTGCTCCACGCCTTGGCACTCGCGCAAGGACGCGGGCTTCCGGTCCGTGACGGGACCTGGTCGACGATCGCCGCGGCCATTGCTCCCCAGGAAACGGCAATCATCGACAGGGCGGTCAGTGACCTGACCGCAGAGGCCACGCCGTACCTGATGCTCGACCCCGAAGCCGAGCAGACCGTCTACCGTCTCGCCCACCGAACCTTCACCGAACACTTCGCACAGTTCGGTCAGGAGCACGAACGCCTCCACCAAGTGATCACCGCAGCCCTGACCACGGACGCGGACCTCCGCCTGCCCGAAGCCGAACTCAACCCGTACGTCGCGCAGCACCTCCCCGCCCACGCGGGCCAAGGCCGACTCCCCGAATGCCAGCGGCGCTCGGCAGGCAGTGCTTCCATGGCCCGGGTGGGTTGGGCCAGGAGTTCGAGAATGTCGATGCCGTAGTGCACGGCAACCGCCTCACAGTCGGCCAGACTCCAAGCCGCGGCGCCGGACTGACGACGACTGACCTGCGCCTGGCTCACGCGACCCGGCACTTCGACTTCCACCATGCCCAGCTCACCCTCGGCGCTCAGACATGCCATGTGCCCTGCCGTCCTGGATCGCCATGGGAGTTACGACCCGTTGACGGCGGTCGCTATCGAACGTCCGCAGGGCCGCACTCCTCGTTGCGGCTCGAGGCGGTCCAGGTGATGGCCGGGGGCACGACGCGTGCGCACAAAGGATGGCCACGCGCGTCGGTCAGGCCGAGGCGTGCGATAAGCAGGCCGCTGTGAGTGGCGGCATCGAGCGTGCCGGCGGGGATGGCGTCGAGCATCAGCTTGGCCCGGCGGAACATCGTGAAGGTGCCCGTGTCGTCGACGGTGCCCCACGACAGGTAGATGAACCGGCCTCCCGGGCGGCCCTGTACGTACGGGCCTTTGATGTCGGTGCCGGTCGGTGAGGCGATCGTGGTGCACTCCAAGGTCCAGCTCGCCCAGGGGGCATTGCCCGGCTGGAGCGCGAGGAGCTCGGTCGGGCGCTCGCGGCGCTGCACCCCGACGTGGATGTTGCTGTACGTCTGGTCGCTGCCCTGAGCCGGGGCGCAGTCGAGGCCGGGCAGCTCGCTGGCCTCGATACGGATGAGCACGTCGGTCATCGTCCTCGCCCTGCGGAGGGCTCCGCCCGGTGCAGCAGGTCCTCGAAGACGGACCGTCCCTGATCCTCGGCGTGGACGGGTTCGGCGATGACGCTGCCGTCCGCGGCGTCCAGTGCCCGCTGCAGGTCGGCGACGCTGGGTGCGCCCTCGGCCCGACCTTCAGGCCCCCGGTACAGGCGGCACGACAAGGACGCGGGCGCGCCTGGTACCGCAAAGGGATCCACACCGTCAATCAGTACCGTGGGGGATCCTGTCATGCCGAGGCGTTCGGCCTGACCGGGATCACGGACCTCGACCAGCGCCACCTCGGCGCCGCGGCCCTCCAGTACTCGTGCGAGGCGCTCTCCGATCACGGGTGCGTTGGGGCAGTCGGGCACGGTCAGCACGGTGATCCGCATGGCCTCGTCCTTCCAGTTCATAATCGCTCTTCCTGACCGTAGACCTTCTGGCGCACTGGAAGGTCAAGGCGTTAGAGGGCGCCTGAAATGCCTGTCAGCGGGCAAGTCGCCTGGTAGCGGGGTGGTGCGCACTTTCGGGGGCTGGGGTGTGCGGGCTGCGTACCCGTTATTCGACGGATCTGTCCGATCCGGAGTGTGAGATCCTCTGTCCGCTGGTTCCGGCGGTCAAGCCCGGTGGACGACCTGCAAAACACACCCGGCGAGAGATTCTCAACGCACTGGCGTACTGGCTGCGGGCCGGCTGCGCCTGGAGACTGCTACCGCATGACCTGCCGCCGTGGCAGACCGTCTACCGCGGCACCGACTTCCATGCCTGGGTCCAGGAAGCCACCGGCATCACCGTGGAAGTCGTCCAGCGCCGCGACGGAGGATTCCGCTCGACCTGGGTGAAGGAAGGAGCACCGCCTCCGGCAGCGCCCGTCTTCGCGGTGGTCCCGCGGCGTTGGGTCGTAGAGCGGACGTTCGCCTGGCTGGGACGGTGCCGCCGCCTGTCGAAGGACTACGAGTATCTGCGCGTCTGCTCTGGGAACGCCATCTACCTCACCATGGCCATGCTCCTCGTGCGGCGCCTCGCAAGGTCAGCCCGCTGACAGGCTTTTCAGACGCCCTCTAGTAACAGCAAGACCAGTCTTGGAGCAGGTCATATGCCAGGCTCTGGCTCCATGGCGTTCGCAGCCGGCCGTCCACGGGCAAGGCACTCCTGGACGTCCCCCTGGCGGTTGCATTGGACGAAGACTGCCTCGCGGACGTCGCGATGCTGCGGTATGAGCCGGCCGTCTTCGGTCCGGCCGTCTCCGACGCGACCATCATCTCCCGGCTGATCTATATCCTTGCCGACCCCGGCGAGAAAGCCCGGCAGGCCATCTGGTCAGCACAGGCAGAAGGCATCAACGACGAGCTGCCTCACATGCCTGTCACCCTCGCGGAGTCCTCGATAGGAGGGCGAGCCGTGCCGGAGCGGCGGTGAGCATCAGCAGGACCCGCGGCGGTGCCGGAGCGGGTGGACCGGGTCGTTCCACAGACTCGGGGGCGGATCTTCGCCAGCGTGGTGTGTTCGCACAGGTACACCGGTGCCACCATCGCGCGCTGGGACGGACGCAGCTTGCAGCGCCGGTCACCGTCACGAGTGACGACGAGCATGGTCACCCACTCCACCAGCGCATGCGGTAGGTCGAGTGCGGCAGGATGGATGACCAACGAGGCCCCCAAGCAGCGTGGTTGAGACGTCAGACATCTCCATCAACAGCCCGGGGCCCCGCCTGTTGCGCCTCGTGGACCGTCACCTGATCGGTGGCCAGCTGGAAGAAACTCACTCGTCCGCACGGCAACGATCGACAACGAAGGATTGCCAGCTGAACCTGGGAGTGGCACGGGGCCGTCCCGTTGCCTGCTCAGGAGCTAGTCATCCGCGACTGTGGCGCAACAGCTTCCCCGGCCTTAAAAAATGGAAAAGGTGCCTGCGCATGTCACACCGCACTGCCGTAGCGCCGGAAGCCTCCTGGGTGGCCCGGTGGGCCGGATCTCTACTGTGCCTTGTGGTGGCAGGTATCCATGTTGTGGACCAAGGCGGCATCACGGCAACGAGAGACCCTTCCTACCTGGGTATCGCCTATCACGTCCTGGAGATCGCGGCTGTGGTCGCGGCGGCACTGCTTCTCCTCGGCCTCGTGCGACTGGGATGGTTGCTGGCGGTCGGCGTCGCCCTGGGCCCCCTGGTGGGCTACATCCTCTCCAGAGGGCCAGGACTGCCCGGCGCCAGGGAAGACATCGGGAATTGGACAGAGCCGCTTGGGCTGGCCAGCCTGGCTGTCGAAGGAGCTCTGCTCCTGTTGTCGGTGCCGCTCTTCGCGCGGAGCATGCGCCCCAGACCAAGAGCTTCCGTAAGCAGTGGAGACTGATAGGACTGAACCGCCCCCAACATCCAGGCCAGCGGCCCTGGTCAGGGCCTGCGCCCGTTCCGGGACCCGGATGCGGCCGAGGATGCCCCCGACGAAGCCTGAGCGCCGCATCCGCCGTCCGCGGTAGGTCGTCCTACTTCGAGAAGACCGTCGCCGACCGGCCGGGGGCAGGACAGAGACGCACTCCGCGCCCTCGTCGAGCAGGCCATGGCCACCCTCAAGTCCTGGCTCCGGTGCTCGGCCACCCGGATCATCTGCCTCGTCCAGGCCGTCCTCACTCTGCATTTGGCCAGCTCAGACCGATGATGGAAAAGCCTCAGGGAGTCACGCGCGAAAGAACCTATCGGTGTGATCGACGAACGTGGCGCGGCAGAGCTGCGCCGACTCAGGGCTGATCAAGGCGGCCGCCAGCACAAGGTCCGCAGTGATGCCGCGGGTCGGGTAGCGGCACACCTCTTCGAGGGTCATCACGTCCTTGAAGAACGGATCCCACCGCGCCGGGAAGCCCATCGTCAGCGCCAGGTTCGCGTCCGGCTCGGCGTCCAGACGACGGTGAAGGGCTGCAAGGGTGCGGTCGAGTTTCGCTCCCATGCGCCGACGGTTGTAGACGCGGGCACCGCCGACGGCGCCAAGGTAGTTGATCACATCGAACGGGCGGGTCGCGGCGTTCAGCAAACGTGCCCACACGCGTCTCGCACTCGGCGGAAGACAGCTGAAGAGGCAGGGATCACCCAACGCCACCCCCCGAAAGCAACCCGGAAAGGTCAGTAACCAGCATCAACGCGTTGAGGTACTTTGTGCGGCGGTTGCGTCCTTGGAAGTGGTGTACCGGTACCCACCTGATCCGCGTGTTTGTCCCGGCGTCGGAGTGAGGGTCCGGATATGAGAACGGCCACCGGCTGATCTTCGAGATGTCTAGGCTCGAAGGAGATCAGCACGATGACCGCACCCGGGAGTCTGCCCCTGCACGCCCTCGCCGAGGACAACCTCGCCTCGGCGAGTCCCGATCTGCTGTGCGCGATGGTCAAGACGTTCGCCGACGCGCTCATGTCCGCGGAGGCCGAAGCCCTCTGCAACGCCGAATACGGCCAGGTCAGCGACGAACGCGTCAACCACCACAACGGCTACCGCCCACGCGAGTGGGACACCCTCGCCGGCACCGTCGAACGCGCCGTCCCCAAGCCCCGCCAGGGCAGCTACTTCCCGCACTGGCTCCTCGAACGGCGCCGCCGGGCCGAGCAGGCCCTCATCTCGGTGGTCGCCACCGCCTACCTGCTCGGCGTCAGCACGCGCCGGGTCGAGAAACTCGCCGAGTCCCTCGGCGTCAGCCAGCTGTCGAAGTCCCAGGTCAGCGCGACGGCCAAGCACCTGGACGAGCAGGTCACCGCGTTCCGCAACCGTCCCCTGGACCAAGGGCCCTACACGTTCGTCTGGGTGGACGCGCTCACGCAGAAGGTCCGCGAGGGCGGCCGCATCATCAACGTCCACGCCCTGGTCGCAGTCGGCGTCAACGCAGACGGACACCGCGAGATCCTCGGCCTGGACGTCGCCACGGCCGAGGACGGCGCCGGCTGGCTCGCTTTCCTGCGCTCACTGACCGCCCGGGGCCTGTCCGGTGTCCAGCTGGTCGTCTCCGACGCCCACACCGGCCTGGTGAACGCGATCGGCGCGGTCCTGCCGGGCGCATCCTGGCAGCGATGCCGCACGCATTGGAGCTGTACGGAATCAAGGTGTCGCTTTCGTCGATGTAGATCGTTGATCTGGCATGGGGATCAAGGAGGGGGTACGGCACCAACTTGCCGTGCGTTTCCGCGTGTTGTTGCCGCATCTGAACGAGCGGCAGCGGCAGCTGATGCTGGCGACGGAGGCGGGCCTGCTCGGCCATGGTGGCGTCCGCGCCGTCGCGCAGGTTGCCGGAGCGAGCGAGACCACCGTCCGCAGGGGCCTGCTCGAGCTGGCGGCGGATTGTGTGCCTCTGGGCGGGGGACGTGTCCGCAGGCGGGGAGGTGGCCGCAAGCGCCTGACGGAGCGTGATCCGCGCCTGCTGTCGGCGCTCATGGCTCTGGTCGAGCCGGATGAGCGAGGTGATCCCATGTCACCGCTGCGCTGGACCACGAAGTCGTTGCGCAAGCTGGCCACCGAGCTGACCCGTCAAGGCCACCCGGTCTCTCCGAGCTCCGTGGGCAAGCTCCTGAGGGCGAGCGGATTCAGCCTGCAAGTGACCGCCAAGACTCTGGAAGGCAAGCACCATCCGGACCAGCAACATCCGGACCGGGACGCCCAGTTCCGCTACATCAACGAGCAGGTCAAAGGATTCCAGGCGGCTGGCGAACCGGTGATCAGTGTCGACTCGAAGAAGAAGGAGATGCTTGGCCGGCTGCCGAACGCCGGGCGGGAGTGGCGGCCCAAAGGCGAGCCGGTTGAGGTTGAGGACCACAGCTTCTTCACTGGTCCCAAGGGCGAGACCGCCATCCCCTACGGCGTCTACGACCTGACAGCCGATGCCGGCTGGGTGAGCGTCGGCGTCGATCACGGCACCTCCGCCTTCGCGGTGGCCACGATCCGCCGCTGGTGGCAGGCACGCGGCCGACTCGACTATCCGGCCGCGACCCGACTGCTGGTCACCGCCGACGCCGGCGGCTCGAACAGCTACCGCTACCGGGCTTGGAAGGCGGAACTCGTCGCCCTGGCCGCCGAGACGGGTCTGGCCATCACGGTGTCAACACGATCGCATCGACCATCACCCGCGCCGGATTGCGTGTTCACGCCGAACTGGACCCAGGCGCCTATCCGCTCGGCGTGGCAATCAGCAAGGCACGGATGCAGGCTCTGCCCATCGACCCCCACCCCGTGCGCGCCACCTGGAACTACACCTTCCGCCCGGCACCAACCGACCAGACAGCCGCACCGGCCCCTTCCGGGACAACCGAACGGACCACGGTGCTGGAAAAGCTGGACGACCCACGTCTGACTGGCATGACCAGCGGTGATCTCGACGCCGTAGCCGAGAAGCTGGCCACAGCCCAGCGGGCCCAGTGGGAACAGCCACGATACGAAGCGCGCGGTGGACCACGCCGCCAGCGCCCCGGAACACACGGCAAGAAGCCCCTGCTCAACGGCCGCGACCGCATCCTCGTCCCCCTCCTTTACCTGCGGCGCGTCGGCTCACAGCGGGTCCTGCGCGAGATGCTGGAGATCAACGACCGCACTATGAGCCAAGTCGTCACTGACACCCGCCTGCTGCTGTGAGAGCACAAGGTCAGCATCGAGCCGACCGCCCTGCTCTTCAGCACCCCCGACGAGCTACTGGCCTTCCTGCGCACCGGGCAGCTGGCATGCCGCAGCCGCGAACCGCTGCCCGAGATCTTGTCCGACCCCGCCCTGACCGGCATGAGCCGCACGGATCTCGCCGTGCTCGTTGACCGCCTCGCGCTGCGACAGGCCGCCCGAGTGGAACGGCGCCGCCACCAACAACGAGGCGGCCCTCGCCAGCCGGGCACCCGCGGCGGGGTCTTTCCTCAAAAAATCGGCGACGCGGAGCGCGTGCTGGCCGCGGTGCTTTTCCACCGCCGGGTCTGCACCGGCGAGGTCTTGGCCGACATGTTCCAGGTGAGCCGTCGCACCATCGGCAACGCCCTTCTCGACGTGCGCCCGCTCCTGGAGGAAGACGGATTCCACCTCAAACCAGCCCGGAGGAAGTACCGAACTGTCGGCGCCCTCATGGCTGCTGTTCCCCAACAGGAGGATCCACCAAGTTAAATCCGCACAGCTCCCCCGCGGACGTGACCTGTGCGGCTCCCGCGGGCAACACCGATGCAGTCGCCCCACTCCGTTTCTGTGCCTGCCGGATAGGACGGTGCTTTCCGGCGAGGGCGGCACGCGGGATGGCTCCACAGCGCTGGGGAGCCACCCCGGCCGGTGTCCTCCCGTCCGCCGGATCTCAGGCCAGCTGGTTCATGAACTGCTACAGGTTCTGCTCGTTGCCGTCCGACAGCCGCGAGTCCATCGGCTGGACCGACTTGCGGCGGTCGTCCTGCATCAGTGCCCGCAGATGACAGTAGTCCCAGGCCCGCTGTTCCTTCCGCCGCACCGACGCGAACACATCGGCGCCGAATGACACCAACGTCACCCGGACACGATTCACTTCGTGCGCGTCCCCGCATGCTTTTGGTCAGCACCGACAGGAAGACCTGACGGAGTCCTACTGGCAGGGTAAAAGCGGAACTTCAAAGCCTGTTCACTCATCCGGGCCGCCTGCACCGCGCGAACGACGGTGTCTCGGGAATCTGGTTCGAGTCCAGGTCATTCTTCGTGGGTGGATTTCTGGACGAAGGTGGCGTGGAATCGGCGTTTTTCATCCACGATGCGGCCTGGGCCGGTCAGGGTGACGGTTGCCGTCAGGCGAGCAGTCGTACTCGATGACGCCAGACGGAGCTCCAGGTCGCCTGGTTCGACGATGCGGTTGCCGTCATGGCCGGTGAAGGAAGCGATGTCGGCGGGAACGGTGATGTGAAGGCGACGGGATTCGCCCGGTGCAAGGGGGACTCGGCTGTAGCCGATGAGGCGCTGTACCGGCTGGACGACGGAGGCGACCGGGTCGTGGAGGTAGAGCTGGACGACTTCGGTGCCGGGCCGTTCGCCTGTGTTGCGGACGGTGCAGGCGAGGGTGAACTCGTCTTCTGTCGAGGCCTGCTGCGTCTTGACCGTGAGATCGCTCCAGGCGAATGTCGTATAGCTGAGGCCGTGGCCGAAGCCGAACGCGGGGGTCGGATCGATATTGGAGACATCGCTGGCCTGGGCCAGACGAGCGCCGAGGTATGTGGTCGGCTGGGCGCCGGGGCTCCGGGGCACGCTGACGGGCAGGCGTCCCGAGGGATCGGTGCGGCCGCTGAGTATGCCGGCGATCGCGCGGGTGCCTTCGGCTCCCGGGAAGAAGGACTGCACAATCGCTGCGGACTCGTCCACGGCACGGCCGAGGGCGTACGGCCGCCCTGCGAGCAGCACGGTGACCACCGGGCGGCCGGAGTCGAGGAGTGCGTCGAGGAGGTGCTGCTGGGCACCGGGGAGGGTGAGTGACTCCGCGTCGCATCCTTCGCCGCTGGTGCCACGGCCGAACAGGCCGGCGCGGTCGCCGAGGACACAGATGACGATGTCCGCGTTCCGGGCAGCGTTTACTGCCTCGTCGATCCCGGAGAGGTCTCCGTCGTCGATGCCGGTGCCACGGGTGAGGGTGATGTCCGTGTCGGGGAATTCGGCCGCAAGGGTGTCGTGGAGGGTGGGCAGGTCGATCCCGAGGGGGATGTCCGGGTGCTGGACGCCGACGTGCATGGGGAACGAGTAGCAGCCGAGGACGGCTGTGGCCTCTGCTGCGTTGGGGCCGATCAGGGCGATGCGGCGTGGCGCTGCCAGCGGCAGGACACCGTCGTTGCTGAGGAGGACCACCGCCTTCTCGGCTATTTCGCGGGCCAGTTCGCGGTTGGAGGCAGGATCCAGGTCGACCTTGCCGCGCAGTGCGTCGGGGTCGGTGAGGTCGGCACCGCTCAGTGCGGTGGGCACGGGACTCCAGTCCGGGTCGAGCATGCCGAGCTGGGCCTTTTGGTGGAGGACCCGGCTCAGGGCGCCGTCGATGAGCGACTCCGGAATGCGGCCGTCCTTGACCGCCTCGACGAGTGGTTGACCGAAGGTCTTGACGGTGGGCAGTTCGACGTCGACGCCCGCTGTGAGGGCCGTGTTTGCGGCGCCGGCCCAGTCTGCTGCGACGCCGTGCAGGGTTTTGAGGAACGCGATGCCGAAGTAGTCCGCTACGACCGTGCCGTCGAAGCCCCAGGTGTCTCGGAGCAGGTCGGTCAGCAGCCTCCTGTCAGCGGCGGCGGGTACGCCGTCGTTGTCGTTGTAGGCGTGCATGACGGAGCGGGCGCCGCCCTCGCGTATGGCCATTTCGAACGGGGGCAGCAGGATGTCGGCCCGTTCCCGGGGTCCGATCGCCGAGGGAGCGAGGTTGCGTCCTGCGCGGGAGGCGGAGTAGCCGACGAAATGCTTGAGGGTGGCGACGATTCCTGCCGCCTCCAGTCCTTGCACGTACGCTGTGCCGATGGTGGCCACGAGGTACGGGTCCTCGCCGATCGTCTCCTCCACGCGGCCCCAGCGGGCGTCTCGCACCACGTCGAGGACTGGTGCGAGTCCCTGATGGATGCCGACCGAGCGCATGTCACGGCCGATGGTCTCGGCCATGCGCCGCACGATCCGAGGGTCGAACGTGGCACCCCAGGACAGCGGGACGGGGTAAGCGGTGGCTCCCCAGGCGGCGAAGCCGGCCAGGCATTCCTCGTGTGCGAGAGCGGGGATGCCGTAGCGGTTGGCCGAGACGATGCGGGCCTGGGTGCGCTGAAGGGAAAGGGCCCCGAGCGCGGGGTCGACGGGCACGGTGCCAAAGGGCCGGGTCAGTTGTCCCAGGCCGGTGGGCATCAGCGCGTCGAGGTCGACAGGGTCCTCCATGTCATGCTGGTGGGGAGCCACTTCGCCACCGTGGGCGGAGGCGCCGACCCAGACGCCATAGAGCTGGGCCGTCTTCTCCTCCAGAGTCATCGCGTCTATCAGGGACGCGACTCTGGCGGCGAGGGGGCGGGCCGCATCGTTCCAGGG
>NZ_VJZD01000197.1 GCF_009377175.1 Streptomyces adustus
GGGGTGGGGTGGGTGCGTCAGCATCGCTGTCGTGTTGAGCATCGGCGCTCTGCGCGCCCATCTGCTGACCGCGCATCTGGCCGGGCCCGTGGCCACCTCCCGGGAGGAGAGTCTGCGGAGCTATCGGCTGTTCGCCGCCCGTGATCCCCGGGTGCTGATCGGTCTCGATCCCGAATGGTCCTGGTCGCAGCGGGATCTGATCGGGCTGATGGCGGACAAGTGCGGGGTCTCGGCCGACCCCGGTTGTGTCTCCGGTCATGATGTGATCGACCCGGAGCGGACGCTGGCCGCCCTCGACGCCTTCGCCGACCGGCTCGCGGCGGCCGCCCGACGCGGTGCTCCCGTGCTTCTCGGCACCGGCCACCCGCACCGTCTGCTCGGTTTCTACGCCGCGCTTGCGGACGCGTTGTCGGCGGCCGGATGTACCGTCATCGTCCCAGCGAAGGGTCACTGTGTCGACATAACGACCCGGTTCGGTCTACGCACGTACAACCTTGATTACGTACAGGGGGTCGCGCTCGTAAGGGAACCGGACGCCGAACGCCCCGGTTGTGAGCCGGGCGCACACACGCACTCGCCGCTCCCGGTTCGTACCGCTCTGGCCGGGGCGGCCGACGCCGGCGGGCCCCTCCCGGAGTTGGTCATCGGGGACCACGGATGGGTCTGCGGGGCAGGTCAGCTGGGGTTCGAGGCCATCGGTCTCGCCGACACCGACGACCCCGCGCTTTTCGTGGGGGAGGCCGAGGGGTCCGTGTCCGTGGTAGTTCCACTTGATGACGCCGTGCGATCCGATTACTACCGTCCGCTTACCCGCTACGTACTCAATCGAGCGTGTCTGTCACAGTAGGCCGCGGATGGGTGCACCTCTTCCCCACTCGCATCACCCGCCCCTAGTCTGGGGAGTGAGCACGCAACGACGAAGAGTCACCGGAAGGGGAAGCCGGTGGCCGTCGAGTGCGGAAGGTTCAGGTGGGTGTCATGGGTGCAGCTGGCGAGAGGCCTCTGAACGAGGTTCAGTTCCTTACCGTGGCGGAGGTCGCCTCGGTGATGCGAGTGTCGAAGATGACCGTGTACCGGTTGGTGCACAGCGGTCATCTGCCCGCGATCCGGGTGGGGAGGTCTTTCCGCGTCCCGGAGCAAGCGGTACACGAGTACCTCCGTGAGAGCTATGTGGGGGTGGAAACAGCCTGACGGCTGTTCCGGGAAGGCCCGGAAACACCTCGATTACGACCTCAGCGCTCGGGCGGGTAGGCTAGCCCCTCGTAGGTCGTATGGGCCCATGGCGCCCAGCACCGAGTGATGAGAAGTGAGCGAGGGTAGTCGTGGGCTCTGTTATCAAGAAGCGGCGCAAGCGGATGGCCAAGAAGAAGCACCGCAAGCTGCTCAAGCGCACGCGCGTTCAGCGTCGCAACAAGAAGTAGGCGACAGCGCGAAAGCGTGTCACTGTGGCCCCCCACCGCATTCGGTGGGGGGCCACAGTTCTGTTCCGGCAGCTGTGTTCGGAACCTCTGTTTTGCGACACTCGCCGTCGCTTCCTGCATCGCGTGGTCATCACAGCGCAATATCGACCCGCTAAGTTGGCCGCAGACGGGGAACGCAGGCAGGGTACGAGGCCTGGGCCGGTGACGAGACCCGGGCAGGGTGCGAGGTCGGAAAGGAAGGCGCTGATCTTGGGCAAGGTCGTGCTCGTGACCGGGGTGGCCCGTCAACTGGGGGGCCGGTTCGTCCGGCGCATCCAGCGCGACCCGCAGGTGGACCGGGTCGTCGCCGTGGACGCCGTCCCGCCCGAGCACCATCTCGGGGGCGCCGACTTCATCCAGGCCGACATCAGGCAGCCCGCCATAGCGCGGGTGCTCGCCGAGACGAACGCGGACACGGTCGTCCATCTGGACGTCACCGCCACCGCCCTGGGCAGCGGCAGCCGGACCACGGTCAAGGAGACCAACGTCATCGGCACCATGCAGTTGCTCGGCGCCTGCCAGAAGTCCCCGACCGTCAAGCGGCTGGTGGTGAAGTCCAGTACGAATGTCTACGGGTCCGCGCCCCGCGATCCGGCCGTGTTCACCGAGACGATGCCGCCCAAGTCGCTGCCCAGCGGCGGCTTCGCGAAGGACACGGTCGAGGTCGAGGGATACGTGCGGGGCTTCGCGCGGCGCCGGCCCGACGTGGCCGTCTGCGTCCTGCGGTTCGCCAACATCCTGGGCCCGACCGCGGACACGCCGCTCGTGTCGTACTTCGCGCTGCCCGTGCTGCCGACCGTCCTCGGCTACGACCCGCGGCTCCAGTTCGTGCACGAGGACGACGTGGTCGAGGTGTTGCGGATCGCCTCGCACGAGCCGGCCCGCGGCACCCTCAACAGCGGTACGTTCAACATCGCCGGGGACGGCGTCCTGCTGCTCTCCCAGTGCTCCCGGCGGCTCGGCCGCCCCACGGTGCCGCTGCTGCTCCCCGCGGTCACCTGGGCGGGGTCCCTGGTGCGTACGCTGGGAATGACGGACTTCTCGCCCGAACAGATCCGGCTGCTCACCCACGGCCGGGTCGTGTCCACGGACCAGATGCGCGAGACGCTGGGATTCACGCCGAAGTACACGACCGCGGAGACCTTCGCGGACTTCGCCCGCAGCCAGGGACCCGGGCTGCTGCCGCCGGAGGCCCTCGCGGGGGCCGTCGACCGGATCGCCGCGCTGCCCCTCGGGGGCGGCGGTCACCCCCAGACGCCGAGCGCCAACTGAGGAGCGCACCAACGATGGCGGACGCCAAGGTCATTCCGTTCGACGACGACCGGTCCCGCGGGAGCGCCGTGCAGCGGCCGTCGCGGCGCCGCGGTGCGGGAAGCCGGCGCAAGAGCGGTGAACCCGCCCGGGTCCGCGAGGTCCAGCAGGTCCAGCCCCTGCCCACCTCCGCGGCCGGACAGGATGATGTTCCTGTGACGCACGAGGAACAGCCCTTCCAGGGGCCGCAGGACGGCGCGGGCAGCGGTCTGGAGCGCCGGGTGGCGAGCGGGCTGGCGTTCCTGCGCCGCCGCCTCACCGGGGACTACGAGATCGACGACTTCGGCTACGACGAGGAGCTCACCGACCAGGTCCTGATGTCGTTGCTCCGGCCGCTGTACGACAAATACTTCCGGGTCGACGTGAAGGGCATCGAGAACATCCCGGCCCAGGGCGGCGCCCTGATCGTGGCCAACCACTCCGGCACGCTCCCGCTGGACGGCCTGATGATGCAGGTCGCCGTGCACGACCATCACCCGGCGGGCCGGCATCTGCGGTTGCTCGCCGCGGACCTGGTCTTCGTACTGCCGGTGGTCAACGAGCTGGCGCGCAAGCTCGGCCACACCCTGGCCTGCACCGAGGACGCCGAACGGCTGCTCGCCCAGGGCGAGGTGGTGGGAGTGATGCCGGAGGGCTTCAAGGGCATCGGCAAGCCCTTCAGCGAGCGCTACAAGCTCCAGCGGTTCGGCCGGGGCGGCTTCGTCTCCACGGCGCTGCGCCAGGGCACTCCGATCATCCCCTGCTCGATCGTGGGGGCGGAGGAGATCTACCCGATGATCGGCAACGCCAAGACCCTGGCGCGGCTGCTGGGATTCCCGTACTTCCCGCTCACGCCGACCTTTCCGTGGCTCGGCCCGCTGGGTGCGGTTCCGCTGCCGACGAAGTGGACGATCCAGTTCGGCGAGCCGATCGCCACGGACGGCTATCCGCCGGAGGCGGCCGAGGACCCGATGCTGATGTTCAATCTGACCGACCAGGTCAGGGAGCAGATCCAGCACACGCTGTACAAGCTGCTGGTGCAGCGCCGGTCGGTGTTCTTCTGAGCGAGCGGTCGGACCCGACGGCTTCGTGGTCGGGTACGGCGATGGGGGCGGCCTCTCCGAGAAGGCCGCCCCCATCGCCGTACCGCTGTCTTCGTACCGCTGTCTCCGTCGTGGCTAGCCGGCGTCCTGGCTGTCGATGCCCAGGCCGGGCAGCAGGCCCGGGAGCAACGGCGGGAGGGTGACGTCGGGTTCGGCGACCGACGGGCTCGTGGACGGGGAGGCGCTGCCGGTGTCCTTGGGCGGGTCGAGCAACCCGCCGGTGCTGCCGCCGAGCAGCCCGTCGCCCTCGCTGCCGGTGCCGGCCGATCTGCTCGGTCCGCCGGTGCCGGAGCGGCCGGTGTCGGCGGTGCCGGAGCCGGTGCTGGGCGCGGTCGACCGCTGGGTGCCGGACGAACCGTCGGACGTCGAGCCGGGGCTCTGCCGTTGGCCTCCGCCGGTCCGTGCCGGGGCCTGCGGGAGCATGGACCGGAGCGGGGCGACCTCTTCGTCTATGGCGTCGAAGACGGACGACACCTGGTCGCTGACGTCGCCGAGCTGGACCGGGAGCTGTTCGCGCAGTGCGCCCCAGGCCTCGCGGTGGGAGTTGGAGAACGTGGACAGAGCCTGGATGGGACCCAGGGACTCGGGATCGCGTTCGAAGGCCGCGTGCAGCAGCCGATGGCCCTCGGTCGCGTCGTGCTGCATCCCGGACAGGGTGCGGCGGACCTCGCTGAGGGACTCGTGGTCGAGGGGGCCGCTGCGGCCGCGCTCCATCAGCCGACGTGCCTCGCTCAGCCGGGTGGAGGCCTGATCGAGGTAGGAACGGCCGCGTTCGTCGTCCCCGTCGGTCAGATGGTTGAGCTTGAAGTCCTCGATGCCGCGTTTGAGTCCGTAGAGCGAGTCGCCGGGCAGCGCGTCGGAGCTCGCGGAGGCGACTCCGCCGAGGGCTCCCGCGGCGACGCCGACGCTCAGCCCGCCCGCGGTCAGGCCCTTGGCCAGGCGGGAGCGTGGCCGGAACTTGCCGAGTCCGGTCGCTCGGTGTGCGCCCCGGGACCGGGAGCGCTGCTCGGGCACCGGAGTGTCCGTCGCCCCGCCGCCCAGGGTGCCCTCGCGGATCATGGTCTCCATCGCGGCCACCAAGCGGGCCCGCTGGACGACCTTGACCTCCGGGTCGAGCTCCGGTTTCGGCAGTGCGCCGAGACCGGTGGCGAAGGTCAGCAACTGACCCTGCTCGGTCTGTTCCGCAGCAGCCGGGGACGACGGAGCCGGTCCTTCGGACTGCTCGGCCGCCGTGCCCAGGTCGGACAGCTCCTCCAGGGCCTGGGCGAAGGCGTTCGCCCGCCGGTGTGCCGATACGTTCGCGATCACTGGCGGCACCTCCTCTCGTCATGACGGTCGGCTCCCCAGGGGGTCCTGGGGGTTGCACACCCTGACCGCGCCCATACGAACGAATGATCGAAGTCGGCCAGGGGGTGACCACAGGGAGCCTGCATCCCGCACAACGAGCGGCGCGGCACTTGGGTTACGGACGACGGATGATCGGATCGCGAAGTCAACGGTCTTTCACTGAACGTGAGTTGATGATTGCTGAGAGTGTCCGCCGGTTCAGCGGGCATCTTCCGGGAGGAGCCGGGCCAGGGTGCGGACGGCGCGGTACTGGAGGGTCTTGATGGCACCCTCGTTCTTTCCCATCACGCGTGCGGTCTCGGCGACGGAGAGCCCCTGGAGGAAGCGGAGTGTCACGCACTCCTGCTGCTGGGGGTTGAGCCGGCGCACGGCGTCTAGCAGGGCGGCGTTGGAGAGGGACTCCAGGACGGAGTCCTCCGGGGAGCGCTCGACCTCGTTGGCGTCGAGCATCTCGCCGGTGGTGACCTCCAGCCGGAAGCGGCTCGACTTGAAGTGGTCGGCGACGAGATTGCGGGCGATGGTGACCAGCCAGGCGCCGAAGTCGCGGCCCTGCCAGGTGAAGGTGCCGATGCGGCGCAGGGCCCGCAGGAACGTCTCGCTGGTGAGGTCCTCGGCGGTCGCCTTGCCGCCCACCCGGTAGTAGATGTACCGGTACACGGTGTCGCTGTACTGGTCGTAGAGGCGGCCGAAGGCCTCGGTCTCGCCGGACTGGGCGCGCTCCACGAGGTCCATCATGCGGGCGCTGTCGCTGTCGGCGGCCGGCCGACGGGCGGTGGCGCCGGTGGTACCGGTGCCGGCGCTCGCCGAACGTCCTCGTCTGCCGACCGTGGCGCTGCCCTCGGCCAGTGCGTAGCAGGGGCCGAGAGGGGTGGTGGTGGCGAAGGCGGGGGCGTTGTGGACGGCAGGGACGGGGTACGCGGTGGGGACGAAGCCGCGCAACAGATCATTGACCGTAGCGACCGTTGCGCGCAGCGTAGCCAGGCCCGAGGCGTCAACCCCGACGTGTGGGTACACGGGACTCCCAGAGGCAGAGCTTCCATCACGTGCAGTGCCGGACCGTTCACCCGTCGTGACGACGGAGGGGGTACCGGTTTGCGTCTGAGGAGAATAACGCTTCGTACAGGCACTGCTACACCCAGTTGCTCAAATCATCGATTACGTCGCTTCCGCATCTGTTTGACGCTCGATCAAGCATTGGAGAGTGAGCGATTGCTGATCGGAAATCTTCGGATTGAGGGTGGGTCCAGGCGTGTTGTGGCCGGGTCGGGCAGTGAGGACTGGGCAGGGCGGGTGCCGGGTACGTCCTCGCGAATGGCCGGTTGGTGAGCGGGCGTGACTGAATCGGGGCGTGGGGACCGTCGGACCGGTCCCCACGCCCCGTGGGTCGCGCGCGCTGCCGTGGTGCCCGGGCTGCGGTTATCGGCGCCTGCGGTGCAGGGCGATCGCCGCCGCCGTGCCGCCCGCCACCGCGCCGACGCCCGCCGCCGCGGGGATGCCGACCTTGGCCGCCTTGCGGCCGGTGCGGTAGTCGCGCAGGCGCCAGTCGAGGCTCCGGGCGTGTCGGCGCAGTTTGGCGTCGGGGTTGATGGCGTAGGGGTGGCCGACCAGCGACAGCATCGGGATGTCGTTGTGCGAGTCGCTGTACGCGGCGCAGCGCGAGAGGTCCAGGCCCTCCGCGGCGGCCAGGGCGCGTACCGCCTCCGCCTTCGCCGGGCCGTGCAGCGGTTCGCCCACGAGCTTGCCCGTGTAGATGCCGTCGACGGACTCCGCCACCGTGCCCAGCGCGCCGGTCAGGCCCAGCCTGCGGGCGATCACCCCGGCGATCTCCACGGGAGCCGCCGTGACCAGCCAGACCCGCTGGCCCGCGTCCAGGTGGGCCTGGGCGAGGGCGCGGGTGCCGGGCCAGATGCGGCCGGCCATGTACTCGTCGTAGATCTCCTCGCCGATCGACATCAGCTCCGAGACCCGGTGGCCCTTGACGATGGACAGGGCCGAGTCGCGGGCGTCCTGCATGTGTTCGGGGTCCTCGACGCCGGCCAGCCGGAACCACGCCTGCTGCCAGGCGAACTTCGCCAGGTCGCGGGTCTCGAAGAACTTCCGTTTGTACAGGCCCCGGCCGAAGTGGAACAGGGCGGCGCCCTGCATCACGGTGTTGTCGAGGTCGAAGAACGCGGCGGCTTTCTCGTCGCCGAGCACGGGGAAATCGGGCTCCTGGGCGTCGGCCTCCGGCTGCGACGACTTGCGCGCCGCCTCCGCCGAGGCCTCGCCTGCCAACACGCTCCGCGCCGTGGCGGAGCGCCTACGGGGAGTGAGCCATCCGAGAGCGGCCATGGCGTGAGCATAGCCATTCTGTTCGGTGGTTCCGGAGTCGCAAGGTTGGGAGGGTGTGAACTCTCCGCTACCGGGCCGTTAAAGAACCGGCCCGCGGGGCGCGAGAATGGGGGGCATGAGTCCCCTCTTTCGGCGTAAGTCTCCCCAGGAGCGCGTGGTCACGCTCATCGGCAAGCCGGGATGTCATCTGTGTGATGACGCACAGATCGTGATCGAAAAGGTCTGCGGCGACCTCGGCGTGCCGTGGGAACACAAGGACATCACTCAGGACCGGGGGCTCCATGACCAGTACTGGGAGCAGATCCCCGTCGTGCTCGTGGACGGACGGCAGCACACCTTCTGGCGCGTGGACGAGCAGAGGTTGCGCAAAGCACTGACCGACTAGTCCAACTAGCCGGGAAAGTCGCTTAGGATCGATGGCGAGTTGGTCTCGGGGGCGGGATTCGTGAGGAGAGTGTGCGTTTTTGCCCCTGGTAAACAAGGAACAGCGCTGCGTGTGCGCCGGTTCCCCACGCCAGCGCCGGGGGCGCGTGACCCCGGTCACGTTGGCAGGGCAAATCGGACACCATCTTTGTGCACACGTTCACAAAGACATAGCCTGCACTCGACGGGGCGGTCTGGGGACAAACGACCGCCCACAGCCCCGCTCTACCCGCAGGAGCACTGTGGCAACTGGCCGAACTCACCGACCGGCGACCCGTAGCCGAGGGATTCCCGAGGCCACCGTCGCCAGGCTTCCGCTGTACCTCCGCGCTCTGACGGCACTGTCCGAGCGCTCGGTGCCCACGGTCTCCTCCGAGGAGCTCGCGGCCGCGGCGGGAGTCAACTCCGCCAAGCTGCGCAAGGACTTCTCCTACCTGGGTTCGTACGGAACGCGCGGTGTCGGCTACGACGTCGAATACCTCGTCTACCAGATCTCCCGCGAGCTGGGCCTGACCCAGGACTGGCCGGTGGTGATCGTCGGTATCGGAAACCTCGGTGCCGCCCTCGCCAACTACGGCGGGTTCGCCTCGCGCGGTTTCCGGGTCGCGGCGCTGATCGACGCCGACCCGGCGATGGCCGGAAAGCCCGTCGCGGGCATCCCGGTCCAGCACACGGACGAACTCGAGAAGATCATCAAGGACAACGGTGTCTCGATCGGCGTGATCGCCACGCCCGCCGGTGCCGCCCAGCCCGTCTGCGACCGGCTCGTGGCCGCCGGGGTGACCTCCATCCTGAACTTCGCGCCGACCGTGCTGTCCGTGCCGGACGGCGTCGACGTGCGCAAGGTCGACCTCTCCATCGAGTTGCAGATCCTCGCCTTCCACGAGCAGCGCAAGGCCGGCGAGGAGGCCGCGGGCACCGAGTCCGCCGCCGCGGCCGCCGTCGCCCGCAACGACTCCGCCGAGCAGGGACCCGACGGGGACGTACCCGCCGTGATGCCGGCATGAGTCTCCTCGTCGTGGGACTGAGCCACCGCAGCGCCCCGGTCAGCGTGCTGGAGCGCGCCTCGCTGAACGCGGACGCCCAGGTCAAGCTGCTCCAGGACACCGTCGCCGCCGAGCCGGCCGCCGAGGCCGCCCTCCTGGCGACCTGCAACCGCATCGAGCTGTACGCCGACGTGGACAAGTTCCACGCCGGTGTCGCCGAGCTGTCCACCCTGCTCGCCCAGCACTGCGGGGTGGGGCTGGAGGAGCTCACTCCTTATCTTTATGTGCACTACGAGGACCGCGCCGTCCACCACCTGTTCTCGGTGGCCTGCGGGCTCGACTCCATGGTCGTCGGCGAGGGGCAGATCCTCGGGCAGATCAAGGACGGCCTCGCCAAGGCGCAGGAGCTGCACTCCGCCGGGCGGCTGCTGAACGACCTGTTCCAGCAGGCCCTGCGGGTCGGCAAGCGTGCCCACTCCGAGACCGGCATCGACCGTGCCGGGCAGTCCCTGGTCACCTTCGGCCTGGAGCAGCTGTCCGCGGGCGCCGACGTGCGCACCTGGGTCCGGGGCAGGTCGGCGCTGGTGATCGGGGCCGGTTCGATGTCCTCGCTGGCCGCCGCGACGCTCGCGCGTGCCGGGGTCGGCGAGATCGTGATCGCCAACCGCACCCCCGACCGTGCCGAACGCCTCGTCCAGCTGCTGGAGGAGCAGTACGGGCAGCGGTCCGCCGAGGCCGACGGCCCGTACGTCCGCACCCGCGCGGTGTCGATGGACGCGGTGCCCGTCGAGCTGACACGTGCCGATATCGCCGTTTCGTGCACCGGCGCGACCGGGCTCGTGCTCGGCGCGGAGACCATCGCCGCCGCGCTGGCGGGCCGTCCGGGCCACCCGGCCGCGACGATCCCCGGCCCGGGCGTCGCCACCGACGGGCCCGGCAGCGCTCGTACGGACGAGCGGTCGTCGGCGCCGGCCTCGGTCGGTGCCGACGACAACTGTCCGCTCGACCTGGCCGCCGTGCAGTCCGGCTTCTCCGTGATGGGGGAGGCCGCCGTCGCCGGGATGGACGCGGCGACGCTGGAGCAGCACGCGGCCTGGGTCGACAACGGCACCGTCACCGTCGACCGCCGTGAGACCCTGCGGGGCGCGGTCGAGGCCGACGCCGAGCTGATCGGCGCGCTCGCCGCGACGGCGGCCTCCGTCGGCCGGATCCCCGAGCGCCGCAGGCCCGAGCAGCCCGCCGAGGCCCCGCGGCCCGAGCCGGTCCTCTTCCTCCTCGACCTCGCGATGCCCCGTGACATCGACGCCGCCGTGCACCGGCTGGCCGGGGTGCGCCTGGTGGACATCGAGTCGCTCGCCGAGGCCTCCGCGGACGCGCCGATGGCGGCCGACGTGGACCAGGTCCGGCGTATCGTCTCCGACGAGGTCGCGGCCTTCGGGGCGGCCCAGCGGGCCGCGCACATCACGCCCACCGTGGTCGCCCTGCGCACCATGGCCGCCGACGTCGTCGCGAGCGAGATCGCGCGCCTCGACGGACGGCTGCCCGGCCTCGACGACAAGCAGCGCGGCGAGATCACCCAGACCGTGCGGCGCGTCGTCGACAAGCTGTTGCACGCACCGACCGTACGGGTCAAGCAGCTCGCGGCCGAACCCGGCGGCGCCGGGTACGCGGACGCGCTGCGCACCCTGTTCGACCTCGACCCGGAGACGGTGGCCTCCGTCTCCCGGGCCGAGGAAAGCATCGAGAAGAACGCCAAGAACCGAGGGCCAGCATGAGTCAGAAGGCACTGAGGCTGGGGACCAGGCGAAGCAAGCTCGCCATGGCCCAGTCCGGGCAGGTGGCGGACGCCGTGAGCCAGGTGACCGGACGGCCCGTAGAGCTCGTCGAGATCACCACGTACGGCGACACCTCCCGGGAACATCTCTCGCAGATCGGCGGCACGGGGGTCTTCGTGACCGCCCTGCGGGACGCCCTGACGCGCGGCGAGGTCGACTTCGCGGTCCACTCGCTGAAGGACCTGCCGACCACGCAGCCGCAGGAGCTGGCGCTGGCCGCGGTCCCGCTGCGCGAGGACCCGCGCGACGTCATCGTCGCCCGCGACGCGCTGAAGTTCACCGATCTGCCCCGCGGGGCCCGGATCGGCACCGGCTCGCCGCGCCGCGCCGCGCAGCTGAACGCCTACGCGCGCAGCCACGGGCTCGACATCGAGACGGTCTCGATCCGCGGGAACGTGGACACGCGGATCGGCTTCGTGCGCGACGGCGAGCTGGACGCGGTCGTGCTGGCCGCGGCCGGCCTGAACCGCCTCGGCCGCATCGACGAGGTGACCGACTTCCTGTCGGTCGACACGGTTTTGCCCGCCCCCGGCCAAGGGGCCCTGGCGATCGAGTGCTCCGCGGACGACGCGGACCTCATCGCGGCACTCGGCGAGCTCGACGACCCGTTCACGCGGGTCGCCGTGACCGCCGAACGGTCACTGCTCGCCGCCCTGGAGGCCGGTTGCAGCGCCCCTGTGGGCGCGCTGGCCGACCTTCTGGCCGACGGCCAGATTGTCAACGAAATGCGCCTGCGGGCCGTCGTCGGTACACCCGACGGCACCCGTACGGTGCAGCTGTCCACCACCGGTCCCGTGCCCGAGACGCACGACGGGGCAATGGCGCTCGGTCGCGAACTCGCCACCGAGATGCTCGCCCAGGGCGCGGCCGGTCTGATGGGGGAGCAAGCACGGTGAGCCCCACCACCCTTCCCACCGGTCCGGAACACGGGCACGTCACCTTCCTGGGTGCCGGACCCGGGGATCCGGGACTGCTGACTCTGCGCGCCGTCGAGGCGCTGGCGCACGCGGACGTCCTCGTCGCCGAGCACGAGGTGCTCGACGTCGTACGCACGCACGCCCGACCCGGCGTCGCCGTCGTGAACACGGAGACGGATCCCTCGTCGGATCCGGCCCCGGCCGCAGGCACGCCACAGCTGACGGTCGTTGACAGCGCGTCAACAACCGCTGGTATCCCCGCAGTGAGGGATGCGGCACATCTTGTCATGGAGGCCGCGCGGGGCGGCAGGCGGGTCGTGCGTGCGGTGTCCGGGGACCCCGGACTTGATACGTACGCCGCCGCCGAAATGCTCGCCTGCGCCGCAGCCGGCGTTCCCTTCGAGGTCGTCCCCGGTATCGCGGCCGCCGTCGGCGTGCCCGCGTACGCGGGTGTGCCGCTGCGCGACGCGCAGGGCGCGGACGTACGGTTCGTCGACGCGCGGACCGCGTCGGACCGGTGCTGGACCGAGGTCGGCGCGTCGGACGGGACCGTCGTGGTGTCGACGACCCTGGACTCGGTGGCCGCCGCGGCCGGCGAGCTGGTCTCCGCGGGCCGCAAGCCCGACACCCCGCTGACCGTGACGGTCGGGGGTACGACCACCCGGCAGCGGACCTGGACGGCCACGCTCGGCACGATCGCGCAGACGCTGAAGCAGGCGAAGGTCCTGCCGTCCCCGGACGGCGGCAGGCCGGTGATAGCCGTGGTCGGTGAGCGTTCCGCCCCCGCCCAGCGTGCTCAGCTGTCGTGGTTCGAGTCCAAGCCGCTGTTCGGCTGGAAGGTGCTCGTGCCGCGCACGAAGGAGCAGGCGGCTTCGCTCTCCGACCAGCTGCGGTCCTACGGCGCGGTGCCGTACGAGGTCCCGACGATCGCCGTCGAGCCGCCGCGCACGCCCCAGCAGATGGAGCGCGCGGTCAAGGGCCTGGTGACGGGCCGCTACGAGTGGATCGCGTTCACCTCGGTCAACGCGGTCAAGGCCGTGCGGGAGAAGTTCGAGGAGTACGGCCTGGACGCGCGCGCCTTCGCGGGCATCAAGGTCGCCGCGGTGGGCGAGCAGACCGCGAACGCACTGATCGCCTTCGGTGTGAAGCCGGACCTGGTGCCCAGCGGCGAGCAGTCGGCCGCGGGTCTGCTGGAGGACTGGCCTCCTTACGACCCGGTCTTCGACCCGATCGACCGGGTGTTCCTGCCCCGCGCCGACATCGCCACGGAGACGCTCGTCGCCGGACTGATCGAGCTGGGCTGGGAGGTCGACGACGTCACGGCGTACCGCACCGTGCGGGCGTCGCCGCCGCCGGCCGACACCCGGGAGGCGATCAAGGGCGGTGGCTTCGACGCCGTGCTCTTCACGTCGTCCTCCACCGTGCGCAACCTGGTGGGTATCGCGGGCAAGCCGCACAACGTCACCGTGATCGCGTGCATCGGCCCGGCCACGGCCAAGACCGCCGAGGAGCACGGGCTGCGGGTCGACGTCATGGCCCCGGAGCCGTCGGTGCACAAGCTGGCGGAGGCGCTGGCCGAGTTCGGACTGCGGCGCAGGGCGTCCGCGCAGGAGGCCGGTGACCCGGTCACCCGCCCGAGCGAGCGCCGCCCGGGAGCCCGCAGGCGCCGGTCCACCACCTGACCGCACCCGCGCCGTCGAAGCGCACGCCCCGCCGTCCCGTATCGGGACGGCGGGGCGTTCTTCGTCGGGCGAGGGCGTCAGCGGCCGGACGCGTACGGCAGGAAGGCCGCCCAGGCGGTGGGCGCGAGGGCGAGGCGGGGGCTGTCGGGGTTCTTGGAGTCGCGGACGAGGATCCCGTCCGGGTGGACGGCCACTTCGACGCAGTCGGGGCCCTCGTCCGTGCTGTAGCTGCTCCTTATCCACTCCGGTGCGATGCTCACTTCGCTGTAGGGCTTCAGGGGCATGTCTCTCCAAGCACTCTCTCGATGAAGACTGTTGACTCTCGCGGGTCGAGAGCTTGTGCCCGGATGGTCCCATAGCGCATGTCGAGCAATTGGACCTCTTTCGGGTCGGTGATCACGCGGCTGATGTGCTGCACTTCGACGTGCCCGACGGTGTTGCCGTCCTTGAGTCTGAGCAGTCTGAAAGAACCTGCCAGGCCGGAGTTCACCTCGCGATTCAGCGGGAGTACCTGAAGGTCGACGTTCCGGAACTCAGCGATCTCCAGCAGGCTTTCGAGCTGGCGCCGCATGACCACGCTGCCTCCGATGGGCCGTCGAAGCGTCGACTCGCACTGGACAAAGCTGAAGGACGGCTGAGCCACCGCGCTGTCGACGATCTTCTGGCGGGACACCCGGGCCGCAAGCCTCTGCTCCAGCTCGTCCGCGCTGAACGGTGGTCGGCGCGCGCTGAAGACCGAAGTCGCGTACGCCACGGTCTGCAACAACCCGTGGATCACGGAGTTGTTGTACGCACACAGCTCGACCGCGTCCGCCTCCAGCTTCTTCAGGTCCCGCACCTTCTTCGGGTAGCGGACCTCGGCCAGATCCTCCTTCAGGGCCGCGAGTCGGCCGCCCGCCGACAGGACCTCGTCCGCGCGGTCCAGATACTCGGGCCGGGGGATGCGCCGCCCCCGCTCCACGGCGGAGACCTGTTCCTCCCCGTACCCGATGGCCGCCCCGAACTCGGCCTGGGTGAGGCCGGCCGACTCGCGCCACAGCTTCAGCTGGCGCTGGACGGTCCTCATCACCGCCCCGGCTTCCTCGTCGTCCTCCGGTCCCGCGTCCCACACGCTCACGCCCGCCGCCCTTCCGCCACGCGCTTGCCCGCCCAACCTCGACGCCCGCTCCCCGGTCACCCCGTACGGCCCGGACAGAACCGGACGCCACCCGGACGGACACCGTCCGCACGGGCCACCGCGCTTCACAGGTTACGTACGGAAGAACACGCTGAGTGACGTGAATCAGCGAACTGCCCGCCCCCCGCTCCACCACTTCTCGGTGCCGCTCTCCGCCACCCGGCGCGGCGCCCGCCTCGCCCGGCTGCTCGCGGCCGGGGAGCTGCACGACTGGGGGCTGCCCCTGGATCCGGCCCGGCTCGTCGTCGCCGAACTCGCCGCGAACGCCGTGCTGCACGGTCGCGTGCCCGGCCGGAGCTTCCGCCTCACCCTCTCCGTCCTCGCTCCCCGGACGTTGCGGGTGGAGGTCGTCGACACCCGGGGGGACCGGTGGCCCACCCGGGTGCGGGGCGCTTCCGAGGGGCAGGCCGAGTCCGGTTACGGGCTGCTGCTCGTGGAGGAGTTCGCGGACCGCTGGGGCGTGCGGGCCGGGCCGGTCCCGTGCAAGACCGTGTGGGCGGAACTCGATCTCGCACCTCGCCGATGACGCCCGTGCCGGAGCCCGGAAATGCGGTCTGTCCGGGCGAGAGGTGCGGCGGCTGGCTCCCCTGGTCGTCCCCTGGTTCGAGAACGGCCTCGGCGGATCGTCGGTGGTCCACGCCCTGACCGACGGCCTTCCCCTCCAGGTACGCAACCCGGCCGGCTTTCTCCGTAACCGCCTGCTGGATCTGCTCCCACCGGCACTGCCGTCCCTTCCGTGGGTCGATGGGGGCGGGCCGCTCCTGGGTCGACCGCTGCCCCGCCCACCCGGCACGGAGGAATGGGCGGACTGCGAGGGCGGCTGCAACCGGGTCTTCAGGGCGCCGTTCCGGGGAGCGTGGTGCCGCGACTGCCGTGCCGCCCGCCCCGGGGAAGTGCCCTATCCGTCGGATCCCGGCGGCACCAGGATGGCCCAGTCGCCGCCCGGCGCGGACTCGGTGCCGTCCGCGAGGACCGCGCTCACCCAGTAGTAGTGGGTGGTGCCGGAGGGGGCGGTGGTGTCCGTGTACGAGGTCTCGGTGACGGGGGTGTCGCCCGTCAGACTCTCGTACCGGCCCGTGTCCCGGTCCCAGCGCAGGACGCGGTAGCCGATGGCGTCCTGGACCCGGTTCCAGGACAGCTCCACGGCGCCGACGTCCGTGGCGGACGCCTCCAGCGACACCGGGGAGTCCTCCGGCGTGGCGACGGTCGGGGTGAGGTCGAGTTCGGTGACGGCGACGGCCCCGGCCGTTCCGGTCCACTTGTAGCTGGAGTTGTTGCTGGTGTCGACGGCGTCGATCCAGTAGCAGTGCTCGTCGCCGTCGGGCAGGGTCGCGTCGACGTAGTGCGTGGTGGCCGGGCTCAGGTAGTCCCATTCGGAGCCGGAGCACACGGCGGTGCCGTCCTCCTCGTCCCTGAGCACCTCTCCGCGGTAGACCGTGTACCGCTTGAGGTCCTTCTCCGTATTGGCGTTCCAGTCCAGGACGACGCCGTACTCGGTGGCCTCGGCGGTCAGCCCGGTGACCGCGGCGGGCGGGGTGGTGTCCCGGTCGGAGGCGAGCGTGGTGACCGTGACGGTGGCGGAGGCGAGGGACTCGCGGGAGTTGTAGTCGTAGCCCTTGACCACGTAGTGGTACGTGGTGTTCGGCGCCATGGTCTGGGTGCAGGTGTACCGGCGTCGGCCGTCGGCCAGTCGTGTGGACGTGGTGTTGCACCACGACGGCTCGCCGGAGGTCGTCACCGGCAGGGACAGGGACCGGTAGACGTGGAAGTCGTAGTACGTCCCGTCCCTGTCGGGGTCGACGGTCCAGGTGAGGACGACCCGGTCGGCGTCGGGCGTCGCGGTGAGGTCGTGCGGGGCGGCGACGGGCCGGGTCGCCTTCACGACGGCGGAGTACGCGGAGGCACGGCCCGCCCCGTCGACGGCCTGCACGATGTAGCTGCAGGCGAGGGACCGTGGGGCCGTGGTGTCGGTGAAGCCGGTGCCGGACGTGCTGGCGATGGCACCGTTCTGGCCACACCTGGTCACCTTGTACTGCGCCGCTCCGGGCACCGGGTTCCAGGCCAGCTTGTTGCCCTCGTCCAGGCTCTGCACGGTGACACCGGTCGGCGCGGTGACGGCGACGGTCGCCACCCGCTGGTCGGCGCTGCCCACGGAGACGTTGCCCGCCTTGTCGTAGGACCGGACCTCGTAGTAGTACGTGCGGCCGGCACCCGTCGGGAGGTTGGAATAGGTGGTGCCGGTGGTGTATCCGACGTTCAGCCAGGTGCTGCTGCCCTCGTCACGGCGGTAGAGGCGGTAGCCGGCGAGGTCCATCTCCTTGTTGGCGGCCCAGGACACCACGGCCTGCGCGGTGGCGTTGTCGAGCCGCGCGCTCACCCCGGTCGGAGCGAGCGGCTTCACCTTGTCGACGGTCGCGGAAGTCCGGGGCGTGTACGTGAACTTGACGTTCGCCGCGCCCGTCCAGGCGACGTAGTCGACGCGCAGGGTGTGCTTGCCCGAGGGGACCGTGAGGGCGACCGACTTCTTCTGCGTGGTCGAGACGTTCTTCCACAGGTCGATCTTTCGGACGCCGTCGAGGTAGACGCGGATGCCGTCCTGCGCCTCGGCGGCGAACGTGAAGGGTCCGCCGGAGCCGAAGTCGCGGGTGGCGGTCCAGCGGACGGAGAAGTTGTCCTTGGGCAGGGCGACGCCTGCCGGGGCTCCGGTGCCGTAGTTCTCGGCGATCGTGCTGTCGCAGTCCGTCTTCTTCGGGGTGCCGGAGAAGGTGGTGTTGGCGAAGTACTGGCGCTTGAACACCGGAGAGGCGCAGTCCGCGGCGGCGGCCGGGGCGGTGCCGGCGGCGAGCAGACCGCCGCCGGCCGCCAGGGTGACGGCGAGGGCGGCGACGGGTCTCAGCCGGGTGTGGATCTTCACGGAGGGATGCCTTTCGGGCCGTACGAGAAACTCGTGACTAGACCCGTGAGCTGGGGAGTTGGTTGTACGGCGCCCTTCGTCGGACGATCGCGGCAGCGGCCCGCTCAGCTCAGGGTCCAGCCGCCGTTCGCGTACCAGTAGTGCGGCAGGCCCTCGGTGCCGCTGGTGCGGAACGGGACGCCGTCGTCGTCGATGCGTTCGGTGCCGGTGCGGCCCTGCGAGGACCAGTCGAGCTCCAGGTACCAGCGGCAGTCGCAGCCGTCGGTCCTGGCCACGACCGTCAGCACCTCGGGGTCCGTCACGGAGACCCGGTAGGGCAGGTCCATCGCCGGAACGAGCGTCTCGCCCTCGTAGCTCGGGACCGCGTGGGCGATCGGCCGGTCCTTGTCGAGAGCGACGGTGAACGAGTGGGGGCCCAGGCCGCCGCCGCAGCCCTGGCCCGTCGCGTAGACGTTGCCCTTCACCGGGGCGGCCCGACCCACGACACGCACCCGCAGCGCCTCCAGCACCACGGCCGCGTCCGTGCGCCCCTGCACGGTGATGTCCACCATCGTCTGGCCGCCGTGCACCGCGTCCTGCGAACGCGCCCACGGGGAGGCGTCCTGCGGGGCCGGGGGCGGCGGCACCTGCGCGGGCGCCTTGTCGATGACGTAGTCGTGCTCGCAACCGATCGCCCAGCGATGCGAGTTCGCTGTCCAGGTGATCGGTGCGACGGGGGTGGTGTTCGCGGCGGAGGTCGTGGACGGGCTCGTGGACGGGTCCGGCGAACGGTCGCCCGCGGCGGAGGTGTTCGCCGAGGGCGAGCCGGACGGCCGGCCGCGGGTGGGGGAGGCG